>DATKQH010000225.1:0-66630 GCA_035532775.1 Streptosporangiaceae bacterium
CAGATCCGGGATAGGCCCGGCCGGGCCCTGCTCGGTAAGCGAGTGCCGCCACGGCCGCGGCTGGCAGGCAACCAGGCCGAGATCGCGCATGAGCTGGCGGACCAGCTCCGGGCCGGCCTGCTCGCCGGCGCGGGCCAGGGCATCGCATCCATACCCTAACGATAGCCCCGGCCCCGGGCTGGGCGAAACTCTGTTCGAAAGACGCGCCAGGGAGGCCGTCAGTGCTGCGCTGGCCGCCGCGCTCGGCCGGCCCGCGCACAACGTGGTCTGCGGTGCCGGAACAGCGCCGTTCCGTCTGCGGACGACGGCGCGCAGAGTCATTCGGGTGCTGAGCTTGCGTGCCGCCCTGTGTGTGAGCTCACCACGATTCCGCCGTCCGCTGCTCTGGCCGTGATCGAGCCGGCGTTCTCCGAGTCCGAGAAGCTGGCCCTAGCCGGGTTCCTGACCGGCTACTCGAGCACTCCCCGGCTGTCCTCCCAGGCGACGAGCTTCCAGCCATTCCCCGCGACGTTTCCTCGCTGCAGGACAACATGCGTGCCCGCCGGGTGCGAGGCGGCGCCATTGCTTGCAGCTCGCCGCCGTCATGCTGCTCGCGATGAGCATGGCCGCGCCAACCGACCAGCGTGGCTAAGATCGCGCAGCACAGCACTAATCAGGTGGATTGTGGCCATTGACCAGGTCGACTCGGCCGCGGCTCGCCGCAGAACCGAACATGCTAGGGCAGAGGTTCGGCGCGTAGTGCTTCCAGCGGTACCAGCGATGCGGTACCTGCCCGGGCGGCGATGAAGACGGCATCGGCAGGGCGGCTGCTGGGGTACCCGCCGGACGCGGCGGCCAGGTGCAGGGACGGCCCGGGGCTGGCCGGCCGGTGCCACTGCTCGCCGCGGCCGCCGAGCACGACCCGCAGCCGCTGTCCGATGTGCAGGTGAATGGTCCGGCCACTGTCTGCCTCGGTCACCGTAAGTTCCCCGGCCGGCGCGGAAGGGCCTGGCATCGAAGATGGGCCGCCCGTGCCTGCCAGGGGCCAGTGGCCAGTGGCCGGCGCACGCGGGCCGGGGCGATTGCTGTGGATCGCGAAGCCGCCTCGCTCTGCGGTTCGATCTGCCGCAGCGCCTCTTCCTGCACCCTGCCATCCCTCGTGCCGAGGAATCTACGCTAACGTAACCTACGTAGCCGTAGGTAGGGGGCTCCATGCTGATGCCAGACGCCAGGGCGCTGCCCGCCCTCATCCAGGGCGGCATGGGCGTGGCCGTTTCATCCTGGCCACTGGCCCGCGCTGTGTCCGCCACTGGCCAGCTCGGCGTCGTGTCGGGTACGGCCCTAGACGTTGTGCTGGCTCGCCGGCTCCAAGACGGCGACCCCGGCGGTCACACGCGTGCGGCGTTGGCCGCCTTCCCCGTCCCTGACGTCGCCGCGCGTGTCCTGGACCGCTACTTCCGCGCGGGTGGCCGTGAGCCAGGGATGCCGTATGCCCCGGTTCCCAGGCTCAGGCTGCGCCAGAACCCGCGCGCCCAGGAACTCGCCGTCGTAGCGAACTTCGCCGAGGTCTGGTTGGCCAGGCAGGGTCACTATGGCCCGGTGGGGGTGAACTTCCTGGAGAAGGTCCAGATGGCCACGCCTGCTGCGGCCTACGGCGCGATGCTCGCCGGCGCCGACGTGGTTCTGGTGGGCGCCGGCATCCCGCGGGAACTGCCCCGGCTGCTCGGCGCGCTGGCCCGGCACGAGCCGGTGAGCCTGCCGGTCGATGTCATCGGCATGCCCGAGGGCCAGCGGCACACCGTCGAACTGGATCCCGCCGCCCTGCTCGGCAAGACCCTGCCGCCGCTGCAGCGCCCGGCCTTTCTGGCCATCGTCTCCGCGCACGTCCTGGCGGAGTACCTCGCCCGCGATCCCTCGATCAGGCCCGATGGTTTCGTCATCGAGGGACCACCGGCCGGTGGACACAACGCTCCACCGCGGGGCAGGCTCACCCTGGACGGCGACGGCCAGCCCCGCTACGGCCCGCGTGACGACGCCGACCTGGCCAGGCTGGCCGCGATCGGCCTCCCGTTCTGGCTTGCCGGTGCCTACGGCACCCCAGCAAGGCTGCAGGAGGCCCAAGCGGCGGGCGCGGCCGGCGTGCAGGTGGGCACCCTGTTCGCCCTCAGCGACGAGTCCGGGTTGCGCCCCGGCCTGCGCTCCCAGCTGCTCGGCGAGGTCCGCGACGGCACGCTGCGTGTGCGCACCGACCCGGCTGCCTCGCCCACCGGGTTCCCGTTCAAGATCGCCCAGCTGCCGGGCACCCTGGCCGACCCGCAGCGGTATGACGCGCGGCCGCGGCTGTGCGACCTGGGTCACCTGCGCGTGCCCTACCTGCGGCCCGACGGTGCCGTGGGTTACCGCTGCCCAGGCGAACCCGTCCACATGTACCTCCGCAAGGGCGGCGATGCCGCAGACACAGCCGGCCGGTCCTGCCTGTGCAACGCGCTGCTGGCCAACGTCGGGCTCGGCCAGACCCGCCGCGCCAGCGGCTATGCCGAGGATCCGCTGGTCACGCTTGGATCAGACCTCGACGGCGTGCACGCGATGCTCCAGCACCACCCCAACGGCTGGTCAGCCGCCCAGGCCGTGACATGGCTGCTCGCCCACGAGCCTCGGTAGGAGCTCAGCGGCCGGCCCATCCGAACCCAGCATCAGCGCCGGTGATCCTCGTCCTCACACCAAGCCGCCGGAAACGGCATCTTCGGCCGGACCCTGCGGGGCGGATGCGGCGCCGCCGCAGGCAGTGGATGTCACGCCGCCGAGGTCTGGCCGGAACCGGGCCGGGCCGAATCGTGTGGGGGGGCGCAAACGACGCCACGGACTGGGATGATCCGCGTGTGGCAACCCACCCAGGCCGGCCCACCCGATTCAGTGTGGCCGTCCGGACCAACCTGGGGCGGGCCGGGCCAGCCCATCACCCGGCGTAACGCTCCGTGAACCGTGGCCGAGGCCGGGACGCGATGCGGCAAGCCGAGATTGCGGACACCCAGGCGAGCAGATCGACAATTCGGTGCCGGATCTACTGCACCTCCGACCCACCCGTACATGCGCGCCGAACGAGCCATATTGTCGCCCTAGTAGGGCAGCGGTCGCGGAGTGAAAGGGGTGACGTAACGGCCTGACGTCCAGGGCGCACCCGCCAGCTGAGCGATCGGCATGCTCGGCCGCAGTCCCGTCATTGCCGGCAACGGGATGTCGCGAAGTCTTCCGACCGGCGGGACAGGCCTGGGGCAGTCCTCCTCAACCGGGACTGTCCGCGCGAGCGCCATCGTGAAGGCCGCCGCCGACGTCCCCATGCGACTTGCCCCACGAACTGCCCCCGCGGCGCCCCCGACCGCACTCATCGATCGCCCGAGCCCGCTCTGACCTGCCGGTCTGCACGCAGATCCGCAGTCGCATATGCGCGTCATGATGCCTTCCTCGGGAGTGAGCTGGGGTGATCGCACCGACGCCGGGGTGCCGCGGCCCATCGCGTCAGCTCTCGCTTCGCCGCAGGCCAGGCGCCGTTCCTGATCGGGCTTCGGACCGTGCCGGCCCGCTCCTCGTCGTTGTCGGGATTGACGACCCACTGGATGAGGTCATTGTGCTGGGCCTGCGCGGACTGGATCGCCTCGCGGAGGTCGTAGATCGCGCTAGCGGGCACATCGCCCTCCCCTAGGATCTCGAGCCACTCGTCCCGGGTGCGTTTGCGGAACTCGTCCTCCAGTTCCGGAAGCAACGCGCCCTGGTGGGCTAGCCTGCTGGCGTCCGGCTCGTAGGTGCTCGTCTCGCACCAGCATCGCCGCGAGGAGCCCGGATAGCAGGCGTCAGGCCGCTGGCGTAGTCAGCGACGGGAGCTCCGACCTTGACTGGCCCGCCGTCGGGTTCGCCGGTAATGCTCATGATGCCGGTGACCGCCTGCATGATGATGTCATTCGCGGGACGGCTGGCCCATGGGCCGCTTGCCCCGTAGGCAGATATCGATCCGTATGCCAGGTGCTCGCTTCCGCAGATCCTCGAAGCCGACCCCGAGGCGCTCGACGACCCCGGGCCGGAAGTTCTGCACGACGATGTCGGACTGCGCGGTAGCGTAGCGATCCGCACTGACAGGCTGTCTTCGGGTCGCGCTAGCCGTTATGCGATGGCCAGGAGCCGGACCGGCGAGCCTGTGGCGCCGGCGAACTTCGGGGTGACGCACACGATCAGGAACTCGTACAGGCGCTCACGCGCGATCTCTTCCAACTGCGCCTGTTCGATCAGGTACACGCCGGACTTGACGAGCAGTTCCACGTGCACCGGGAATACGTCTCCTGGTCGCTCGGAGGGCCATACCTCGACCGCTGCCTGGTCCGCGCCGACGGCGATGACGCCGCTCGCCGCCAGCCACTGGGCGGCATCAAGGCTGATCCCGGGGCAGCCGCCGAGCATGTACTTGTCATTGTCGACTCCCCAGTACTGTGCCCAGCCCGTGCGGACCATGACGATGTCGCCGGGGCGGACTTCGACTCGCTGTGCCCGGAGCACCGCGCGGAGTTCGTCGGCCGAGATGGCATCGCCAGCTTTCATGTCGTGACCTCGGTAACCCGCCACGTCCGCGAGGATGCCGCGGGTCAGGAGGGGCGGGAGATTCTCGATTCCCAGCTTCAGCAGTCCCCAGTTGCCGTAGACGTCCAGCAGGGGGAAATTGTTGAAGGCCCGCCCTGAGGCTGTGGCGTGCCCGAGCGCGTCCACATGAGTCCCTGTGTGCATGTCCAGCTCAATGCGCTCCTGCGCCCAGCCGATCCCGTTGGTGGCGCCCGCGTTCTCCCGCTCGTATTTCTCGCTGGCCCATGGCTGGTGATTCAGGCAGATGAAGTAGGGCGTGAGGTAAACCGGATGAGTCGGAGCCTGCATAGAGACCGGGAAGCTCAGGTCGAAGACCCGTCCGCTCGTCGCCAGTCGGAGCGCCCGGCTAACAAGGTCCTGCGTCAGCTGATTGGCTGCGCCGACTTGGTCAGCGGGCCCCCATGGACTCGCCGGTACCGCGTTAGCCATGCTGGACCGCCTTCTGATGATGAGTGCCTGCTCGGTCTGTCCCGGCAGTTGACGTTTGAGACAGCTACGTTGTTCATGGCTCTGCCGTGGTCACGCTGGCATCCGCGTCGGCTGATGCAGCGGCACCGGCTTGCGGCACCGTCCTGCGGGACCTGACCACCCATGCGAGCCCGGCCAGGATGACAAGGCCCCCGCCGATCTCCCAGATCACGCGTGTAGGACCGAAGACAGGGTTGGTAATGTCCCGAGGCCAAGCAGTGACGGTCAGGGCGAACGCCACCCACACCAGCCCGATCACCGTCAGCGGCAGGCCCCACTTGCCGAGGCGGAAGGGAGCGGGCCGATCCGGCCACCGGCGCAGTCGCCGTGGCAGCGAAGTCCCGGCCGTGATGAGGTAGGTCGCGAGCAGCAGTCCGGCGACTGCGTCCACCACAACGGTGATCTTGGTGATGATCAGGATCGGGATGAAGCTCAGCAGAACGCAGAGCACGACCGTGTAGAACGGCTCGCCGGTACGGCTGGATACCTTGCCGAGGACTGCAGATCCAGGCAGGAAGCGGTCTCTGCTCATGCCGAAGATCAGCCGCGTCATGGCACCCATGTTCGCGATCGCGGTACTGACCAGGGCCACCAGGGCGGCGGCCAGGATCGTGTCTTCTCCCGCGGTTCCCAGAGCGGAATGCAGGGTCTGCGGCACCCAGCCAGCGCCAGCCGCCATCCCGGCGGAGATGTTCGGTGTGGCCAGGAGCATCGCGAAGGCGAACAGCCCGGTGAAGATGGCCGTACCGATGCAGGCCATCAGGATGGCCCGGGGGCCATCGGTTCGCGAGCGGCGTACTTCTTCCGAGAAGAACCCGGCGCTCTCGAATCCTGTGAGCAGCGTGAGCTCCAGAGCCAGCGCAACGATGAAAGGCACGATGTAACTGCCGTGTCCCTGCACGCTAGCGGTCTTGAAGATGATGTGTACAGGTTGTTTCGTATGGAACAGCAGGATGATCGTCGCCCCGAAGAGAACAAACAGCTCCAAGACCACGCCGACACCGTTGAGCAGGCCCGCGAGCCGCACACTGGTGCTGATGACTATTCCGGCTACCAGGGTCAGGATGACGGCGATAATGATCGAGTTCTTGGTGCTAAACGCGATGCTCGGAAACAATCCGTTGAGCACCACGTTCACGATGACGCCCAGCAGAGGCTGGATGATGACGACGCAAGCTGTATAGAAGACCGCGGTCAGCCATCCCCACCACTCTCCGCCGAGATACTTCGCCCACTGATAAATGCCGCCTGTGATGGGGTACTGCGAGACTAGCTCGCCCCACTGAAGTGCCATGACCGTCTGGAACACGAGGCAGATCGGGAACACCCAGATGAACGCGGGCCCACCGACTGCGAAGGCCGCAGAAGTAACAAGAATTGATCCGGCCGTCGGACCCTGAAAGGCAATTCCGAAGAATCCTTGCTCGACCAGATTGAGGCCCCTCCTGAGCTTGGGCTGAACGCCGAGCTCCTCGAGGTAGGCGTCGTCATCCAGGTACTGCGATCCTTGCTCCTCCACTGGCGTGCTCCTCACGGCGACGGGCAGGTAGCAGATAGGAGCCTAGGATGATAGGTTGACTCCCGCTTGTCAAGGTTCACGCCGCACTGGGCCATAAGGCCTGGTCTGCGTGCGGATATGTCACGCCGGAGGAGGAGCGCGGTGGCCCGTAGGTTCCTGCAGGGAGCGACGATCATCGACGGCGTAGCGGACACGAGCTACACCGGGTCAGTACAGGTTGAGGGCAAGATGATCGTCGACGTCGGCAGCGAGCTCGGACCAGCTGGCGATGACGAGGTCATCGATTGCCAGGGTCTGTTCATCTGCCCAGGCTTTATCGACTCGCATTGCCACCTGATCTATAGCGACGCGAAGGACCTCTACGATCTCGAGATCGCTAAGTCGATCCCGGAGGCCACTGTCGATGCGGTGACCAGCGCTCACCGCCTGCTGGAACTGGGGTTCACCACCGTCCGCGATCTGGGTTCCAGGGCAAACATCGGCGTGACCATCCGCAACGCCATCAACGACGGCACCGTCCCCGGTCCCCGGGTACTGGCCGCAGGGAACATCATCACCACCGTGGGCGGGCTGCTCGATGGGCATCCCAGCCACCTGTTCGAGGGAGTGCACTACCGCTACGGTCACGGCACCACGATCAGCGGGCCGTGGGAGGCGCGGGACGAGGTCCGGCAGCAAGTGAAAGACGGGGCCGACTGGATCAAGACCGAGACCAGCGGAACAGGCTTCAACCCGATGTGCCCCGCTGACCGGGATACCACATCCGAGGAGGAACTCGCGGCGATCGTCGACGAGGCGCACCGCAAGGACCGGCCCGTTGCGGTTCATGCGGAATCCCGTATGGGTGTACTCAAGGCCGCCCGAGCCGGAGTACGGACGATCGAGCACGGCATTTTCATGGATGACGAGGGGCTCGAGCTATTGCTCGCCAAGAACATCGCGTACTCGCCGACGCTGGCGCTTTACGTCGGCCTCGCGGACTGGGGCGAGGACGTCGGCATACCACGAGCGATCGTCGAACTCCAGAAAAGCACGAGAGAACATCACATCGAAAGCGTCCGTCGCGCCTATCGTGCCTCAGCTACCATCATCGCCGGCTCGGACGCAGGAGTTCCCGGCTTCCCGCAGGGGGGTGCCTTGAAGGAGGTGCAGGCATACGTCGACTGGGTCGGCATGTCACCCATGGAGGCGCTCAAGTCACTCACGAGCGTGCCAGCCAAAGCGTTGGGAGTCGGGGACGTGACCGGGACTATACAGCCAGGCCGCGAGGCCGACATGGTGGTATTCCGCGCGAACCCACTGGAGGACATCCGCGTTCTCGAAGATGACCGGTCTCGGGTCGCGGTGTTCCGGGCTGGTACCCTCGTCGCCGGCGCGCTCGGGGCGCTGGCCAAGTGACAAGACGACTGAACTTCAAGAGCCACATACCCCTGTATATCCAGCTCACCGAGATACTCAAGGAACGGATAGAAGTCGGTGAATGGCAGCCAGGGCACCGGTTTGCGTCGGAAGGTGAAATCGGCGCAGAATTTGGCGTAAGCCGGGCTGTCGTCCGGCCCGCCCTCGCCATACTGGCCAACGACGGGCAGCTCGTCAAGGTCAAGGGCCGCGGTGTCTTCGTCGCTCCCAAGAAGGTCGTCTACAGCATCGACGGCCTGGTCAGGAATCTTCTCGTAGCTGATACCGAGCACATCCGCAATCGGATCATTGACTCGACGGAAGACGAAGTGGACGAGCGCCTGGCAAAGGTGCTCAGCATCCCGCCAGACCGCGCAGTCGTTGCCCACATAATGAGCCTGGTTGAAGTGGATGGCCATCCCATCGGCATCCGTGACTCATATATCTCGCCGCTCATTTCCGATGCAGTGGTGCGGGCCATTAGTTCACAGACAAAACGAACGGTGCCGCTCGTGTTTGCTGACGTCGTCAACCTAGAGCGTTCTGAGATAGACGTAGAAGTGAGCTCAGCAAGCCCGTTCGAAGCTGAGCGGCTGGACATCAGCGCCGGATCGCCGACCATACTGGCCAGTTACCGCGAATTTGCCCGCATCGACACCACGGGGACCGCATCGATCGAATTCGCGCGGATGGTATACCGAGCCGACATTACCTCTCTTCGCTTCGCCACCAACGCCCACACCCCTGCGCCAAGCGATGTCTAACAGCCCACGCCTTCGCCACGGTCCCGCAATGGCGAACAGGGACGGGCAGGAGATCAACTTATGGGTTCTCGGATCTG
Source organism: Streptosporangiaceae bacterium (assembly GCA_035532775.1). Taxonomy (GTDB): domain Bacteria; phylum Actinomycetota; class Actinomycetes; order Streptosporangiales; family Streptosporangiaceae; genus Chersky-822. The sequence continues at coordinate 8,832 of DATKQH010000225.1, forward strand.
GCTCCGCGGCGGACTGGTCGCCGACGGCGTCGCCGCCACTGTCCAGCGTGCGGATGTGCTGGTCGATGGGCAGGTGATCGCCTCAGTCGGGTTGGTCGGCGCACCCCCGGCTGACTGGGAGGTGATTGACCTCGCTCCTGGCAGCGTGGTCTGCCCAGGATTCATCGACGCGCACGTTCATGCGGAAGCGCAGTTGCTGGCAACGGGGCGGGTCGATGGCGCTCTCGCTCAAGGGGTGACGACGCTTGTCGTCGGGCAGGACGGCCAGTCATGGATTGGCGCGAACCCTGAGACGGTGCGGTACCTCAACCGGTATTTCGCGCCGGTCAACGGGAAGCTGGAACCTGTCAGTGACCTCAGCGTGGCTGGCTACCGAGACGCTCTGGCCGGGCGGCTGACGCAGAACGCGGCCGTGCTCGCCTCGCAAGGGACGATCCGCCACAACGTCGTGGGGATGGCACCCGGGCCGCTGGGCAGACCGGAGCGGGCCGCTGCGCAGCGGGAAGTCGAGAATGCGCTGGCGGCAGGCGCGGTCGGCTTGTCTAGCGGGCTGGACTACCTGCCCAGCCGGTTCGGCAGCGTGGAAGAGGTCACCGATTTCGCCCGGCCGCTGGCGGCGGCGGGACGGCCCTATGTCTCGCATCTGCGCGGTTACGGACCCGATGTCAGAGCCGGGCTGGACGAGCTGGTGGCCGTCGGGCGCCGCGCCGACGTGCGGGTGCATGCCAGCCACCTGTGGGGGGCGCCAGCCGACATCGCCGCAGCGTTCCAGGCCGCCGACGCTGTCGGGGTGGATGTCACCTTTGACATGTATCCGTACCGTCGGTCGAGCACGATTCTCGCCTCGCTGCTGCTGCCCGCCGACGTGCAGACCCGCGGGCTCGAGCAGACCCTCGCTGCGCTCGCGAGCCCCCGGCAACGCGCGGCGCTGCTCGCGACGGAGCGGCTCACAGACGGCTACCTCCAGCACCTGTACCTTGGCTGCCTGCCCGACAGCGCTGCCGAGTTCGCCGGCCAGTCAATCACGCAGGCGGCCGCGTCTTGCTCGCGGCCCGCTGGCGAGTGGGTTCTCGACCTGTTGCTGAAGGCTGAGCTCAACGTCGGTGCCCACCTGGACCGGCCCACCCTCACCGACGAGGGCCTCGCGTGGCTCGCCGACCATGACCGGCACTGCGCCGGCTCCGACGGCATCTACCAGGGCCAGCAGCCGCACCCGCGCGGGTTCGCCTCGTTCGCCCGCCTCACCGAGCACTACCTGGCTGGGGGGCACGAGACCGGATTCCAGCGTCTGGCCCGCCACCTGGCGGCGAACGCCGCTGATGCTTACGGCCTGCGCGACCGCGGGCGGATCACTCCCGGCCTTGCCGCCGACCTGTGCGTCATCGGGCCTGGCAAGGTAACCGCCCGCGCCACCGAAGACGCGCCCGTGGAAAGAGCAACCGGTGTTGACCTGGTGATCGTGAACGGCACCGTTGTGTGGCGCGATGGCCAGCCGGTGAATGCCCTGGCGGCCGGGCAATTCGTCAGCTGAGCGCCGCGACCGAGTCTCCGGGTAAGCCCTAAAGATATTCAGGCAATGCGGCCTTCCAGTTCTCGCTGATGATCCGGTCCTGAATTTCAACCGGAATCTTGGGAAAACTCGTGCCTTCCACAATACGATTTACGTTCCGCAGGCCAGCGATGACATTCTCAATCGTGGCGGAGGGGAAGTCTGAGGCGAGAAGCAGCTTGTGCGTCACGCCATACTCCATCGCCGTGACCATGGCTTGCCAGTACCGCCAAGGTCGATAGTGCACCGCGGAGATGTCGGCGTACATGCTCGGCGACTTGCGGAGCAGCGCGATCAGGTCCTCTTCCCAGGGATGCCCGAGGTGCGCGACGATGATCCGCAGGTCAGGGAAGTCCATGGCCACGTCTTCGAGCTGGAGCGGCGAAGCCCAGCGCAGGCGGGCGGCGCTGGGAAAGGTCGTCCCCTGGTGCCAGATCGTCGGGATGCCGAGTTCAGTTGCCTTTGCGAACAAGGGCCAGTGCTTGCGGTCCATGGGGTCGAAGTGCTGGTAGGTCGGGCCGAGTTTGAGGCCGCGAAGCCCGAGATTGTTGACGCAATATTCGAGTTGTTCAACGCAGTCAGGTTCGTTCGGGTCGACGGAGCACCATCCGATGAGCTTCTCCGGATGCTCGGCCACGTACTCAGCGATGAGCTCGTTCGGCACCCAGATGCCCGTCGCCCGGGCTTGAATGCCGAATACGACAACTCGGTCAGCGTTGGCACTTGCTGCCCAATGATCGTCGGGCCGCGCATCGTAAGAGTGCAGGTCCAGCCGGGCGGAGTATGCCTCGCCGCCGGACTGCTGCAGCTTGACCAGCTTCGACGCGAGCGCCTCGGCGGCGAACTGCTCGCTGGTGTGGTCGGGATACCAGGTCAGGTGGGTGTGGACGTCGATGATCATGCCGGACTGCCCTGCCTGCCCGCAACGCCGCTGGCATGGCGATGGCCGGCCGGAGACAGACCCAGCGAGGCGGGCATCTCCAGCCGCAGCGTCAGCTCCATCCCGCCGTATGCCTGCCCGACTCGCAGGTCCCCGGCCACGGAGATGAGGGCCAGCCCTTCGGCCGGCGCGAGCCCGAGCTGGTCTTCCAGCGCGGCCAGCATCTCCGCCACCGCGTCCCGCCTAGCGTCGGCGAAGTCCATCGCCGTGGTCATGACCATGATTCGGTCAGCCGTCCGCGCCCACGGCCAGCGCAGCCCGGCATCTTTCAGGACGCCGACCGTGGTGGTGACCTCCGCCCCGATCTCCAGCGCAACGCCGGACAGTTCCCCGTCGCCCTGGCACGCGTGCACATCACCGACATACAGCTGAGCACCGGGGACGAATACCGGGAGGTACACCGTGGCGCCGGGGCCGATCGCGGGGTGGTCCATGTTGCCGCCGTATCGTCCTGGCAGCCCCGACAGGGGCGGGGATCCGTCCGGGGCGGTGCCGATACATCCGATCATCGGGGCGGCGGGAAGCGCGATGGTATCGGTGAAACGGACGATGCCGTCGGCTACTGCGCAGATCCGCCCCAGTGGCCGCGGGACGCGCCCCGGCTCGAGCGGCCCGACGTGGGCGTGGCCGCCGCACCAGCCAGCGTCGTCGAGCACGATCTGCTCGATCGTCACCACCAGGGCGTCACCGGGCTCCGCGCCCCGCACCAGCAGCGGGCCGGTAAGCGGGTTCCCCTTTCCCGGCGTCGGCAGGGGGAGCTCGAAGAGGGACCCGGAGCCGCGGTCCAGCAGGACCCCGGCCCGGGCGTCGTGGGTCTCGAATACGACGGTCGTGCCAGGTGAGACTATGGCACGGGGCTCGAGCGACGGGTCGTAGTGGTAGCTGACCGTTTCCCGCGTGAGCCGAACGGCTGGTGCCGTCATGCCATCCTCCCGTCGTCATCACCCTGGTCCGACAGCACGAAGGCCCCGTCTGCCTCCCAGCTCAGCACAACCTGGTCGCCGGGCCGGAAACGTGCGTGCTGCCGCTCGCTCAGTTGCTGGCTCACCAGTCGGCCGAGCGCGGGTGTGTCGACGAGGTAGTGAGTCAGGGGCCCGAGGTACATGACCTCGCCGACCACGCCGAACACAGCACAATCCTCCGTGCCCGACGGTGCCGCATCGCCTGCTGCCTCGCTGCGCTGGCCCCGGTCCCCATCGTCTCCCGGAGAACGAAGCCGCACCCGCTCCGGTCTGATCGCGACCCGCAGTGAGGAGCCGGCCTCCGTGTCCGCGGTCACGCCGACCGCCACCTGCTGGCCGTCACCCAGCCGGGCGATGGCCCGGTGGCCCTCGACCGCGCTCACGCGGAGCCGGAAGTCGTTCAAGCTGCCGACGAAGTCGGCGACGAATGAGTTGCCGGGTGACTCGTAGATCTCGCGTGCGCTGCCCACCTGCAGCAACTCGCCATTGCTCATGATGCCGATCCGGTCGGACATCAAGAGCGCTTCCTCCTGGTCGTGAGTCACGTAGATGAACGTGGTGCCGAGCTTGTGCTGGATGGTCTTCAGCTCCAGCTGCATCCGCTTCCTGAGCTTCGCGTCCAGGGCGCTGAGGGGCTCGTCGAGCAGCAGCACCGCAGGCTCGTTGACAAGCGCCCGCGCCAGGGCGACCCGCTGCTGCTGGCCGCCCGACAGCTGGCTCGCTCGCCGGTGCCCGAGGCCGCCGACTCCGACGGTCTCCAGCATCGCTTCGGTCCGGTTCCTGGCCTCGCCCTTGGGAATCCGCTTGATCTTCAGCCCGTACGAGACGTTCTCGTGGACGGTCATATGCGGGAACAGTTCGTAATTCTGAAACACCATGTTGGCGTTCCGCTTGTTCGCTGGCTTGTCGGTAACGTCGATCCCCAGGATGGCGATCGAGCCGCGGTCGGGCTCCTCGAATCCGGCGACCATCCGCAGGGTGGTGCTCTTGCCGCAGCCGCTCGGGCCCAGGAGAGAGAAGAACTCGCCTTCGCGGATGTCGAGTGAGACGTCATGCACGGCTGTGACCGAGCCGAAGTACTTGGTGACCCGGTCGATCTGGACTACCGGCGGCGGTTGGTCGGTCATGGGATCTCCAGGACGGAAGTTCGGGCGGCCAGGAATGCCAGTGCCATCGTCACGACGAGCAGCACTGACCCGATGGCGTTCAGGCCGGGGTTCACGCCGAGGTTGATCCGGCCGTACAGCACTAGCGGGAGGGTCTGCTGCGACCCCGCGGTGAAGAACGCGATCACGAACTCGTCGACGGAGATCGCCATGGACAGGAACATCGCACCGAGAACCGCCGGGCGGAGCAGGGGCATGGTGACGGTGCGGAAGATGGTGAACGTGCCGGCGCCCAGGTCCCTGGCCGCCTCGAGCAGGCTGAACCTGAACCGCTCCAGCGCCGCACCCATGACGAGGAAGACGAACGGCAGCGCCAGGATGACGTGCCCCGCGATCACCGCCCAGATGGAAAAGCCGACCCCGACGGAGTGGTAGAAGGTGGCCAGGCCGACGCCGAAGAGCAGGGCCGGGACGGCCAGCGGGATCAGCGGGATCGTGAAGACAGCGGTGCGCCACCGGCCCTTGGCCAGCCGTACCGCCCCGAGAGCCCCGCTCAGGCCCAGGACCGCGCTGATCACCGCGGTGCACACGGCAGCCAGGGCGGTCCGGCCGAACGCCGCGACCACTAGGGGGTCGCCGGCGATCTGCCGGTACCAGCGAAGTGAGAATCCGGCATGCAGGTTCATGTTGGGGGTGGAGTTGAAGGACACCACAACCACGATGAGCAGCGGCGCGAACAGGAAGAAGATGACAAGCGCGACGTAAGTGCGCGCCGTGAGCCGCCCGAGGACGCCGCGCCGCCGCGGATGGCGCTCGCGGCTCATGACCGGGTCACCAGGCGCAGCAGGCCGAAGAGCACCCCGAGAATCACCACGACGCTGGCGATCAGCGTGAGCGCGATCGCGGCGCCGAGCGGCCAGTTCAGCGTCTCGCCGAACTCGTAGAGGATCTGGTTGCCCACGAACTGATCGAGCGGGCCGCCCAGCAGTTGCGGGGTGACCCATTCGGCCATCGTCGCGATGAAGCAGAACGCGAAGGCCGCCCGGATTCCCCTGATGGTGAGCGGCAGCACGATGGTCCGCACGGTCCGGATCCGCGATGCTCCCAGATCCTCGGCGGCCTCCAGCAGCCGCGGCGAGATGTTCTGCATCGCAGAGAATATCGGCAGGACGCCTAGCGGGATCAGGAAGTTGAGCAGGGCGATGACAATCGCGAAATTGCTGTTCAGCAGGAACGATAGCGGCGACCTGATGACATGGGTGCTGATGAGGAACGAGTTCACGACTCCGTCCCGGCCGAGCATCGTCCGCCAGGCATAGATCCGCACCAGATAGCCGCCGAAAAGGCTGACCAGGACCAGGAAGTACAGGATCCGTTTCGCCCGCGGGAGCACGTACATGAGGATGTGCGAGAACGCATAGCTGACCGCCACCACGATGATCGACACCGCGAAGGCGATCTTCAGCGTGCGGAAGTAGAAGTCACGCAGCGCCGGGCTGGTCAAGGCCTCGGTGTAATTGGCGAGCGTCAGCTTCGCGGTGAAGTTGAAGTTTTGGTACGTGTAGAAGCTGTAGACCAGCAGGACCACCAGCGGGACGACGAACAAGAGTGTGAAGTAGATCGCCGGCGGTGCCAGGAGCATAGCTGTGGAGACATGCTCCCGCCGCGCCTTGGCCCGGTGCCGCAGCGGCGGCAGGATGTCCTCGGCCGGCGGGCCGAGGACATCTGCGGCGAGGGTCATCTCCCGAATCTCCGCGGGCCGGTTCCCGTCACCGGCCGGCGGTGATGTTCTGCCAGGCGTTATTCCAGTCCTGGAAGTTCATGATTCCGCTGGGGGTGGTGTTCGGGGGTGTCGGGTTCGGGAACTGGAGCAGGTCCTGCTGCGAGGTCACGATGTGCTCGACCGTCGAGTAGTTGTAGATCTGGTCGCTCTTGCCGACCAGTGAGACGGCCTGGCTATTCGAGGTTCCGGAAACCAGCGAGGTTGCCAGCGCCGCCTCGGTCTTCGGCTGCAGGATGTAGTTGATGTAGGCCAGCGCGCAATCCGCGTGCGTTGCCGTGGTCGGGATTCCGAGGTTGTCGAACCAGCCGCTGAGATCGGCCTTGTAGAAGCCGTACTTGAGCGTCGTGCCCTTCGCCGCAGCGAAGTTGACCATGGCTTCCCACCCGGAGATGTCAATGGCGGCGTCGCCCGACACCAGCCGGTCCGTTCCGTCCTGGTAGCTGGTGGTGAACGCCTGGGCGTTCTTGACTAGGGTTGTTGCCTGCTTGGTCACGACCGCGAATTGCGCCTTGGTCAGCAGCGGTGCGTTCTTGTAGCCGTCCTCCAGCGCCAGCATGTCAAAAACGGCGTTCGAGTTGAACATGACATACTTCTTCCTCCACTGGGGCTTGAGCAGCTCGAGCAGGGAGGTGGGGGGACTGGACACGAGCTTGGGGTTGTACACGAACGGCCCGTCTCCCCAGGCGATCGGCGCGCCATAGACCGTGCCGCTCTTGCCCAGGATGAGGCTGTTCTTCGCCAGCCCGGGGAAGATGTTCTTCCACTCGGTCAGCTTCGAGGTGGCCAATGGCCGAACCACGCCTGCCGCGATCATCCGCTGCGCGTACCACATCGGGACCGTCATCAGGTCGTAGGGCTGGCCCACCTTGATCGCGGAGATGGCGGTGGGCCAGTCGGCCACGTTCGTCTCAGAGATCTTCATGTGGTACTTGGCCTGGAAGGCCTTTGTGACCGCTTTCCCGTCCTCGCCCGCGAGTCCGAGGAAGCGCAGAGTGACGCCCTTGCATGAGGCGGGGTTCACTGACCCCGAGGCACCGACCACCGTCGTCGTGCCGTTATTTCCTGTGCACGCCGTGGCCAGCAGAGCAGCCGCGCATGTGATCCCGAGCAATTGCCACCGACGCATGTTCTCGCCCTCTTTGCAGGTGAGCCGCCCAATTTTAACCCGAAGATTTGTTTTGCTTCGCGATGTGCGGATGCTACGGTTCTGCTCAGCAGGTTGTCAAGGGAGCAGGGAAGTAACTCATCTGATGAGTTGTCCTCATACGAGAGGTGAGTAGGCTGGAGATCATCCGGACGAGGCTGAGTGACCACCTCGTGGAGCACTTCGCCCAGCAGATCGTGGGCGGGGCGATCAAGCCGGGCGACCTGCTCGATGCTGAGCCCGACCTGGCCAGCCAGTTCGGCGTGAGCAAGCCGACCGTCCGCGAGTCGCTGCAGAATCTGGCCTCACTCGGGCTGGTGCGCGTCCAGCAGGGTAAGCGGACCGTAGTGGTCGAGGATGCCGACTGGGACTTCCTCGCCCCAGTGGTGCAGGAGGCCTTCCAGCAGACCGGCCGGGGATACGAGCTTGCGGTGCAGTTGCATGAGGTCCGGCTCATCCTGGAAGCCAGCGCGGCGGAGCGGGCGGCCGAACGCGCGGAGCCCGCTCACGTCGACCGGCTCCGCGACCTGACCGGGGCCATGTCCGAGGTCACCCGGACCACTCAGGACCTCGAGGAGTTCCTCCGCCTCGACCGGGCCTTTCACGTGATGGTGGCCACGGCCTCGGGGAACCGCGCGCTCCTGCAGGTGATCCGGAACGTCCACCACTTCATGCTGAACAACTGGCAGATCACCACCATCACAGCCGAGGAACTGCCGCACCTGACCGACCTGCATGCCGCAGTGGCCGATGCCATCGAGCGCGGGGATCCGAACGGCTCCCGGCGCGCGATGGAGATCCACCTGACCGAGGTAGCCGCCAAGCGGGCCGCGGGCCGGCGATCGGAGGAGCACCGGTGAGGTTGCATCCCGGCCTGCAGCGTCTGGGGCTCGAGCCAATGGCGGCGCCGACGGCGAGCACGAAGCGGTTTCCCGACGGCGCCGAATTCCGCCTGGAGGTCCCCAGCGTCGAGGGTCCCCGCGTCCTGGCCGAGGTCATCAAGGCTGCTGCCGCCGCCGGGGTCGTGATCAACCGGGTATCACAGGGCAGCGGCGGCATGCTGCTGACTAAGGCCGAGCTCGCAGAGATGGCTGAGCTCGCCAGCGAGGCAGGCATGGAGGTCGCGCTCTTCATCGGTCCCCGGGCCGGCTTCGATACCGGCGGCCTGGTCCGCGCTCCGGGCGGGGCGGTGCACTACGGCGCGGTCCGCGGCCTGCGACAGGTCGCCTACGCGGTCGCCGACGTCGAACGATCCGTCCAGGCAGGAATCCGCAGCTTCCTGGTCGCTGATCTCGGCTTGCTCGCCGTTCTTGTCGACCTCCAGCGATCCGGTGACCTGCCGGCTGAGCTCGTCTGGAAGATCTCGGCGTACCTGGCCAGTTCCAACGCGTCCACGCTCAAAGTACTCGAGCGGATGGGCGCGGGCACCGTCAACGTCGCCTCGGACATCACCCTGAACCAGCTCGCGGAGATGCGGGCGCACGTGGATATTCCGATCGATCTGTACCTGGAGACACCGGACACGATGGGCGGCATCGTGCGCGGGCACGAGATCGCGGACTTCGTCGAGGCGGGCGCCCCGCTGTACATCAAGATGGGCTTGCGCAACGCCCGGGGAGTCTATCCCGGCGGGGCTCACCTGGACGGCGATGCCATGGCGATGGCACGCGAGAAGGTACACCGCTGCGCGGTCGCCCTGGAGTGGCTTGACCAGGAACGGCCCGGCTCCGTCCAGTCCCGGCCGCACGCGATCGGCATGGCGATTCCCGCGCCCCCGCAGGGAACGCCCGGATGACCGCCGACCGGCAGGTTCCCCTGCTGTTCGAGGAGCTGACCAGGTCGCAGCTACGCGAGATCGCGCCGTCCGCGCTGGCGGTGCTGCCGGTAGGAGCGACCGAGCAGCACGGCCCGCATCTCCCGTCCGGCACGGACGCGATGCATGCCGAGCATGTCGCCCGCTCCGCTGCGGCCCGGATAGCCGGCCGGACGCCGGTAGTGGTCACTCCGACGCTGGCCTTCGGGTCCTCCCCGCACCATCTGCCATTCGGAGCAACTTTGTCGCTCACGACGCAGACCTTTAACAGCGTCCTTCATGACCTCTGCACCTCACTGATCGGCGCCGGCTTCGGCCGGATATTCATCCTGAACGGGCACGGCGGCAATCATGAGCTGATCCAGATCGCCGCCCGTGACCTGGCGCTCGCGTACCCGGTTTCGGTCGCCGCCGGGTCGTGGTGGGCGATCGCGTGGGACGCGCTGGTGGCAGGCGGAGCCTGTGAGGTCGGCCGGCTTCCGGGCCATGCCGGGGCTTTCGAGACCTCGGTTGTCCTCGCGCTCCGGCCTGACCTGGTGCACGAGCCGCGGCCGCACCGGGACAGTTTCCCGGCCAGCGACCCGCGAGGTTTCGGGGCGGCGTACCGGACGGAGATCCCGGACGCGTGGCTACGGATCGACGGCTACAGCGACAGCCCAGACCGCGGCACGGCTGAGCAGGGCAGGCGCTTTCTCGAGCTGGGTATCGGCGCGGTGGCCGACGCCTTGCTGGAGTTCGCCGAGCGCGCCAGTGACGTCGGCGAGGACACGGCAAGCCAGCGCAACGGGAGCACCACACTTCATCGGGAGGGCGTGTGATGGCAGGCATCAACGAGGCGATCGCGGCGATCGAGACGGACCGGGTCACGGAGCTGGCGAGGAGGATATGCGCCATCCCGTCCCCGGGCGGCGCAGAGGGCGCGGTCGCCGAGGCGATCGCCGAGACGCTCAGCCAGCCCGGAATCGAGGTGCACATCGAGGAAGTGGTGGCTGGGCGGCCCAACGTGATCGCGACGGTCAAGGGCACCGGATCGCGCCCTCCGCTGGTACTGAATGGCCACCTCGACGCCGGCGTGCACATGAGCGGCTGGAGCCGCGACCCGTTCGACCCGTGGATCGAGAACGGCCGGATCTACGCCGGGGGCATCTCGGACATGAAGGGCGCCGTCGCCGCTATGGCCGCCGCTACGGAGGCGGCAGCCGGGATGCCGCTCCCCGGGGATCTGATCTTCCAGGCAGTCATGCACCACGACGGAACCGGCCTGGGCACGAAGTACGCCCTCGGCAGCGAGGGGCCGCGGGAGGGCTACGCGATCTGCGGCGAGCCGTCAGGACTGGCCATCCATACCGGCAACGGCGGCGCACTCAAGTTCGAGGTGACATTGTCGGGCCGGTCCGCCCACATTTCGCGCATGGAAGAGGGAATCGACACCCTGCCGGTGGCTATCGAGGTGTACCGGAGCATCTCCGCGCACACCTTCGCAGGTGAGCCGCACCCGCGGCTCCCGGATCTGCCGCGCCTTCTCATCGGCCAGCTCGTCGGCGGGGAGGCGCCGGCCGCCGTCGCCGGCACCTCGGTGATCCGCGGCGATATCCGGACCGTACCGGGCATGGACCGCCAGGCTGTCCGGGCCGAGATCTGCTCGATCGTCGAGGAGATCCGGCCGTCGGACGTGCGCGCCCGGGTCCGGATTCTCAGCGCCCACCAGCCCTTCCTCGGCGTCACCGACGGCCCGCTCGTGGACGCCATCGTTGCTGCTCACACCGCTGTCCGCGGTTCGGCGCCGCGCATCACCAGCGACCTGCCCGGCCAGGCCTTCGTCACAGATGCCGCGTCGCTGGCCGACGCCGGACTCGCCACCGTCGTCTACGGGGCCAGCGAGTGGCATTACGCCCCGGACGAGTATGTCGACATCGACGAGCTCGCCGACTCTGCCCGGGTTTACCTGGCCGTCGCCGCTACCCTTGGCGCCGGCGCCGCCTCCGGTGGGTGAGCACGTGATCGTCGACTGCCACACCCACGTCGGCACGGCCGAGCATTACTCAGCCGGCTTCCGTGCCGACCTTGCCCGGTCCTGGTCCGAGGTTCGGATGGGCAATCAGGATCTGGAAGACCACTGGCAGGCGATGGCGGGAACCGACAAGGCCATCGTCCTCGCCTTCGACGCGCCCGCCTCGGGCATCATGGTGCCGAACAACTATGTGGCCGGTTACGTCGCATGTCACCCGGAGAAGCTCATCGGCTTCGCCAGTGTTGACCCGGCCCGGCGCGATGCGCTTGACCGTCTGACCCACGCCGTAACCGTTATGGGACTGCGCGGGCTGAAGGTCGGCCCCATCTACCAGCATTTCGACCCTACGTCGCCGGCGGGCATCGCGTTGTTCTCCCGCGCCGAGTCCCTCGGCATCCCGGTGATCTGCCACCAGGCGACGACATTCATCCGGGATGCCCCGCTCCGCTGGGCACGCCCGATCCTCCTGGACGATGTGGCCACCGCCTGCCCCGACCTGGTCATGTGCGTAGCGCACCTCGGGCATCCCTGGTGCGAGGAGCTCATGGTGGTGATCCGCAAGCATCCCCACCTGTACGCCGACGTTTCGGCCCTGCACGCTCGCCCGATCCAGCTGTACTTCGCGCTCGCGAGCGCGGTGGAGTACCGGGTCACGGACCGGCTGCTGCTCGGTTCCGACTACCCGTTCGCGACGACCCAGCAGACCATCGACGCGCTGCGCAGGGTCAACGACGTCGTACGGGGCACTGGGTTCCCGCCGATCCCTGATGAGGTGATCGAGGGGATCATCGGCCGCGACGCGCTGACCCTGCTCGGCATCGAGGACCGACCCGGCGCAAGCGGGCACCGGCCCTCTGGCGGGCAGTCAGGTACCTGCGATCAAGGAGCGGCGCGATGAAGATCACGGACATCGAGACCATCCCGGTTGTCGTGCCGATCAGCCCGGACCGCATGATCGTCGGCGCGCGTGGTCCCCACGACCGCTCGCCATTCCTGCTCGTGCGAGTTCACACTGACGAGGGACTGACCGGCCTGGGCGAGGTGTCCTGTACGCCCCGGTGGAGCGGCGAGGACTCCGAGACGGCCCGGCACATCTGCGAGCGGTACCTGAAGCCGCGCCTGGCCGGTCAGGATCCGACCGATGTCGTCCGGCTAACGGATGTCATCAGCCAGGCCATTGTCGGTCACCACTTCACCAAGGCCGCCGTCGAGATGGCCTTGTGGGATGTACTGGGCAAGACGCACGCCGTTCCGCTCTACCGCCTGCTCGGCGGCGCTGCCCGCCCTGGCATCAGAACCAAGTTCTCGGTCGCCGCAGCCGAGCCAGAGGTAGCCGCTGGGATCGCCTCCTGGGCATGTGACCAGGGCTTTACGGCGATGAAGGTCAAGGTAGGCACCGGCCTGGCGGCAGACATCGCGCGGGTGTCGGCCGTCCGCGCGGCCATCGGCGCAGACGTCAAGCTCGGCGTGGACGGCAACGGGGGCTGGAGCCGGGCCGACGCCGCGGCGGCCGTCGCACCGCTCGCGGCCGAGGCGATCGCCTTCATCGAGCAGCCGGTCGACCCGCATGACCTGGCCGGGCTGGCCGATATCCGGCGCCGGGCCGCCTGCCCCGTCGTGGCTGACGAGTCAGTCGGCACGCCCGCCGATGCGCTCGACGTGGTGACCGCCGGTGCCGCCGACGTGCTGTCGATCTATGTCGGCATGGCGGGCGGCATCGCCGGCGCCCAGCGGGCCGCGGCCATCGCCGGCGCCGCGGGCCTGGGCTGGACCATCGGCAGCAACCTGGAACTGGGGCCCGCCCTGGCCGCGCATATTCACTTCGCGATGGCCACGCCTGGCCTAGCCGACGGGATCGTCCCGTGCGACATCATCAGCACCTTCTATTACACCGACGACATCCTGACTGAGCCGCTGCCAATCCGGGCCGGCTGGGCCGAGCCGCCCTCCGGGCCCGGGCTGGGCGTGGACATCGACGAAGAGAAGCTGGAGCGCTACCGCTGTGACGCATAGGTACCCGCCTGGCCAGGGCTGGCGGCCGTGAAGATCGCCCAGATACGGGCCACGCCAGTGCGAGTGCGCCGCTCACCACGGTTCCTGCCCAAGACCGCCCATGGTGAGGTCACCGCGAGCGAATACGTGATCATCGAGGTGGAGACTGCCGACGGCATGATCGGGCTCGGTGAGGTCACCTGCTCGCCGCGCTGGAGCGGCGAGGAAGCCGCCGGAACCGTCGTGCTCGTCCGCGATCAGCTCGATCCCGCCATCCGAGGGCTCGACCCGTGGAACTGGGCGGCTATCGCGGGCCATCTGAAGGCGGCGTTCACCAGCCGGCCGTTCCTGCGAGCCGGCGTGGAGATGGCGTGCCTGGACCTGGCCGCACGCGAGGCGAACATCCGTGTCGTCGACCTGCTGGGTGGCGCGCACCGCGAGACAATCGCCACCAAGTTCGTCCTGCCCGGCCGCGATGCTGCCGTCGTTCGCGACATGGCCAGGGACCTGAGCAGCATGGGCGTCGACGTGGTCAAGGTGAAGGTGGGGCTCGGCGCAGCGGGCGATATCTCCCGGGTCGCCGCAGTCCGGGAGGAACTCGGCCCGGATGTGCGGCTCACCGTCGACGCCAATGAGGGATGGCAGCCTGAGGAGGCACGCGCCGTCCTCGCCGGGCTGGCGGCATCCGGCGTGGCCGCAGTCGAGCAGCCGCTGCCCCGATCGGCGTGGCAGGCATCGGCCGTGCTGCGCGGGCACACGACGGCAGCCATCGTCGGAGACGAGTCGATCTGGACGCTTGCTGACGTGACCAGGTCCGCCGAGACCGGTGCCTTCGACCTGGTGAGCATCTACCCCGGGAAGTGCGGCGGGCTGAGGTCCACCCTCGTGCTCGCCGAGGCGGCCGCGGCCCTCGGCCTTGGCGTGACGTTCGGGAGCAACCTCGAACTGGGGATCGGCTCGGCTGCCCTGGCGCACGTGATCGCCGCCTCGCCAGTGGCCAGCCCGGTCGTGCCGTCCGACCTGATCGGGCCGCTCTATTTCGAGTCGTCGCTGATCACCGACGACTCGTTCGTCGGCTGGGGGTCGGCGGTGCTGCCGCCAGGCCCGGGCCTCGGGGTGGACCTCGACCGCGATGCCCTGGCTAGGCACGAGATGGGCGGGTGAGCGGGATGGAGCCCGTGCGGGTGATAAAGCCCGTCCGCTGCGCCGTCGTCGGCCTGGGGATGATCGGACAGGAGCATGCCGCGGTCCTCGCGGGCTCGCCGCTTGCGGACCTGGCAGCCTGCTGCGACGTTGATCCCGGTGCTGCCGCGCGCGTCCCGGGCGGCGCTAAGTTCACCAGCAACCTAGGCGAGCTGCTGGATCTGCCGGGGCTTGAAGCGGTGTTCGTCTGCACGCAGCAGGAAACGCACCGCGAGATCGCCATGCGGGCCCTCGGGCGCGGGCTCTTCGTGTTCTGCGAGAAGCCGGTCGCGCACACCCTGGAGGATGCCGACGCCCTGATCAGCATGCCGGAGGCGCAGGACGGGCACCTGGTGATCGGGCACACGCTGCGTTTCTCCCCTGACTACATCGCCATCCATCAGGCGGTGGCCAGCGGCGCCGTGGGCCGCATCGTCTCCATGGCGGCCCGCCGCTGCGTCCCCGATTTCGAGGGCAGGCTGATCGCCGGCCGGACGAACCTGCCCGTCGAGGTAGGCATCCACGACATCGACCTCATGCGGTGGCTGGCCGGCGACATCGAGACCGTCTACGCCGAGGCGGCCCGGATGGGCCTGAGCGGCCCGGAGCTGACCGACGCTATGGTCGGCACGCTCCGGTTCGCGTCCGGCGCGGTGGCCACAATCGAGATCAACTGGATCATGTCGTCCTCGTCGGCCCTGAAGACGGACTACCGGCTCGCGGTCTTCGGGACCGCGGGATCAGCCTTCGCCGAGTTCAACAGCCCCGTCGTACGGGTTTTCGGGGGCGACGCGGCCGCGACCGGCTGGCGCGACGACATATACGGCTCACAGTCCGGGACGCTGGTCACCGAGGACGAGCACTTCCTCGCCACCGTACGCGGCATCCGCTCCTGGCCCATCACGCTGCAGGATGCCCGAGCCGCTCTAGCCGCCGCGATCGCGCTGAACGAGTCAGCGTCGGCCGTCCGGCCGATCCGAGTGACTGCCGGGCGGGCGAGAGGGGCGTGACGGGCGTGGCAGCCGTGAGGCAAAGCAGCGAGACAACTGGGAGGCACGCGGTGAGCTACTCGGTACGGGTGCTGTCGGTCGGCGAGTCCAAGATCCGCGGGCCCGAGGTGTTCTGGATGAGCCACTGGGACGAGATCCTGCCGCTCGCCTTCAATGTCACCCTCATTCAGGGCGACAGGATTACCGCCCTCGTCAATACCTCGCCACCCGACAACGACACGATTACCCGCCGCGACTTCCCTGCGATGCGCTACCTGCACACCGCACCGGACGGGGATCTGGAGCGCACTCCCGACCAGATGATGCTCGGTGCCCTGGCCCTCGCCGGGCTGCGCCCGGACGACATCACCCACCTCATCCTCACACCACTCGAGCTCTACACAACAGGAACGCTGGATAAGTTCCGCCGCGCCCAGATCTGCCTGTCCAAGCGAGGATGGATCCATTTCCATACCACGCACGAGCACCCCCACGACTCGCGGTGGCGGTCATTCCCGAAGGAGATCCTCGTCGACCTGGTCACCGACAGCTGGGACCGGGTCCGTCTGCTCGCGGACGAGGACTGCATCGCGCCAGGTCTGCGCACGTGGTGGTCGGGGGCCCATCACCGGGAGTCGATCGTCGTCGAGGTGGACACGGCCGCCGGGACCGTAGCGATCTCGGATTCGTTCTTCTACTACGAGAACGTCGAGGATGATGCGCTGCTCGGGCTGTGCGAGAACATGTACGAGGCGCTGGCCTGCAACGACCGGGTCCGCAAGACGGCCCGTTTCATCGTACCGATCCATGACCCGAAGGTCTTTGACCGTTTCCCCGGCGGGATCATCGCGTCCTAGGGAGGGTCCCCGGGATCTATTTCAAGCCTAATTCTGAAGCGCGAAGTGAGGAGGAGCAGTGCTGGTCGGATACGTCAGTGACGAATATTACGCAGCGATATCCGACGTGGCCGTCGAGTTCACGTCAGGCAAAGACATCGTCCAGGCACGCTCCTCGGCATCTGGCGCGGTCGTCGCGGACCTGGATCCCGGGAAATACCAGGTCACGCTGACCAGGCCGGGCTTCAGCACCAAGCGGACCAGCCTCACCGTGGGGGCCGGGATGACTGAAGAGCCCGAGAAGGTACACCAGTTCCGGCTCCTGTCCACCGCGCCGGCCGGCTACGCGTGGCCCAAATGGGTGCGGTCCGGCGAGTCGGCCGAGCTGTGCGTCAACTGCGCGGAGCCCTTCAGCGTCGACCTGTGGCGCTACGGACTGGAGCCACATCATGTCCGGACTATCGGCTACTGGGATGACCACCCGCCCGGCGCGATGCTGCAAATCCTGCCCGACGGCGACTTCACCCAGACAGGGGCACAATGGAGCAGGCACGGTTACGTATTCCCGTCCTTCGACCCGCGCACGTCGGTCGCTGCGCCGGAGCGTTCCGGCCTGTACTACTTCCACCTGACCGGCGAGTCCGGCGCGTTCTTCTCGTTCCCGTGGATCGTCGCGCCGGCGCACCCGTCCGCGCCGGTCGCCGTCCTCGCCTCGAACATCAACTGGAACGCCTACAACGACTACGGCGGCCGGAGCAACTACACGGCGCCGTCCGGGCTGCCAGACACCCCGTCAGTCAACGTCCGGCAAGAAACGCTCTGGTTCACGGATCCGGACATGGAAGCGTGGGCCGGCGGGACCTACCCGCCGCTCTCCTTCGACCGGCCCGAGCCACTAAACAGAGTCTTTCCCGGCGAGCGGATCACGGACCCGCTTCGCCGACTGGGTGCCGAGCACGTCGCACCGGCTGAGTGGCGGCTGCTCGGGTGGCTTGAGCGGGAAGGCTTCGGCTACGACCTCTATGCCGAGACCCAGCTGCACAACGGGCTGCTCGATCTCGACCGGTACCAGGTCCTCGTGCTGAGCACCCACCCCGAATACTGGACCCGCAAGATGTACACCCAGGTGCGGAACTGGGTCTATGAGCGTGGCGGGAAGCTCGCGTACCTCGGCGGCAACGGCATCAACTGCGAGGTCGAGTTCCTCGATGCGGCGCTGATGACCGTACACAATCTCGACTGGGGAATCCGGCAGGCTCAGTTCGAGAGCCGCTTCCAGATGCGCGGCGAGTCCTCCGCCCGGCTGCTCGGAACCGCTACCACCATGGCCGGCTACGAGACCGGCGCGCCCTATCGCGTCCTGGACGCCGGGCACTGGGTATTCGAGGGCACCGGGCTGTCGGCTGGAGATCTGCTCGGCACCGCATCGCTGGACCGGCGGGCAGCTGGCGGCGCTTCGGGGCACGAGACGGACAAGCTCACCCCCAGCACGCCCCCCAACGTGAGGCTGCTTGCCAAAGGCGTGAACCCCGACGATGGCGGAGCGGACATGGTCTACTTCGACACCCCTTCGGGCGGGGCGGTCTTCTCGGTGGGATCCATCTCCTACACCTGCTCGGTCATCGTGGATGACGCCATCTCCATGATCACCAGCAACGTGCTGCGCAGGTTCCTGCAGTGATCAGAACTCCAGGCGCACAAAGCCGACAGGAAAGGTGAAGTCATGGGTCACGTGATGACCGTACGGGGACCGGTCGGGCCGGAGGAGCTGGGCGCGACGCTGACCCACGAGCACATCTTCTGGGACGCGCGCGGCGGCTGGAACCCGGACGAGCTGACCGATCCGGACACGGGAGACGCGCCGTTCGAAGCGCGTTTCGGCGGGCCGGCCCGGTGGAACGGCTCGGCTTTCCGCGACGACCTGCACCAGAGCCCGGCCTCCGAGTACCAGATGGTCTCGGAGGAGGTGCGGGAGTTCGTCGACGCGGGCGGCAGCTGCATCGTGGACATGACCAACGTCGGCCTGAATCCGTCGCCAGCCGATCTCAGCCGGCTGTCGGAGGATCTGGGCGTGCACATCGTCGCTGGCTGCGGCTTTTACGTCCATGCCCACCATCCCGCCTGGGTCGAAGAGGCGGACGTGGACGAGGTCGAGGCCTTCCTGGTGAAGGAGATCGAGGAAGGCATCGGCGATTCAGGGATACGGCCAGGCATCATCGGCGAGGTGGGAACGTCCGAGACCCTGTTCCGCTGCGAGGAGCGCATACTGCAGGCCGCCGCGCGGGCCGCCCGCAGGACCAACACCCCGGTGAACGTGCACGCCCATCCGCCGGAGTTGCCCGTGCTGATGACCATCCTCGACCTGCTCGAGGCGGGCGGCCATGACCTGCACCGGACCTCGGTCTCGCACCTGGACGAGATCGTCGACATCGACTACCACGTCAAGGCCCTAGACCGCGGCATCACCGTCGGGTTCGACAGCTTCGGCCAGGACGGGTACTTCACGCCGACCTGGAAGTCACGCAGCGACCTCACCAAGATGAAGACGATGGTCACCCTGATCGAGCTCGGGTACGAGGATCAGCTCGTGATGTCGCAGGACATGGGGAAGAAGCACTACCTGCTCCGGTTCGGCGGCATGGGATACGACCACGTGATGCGCCGCATCGTGCCGCGCCTCCAGGAGTCGTTCGGGCTGTCCGACGACGTGATCCGCAAGCTGCTGGTCACTAATCCAGGACGACTACTGACCCGCGACAGCGACCCGAGCCCAGCCGGGTAGCCGCGTGGACCTCAGCCAGCAGACACTGAGCGCCCTGAGCCGGGCCAGCACCGCCACGCTGCAGACCCAGCTCTTCGCCCGTGGTCTGCGCAACACGTTCCTGTTCGGGCTCCGGCCGCTGGACCCACGCGCCTCGCGCTTCGTCGGCGAGGCGTTCACGCTTCGATACATCCCGGCCCGCGAAGACATCGACGTCCTGGAGACCTTCTCCGATCCTGCCCATCCGCAGCGGCGCGCCATCGAGTCGGTCGGACCGGGCCAGGTGCTGGTCATGGACTGCCGGGGCGAAGGCCGGGCAGCCAGCGCCGGGCACATCCTGACGACGCGATTGCAGCGGCGCGGGGCGGCGGCGCTCGTCACCGATGGCTCGGTGCGGGACTCACCCCAGATGCGCCAGATGAGCTTTCCGGCATTCACCGCGGCGGTCTCTGCGACCACGAACCTTGTGCTCCACCATGCCGTCGACGTCCAGGTGCCGATCGGGTGCAGCGGAGTGCCGGTCTTCCCCGGAGACATCCTGGTCGGCGACGAGGAAGGCGTCGTTGTTATCCCGCGCCACCTCGCCGCCGAGATCGCTCAGCCTGCCGCCGAACAGGAGGAGCTGGAGGGGTTCATCCTCGACCGGGTGCGGGCCGGCGCGGCACTGCCAGGCACATACCCACCAGACGAAACCACGCTGGCTGCGTTCCGGGCCACCCGAGGAGGCCGATCAGCATGATCCCTGTCCGCTGCGCAGTGATCGGCGTCGGAATGGTCGGCAGCGACCACGCCCGGATCCTTGCCGCTTGCGCGGAAGCGGACCTGGCCGCCTGCTGCGACACTGATCCGTCGCGCCAGGAGTCGGTGCCGGAAGGTGTCGAGTTCCTGACAGATCTTGATGCCACGCTCGCCACGCCGGACCTGGCGGCAGTATTCGTGTGCACGCCCCAGCATCTGCATCGCCCGATCGTCGAGCCGGCCCTGGCGCGCGGGCTCGCCGTCTTCTGCGAGAAGCCGATGGCGTCCACGCTGGAAGACGCGGACGCCATGATCCGGGCCGCCGCAGCCAGCTCTGGCGTGCTGGTAATCGGCCACACGCTGCGCTTCTCTCCGGATTATCTCGCGGTCCACGAAGCGGTGAGCGGCGGCGAGATCGGGACAGTGGTGCACATGGCAGCACGCTGGAACGCACCCGACTTCGAGGGCCGGATCATCTCCGGGCGGACGACAGTGCCGCAGGAGATGATGATCCACGACATCGACATCATGCGATGGCTGGCCGGCGACGTCGAGCGTGTTTACGCGGAGCCGTACAGGTCACCGGTCACCGGCCCCGGGCCCGACGCCATGGTCGCCACGCTCCGGTTCCGTTCCGGTGCCGTCGGTGTCCTGGATCACAACTGGATCATGCCGACTGCAAGCGGGCTCGAATCAGACCATCGACTGGCCGTCTTTGGTTCCGCTGGCTCGGCGTTCGCCGAATTCCGCGACGCGCCTGCTGTCGTCTTCGGCCCTGGCAGCCCGAGCGTGAAGCGCACGACCTATCACTCGCACCCGGCCGGAATTCCCTACGGGGCGATGCCGACCGAAGATCGCTACTTCCTCACGTCGGTCCGGGATGGACGGCCGTGGCCGATCACCCTCGCCGATGCCCGCGCCGCCGTTGCCTGCGCGCTGGCGCTCGATGAATCAGCCAGGACCGGCGAGCCCGTGACCGTCGCCTGAGGCGACAGGCGCGATCGAAGCAGCAGGAGCGGAGCCCGGAGGCTGGGCCGGCGAGTCCTGGCGGGTGTCCGCCGATGTGGGAAAGGCAGCTGATCGGAAGCGGCTGGCCAGGCATGCAGTGGACTTCTTCGGGCGGGTCGATGTGCTCGTGTCCAACGCAACGGCTCTTGATCTCTACGGCACGGACTCCCCTATCAGGGCGTTCTGGGACGCCCACTACAACGTGGACCTGCTTGCCGCCGTCCATCTCACCGAGTTGCTCGCTCCTGGCATGCGGCAGCGACAATCCGGGGCCATCGTCTTGGTCAGGACAGCAGGCGACAGTCCGCCCGGAGAGCGTTGCCGGCGACGGGAAACGCTCCATGGTCAACGTCCGCCCTGCTCAACGCTGACACTGCCGGCACGCCAGCCCGTCCAGCGCAGAAGGCGCCGACCATGGTAGGAAGATGTTCCTACCATGGGTTAGCATGGCCCCATGACCGTACGGAAGCTCTCGATCTCCGTGCCCGCCGAGGTCGAGGAAACCATCAAGGCCGCCGCGGCCGGCGAGGGCAAGCCCGTCTCCACCTGGCTCGCCGAAGCCGCCACCGAGAAGGCCCGCGCCGCGGCCCTGCACGCCGCCGGCCGGGCAGCGGCCCGCGAGCTGATAGCAGAGTACGAGCAGGACCACGGTCCCCTGCCGGCCGAGTCCCGGCAGCGCGCCCGCCAGTTCCTCACCGAAACCGGGCTACTCGACGACGAGCCCCAGCAGGCCGCCAGCTGATGGCGGCCATCGTCTACGACACCGGCGCCCTGCTCGCCGCCGAACGGCGCAACCCCGACTTCCTCGCCCTGCACGACGAAGTCACCGCCGCCCGCATCCGCCCGCTCGTGCCCGTCGTCGTCCTGGCCCAGGCCTGGCGCGGCGGACCCCAGCACCAGATCTCCCGCGTCCTCCAAGGCTGCCACATCATCACCGACGACGAGCGCACCGGACGCGCCGCCGGCGTTGCCTGCGCCGCCTCCCGGACAACCGACGTCGTCGACGCCATCGTCATCGCCACCGCCGTCCGCCACCAGGCCCCCATCGTCACCAGCGACCCCGGCGACCTGGCCCGCATCGCCGACGCCATCGGCGTCACCATCAAGCTCTACCCCACCTAACCAGCCCAGAACAAGAACCCGCCACAGGCCCGCGAAACAGGTCGGCCTGCGCCGATCACGGCGAGACGCTGTCCGACCAGCCCTCGACTGGCAAATACCGCAGTCATCTCTGTAAAAACGGCTGCCAGGTGTGACTCTGGGATGCCTGAAGCGCGGTGGCAAGGCGGGCGCTGCCCGCCTCTGGATGCCCATGAGTCTCATTCCGCTCATAGTCCGCGTGGCAGAGCAATGACCGCGCCTGATCATCGGCGCAGACCCCTACGTAGGACGATGCGACTGTCAGGTACTCTCCGCGAAGGCTCCTGCCAGCCTGGCCAGGTCAGGCACTACTTGTTGCGACCCCCGATGGCTAGCCACAACTTGCGCGCCCGAAGTGAGGTGAACCTACCGCTCCGGGCCTGAGCTTGGAGTTCACGATAGGTCAGGCCGAGTTCTTGGAGTGCGGCGTCCCGGGCGCGACGGTACTCTGCCGCAGAGACCTCGATGACCTCGACGTTCTCTGACATGACGCCCTCCCGATACAGACTTGCCTACACGACAAGTAGGCACTCTGCCGGTGACATTGGACGTTGTGGAGAACGCGATCGAGACTGAAGCGTGTTCCCGCAGCGAAGCTGACTGGTGTCAGCTCAGGTCGAGATGAGGGCGCCGGTCGGTCGCTGCGTCGATGACGTATCGGACCATCTCGGCTGGCATGGCGGCATGCTCGGCGATGTCGTCGATGGTGATGGCGATGTCCTGCAGGAGCGTGACCGCCGTGCCAAGCAGTGACGGTGACTCGGGCGGGCCCAGCGGGCCTGGTTCCGGATTTCCCCATTCGGCCAGCTGGACGTTGCCGCGCCGGTAGGCGGCGTCGTTGAGCAGCTTCAGGCTGTGGGCCCGGTACACCAGTGCCTTCAGGCTCACGCCCCACCGTCGCTTGGCCCGGTGGAAGGCTGGCCAGTCCAGGCGGCGGGGCAGGTCTTCGACGACTTGGTCGGCCGGGGTGAGGAACGCCGCGGCGAAGCCGTGGGCCTGGTTCTCGATGACCTTGGATCCTGGCTCGGCGTCGTGATGTAGCAGCAAGTGCCCGAGTTCGTGGGCGGCGTCGAAGCGGGACCTAGCCTTGTCGTCTTTCAGTGGCGACAGCAAAACGACCGGCCGCCGACTGGCTGAGGTAGAGAAGGCGTCTACCCGCTCATCAATCCTGTTCTCAGGCAGGCGCAGGACAAGCACCCCGTGTGCTTCCACCAACCGGACGACATGGGGGACGGGGCCTTCGGCAAGGCCGAGAGCATCGCGCGCTTGGTCAGCGGCTCTCGCGATGCCGTCCTGCGTGTCCAGCCCCAACACGTCGAGTGCCGGCAGCGCGACTTCGGGCAGGTCGACGTAGTCCTCGACTGCGGCCAGTACCTCCAGGCCGAGTTCGGCGAACGCGAGCGCCTGGTCCCGGCTCATCGCCGGGGTGGACCGCACAGACCGGAAGTGCGCGACCGACGCCGAGATCAGCTGAGGCGACACAGCTGTCAGCAGGAAGCTGCCGGGTACACCCAGGGCCAGGCACAGCTCTGCCGCCAGGGCGGTTGTCGGCCGGATCTGATCTCGTTCCAACTGGGTCACTGCGGCCGGGGAGATGCCGACCTTCGCTGCAAGCTCGGTTCGCGGGAGCCGGGCCATCCGCCGTGCGATCCCGAGCCGGGCCCCGCTGAACGTGTCAACGGTCCCCGCCGCCCGCCGCCGGCGCGCAGCCAGAACCCGATCCGGCGGCATGCTCACTGTTCTGCTGTCCTAGGTCGTTGCTTGAGGCTGACCAGAGGGCTGGGCATGTCCCGGGTGCTGAACATGTCCGCGTCCGGTCCTTCGCTCTCATCCGACCCACGAACCATGGTGCCGGGCTTATGCCACCAGATGTTCTGCACTGCCAGCCAGGGCCGCTCGCCCAGCACCGGCAGGCCAACCCAGCCGCCCGTAAACGGACTGTTCGACCCGCCTGCCCAGACCAGCATCACCTCACGCAGCCGTGCAGCAGCACCAGGCCCCGGAAGCTCGTCCTCGAACAAGCCACCCGGCACAGCTAGGCCGGCGCCGAGGCACGCCGTGTTGGCAGCAGCTGCCTCGGCACGGACATCACTTTCGCCCGCCCATCTGAAATCGACGTCCCAGCGCGGCTCTGCCAAGGAGATGCTCGGTGCGCTCTTCATCACGTGCAGCCGCACGCCGCCTACTTCAACCAAGAGCGAATCGCTCGGTGCCGTCACCTCCACGCCGACGCCGAGACCGGCAGGATTGGCAGCATTCCAGCTCTCCCGCACGACCAGCGTGCGGATGTTCTCGTTGGCGGTGATCCCGAGCGATCGGTTCGTGTCCCCGACCTCGCTCGGCTCGAACCGGTCCACGTTGATCTTCCACATTCGCGCGATGATCCGTTCGAACATGCCGATCACGCCCGCCGCACGCTGAATGGCGACGATGTCATCGAGCCGCTCCTGTGCGACCGCTTCCCAGGGGGTCATGGATGGATTGAAGTCCAGCCGACGCGCAGATGCAAGAAATTAAGCAGATCGGCGTGTCGGATGCTAGGGCTGTTCGGCGATCAAATCCACGGCCGTCACCCAGCCCGGACGGCAACGCGGCCGCTGACCCGGTGACCGGCTCGGAGGCTGCCCGGGGTGCCGGGACGATGGCGGCCAGGTCGGGCTGGCTGCCGGGCCGGAACAGGCTGGCAGGGACGGCCATGCCGATTCCCTGGTGCCGGGAGTGGTTGTAGGCGCGCACCCAGCCGCTGATCCCATGGACACGACATGATCAAGATCACCAGCCAGCGATGTCAAGCATCTCCCGACGACACGGCGTCAAGGATGTCGCGAACCCTTACGCGACAGGAGCCCCGCCCGGCACGATGCGGACATCGTCACCAACGCAGATCTGGAAGTCCTCCAGCACCTGGACCTCGACTGAGCCCAGCGGCATGAGTGTCGATACCCAGGAGCCGCCGGGAGCATCGAGGGTCAGCTTGCCCGTCCGGCGGGTGAGGCGACCGCCGCGAAGCATCTCAGGCCGTACCACGAGCAGGTCACGTCGCTCTGGCTCACTCCCACCCGGAAAAAGGAGCCGACGCGGGGTCAGCCAGTTAGGGCCAGGACCAGGTACGACCTCATCCGCCGGGGCAGCGTCGACTTCGATCGTCCAGCTGAAGTCCTGCCGCGTCACCTTGCACGACGAGGCCGAGCCCGGCCCGTCCCCCCAGATCTCGCCGGTGAGCTCGAATTCTGCCCGTGCCAGCGGCCAGCCGAAATTCTCTCGGCCCCAGCAGAGGTAGGCGTCAGAGTCGGTCCACATGTAGGCCGAGAACTCGCCATCCAGGCCGGCAATCCGGCCCTTGAAGGCGATGACGGCCTCCAGGAACTGGCCGCCCATCCGCTGCCGGTACTTGTCGTCGCCATTTCGCGGCTCGAAATCCACCCGATAGAACCGGACCCGGGTCGGTACGCCACTCGACCCAGACTGCGCCTCGAAATCAGCGCTCAGCAGCGCTGATACAGCGTCGGGGGCTGTTTCGAACCACGCGGTGACTGACACTCCCGACATCAGCCACGGCGGATCCGCCCACATCGCCTCGGGTGCTGGCCACGGGTCTGCGAACTCGCGGGCTCTCATCGTCATCTGCTCCTCCCATAGGTGTCCGCTTGGAGCCGCCGGAGTCCACGCGGCGGATCCGGCGCCGCGTCGGTCAGAGCACGGGGTACCGCAGTGGCGCGCCGCGCAGATCCTCCGGCAGCCCGGTCAGCTCGGCAATGTGGTACCCGCCGAGATTGGCCGTGAGCAGCCGGGAAAGGCCGTCTCCGACGAACGTCACGCCGGTCGGCGCCGAGAGGAACTCGCCGGTCCAGTCCTCGATCAGCACCGACCGGTTAGAGCCGTCCCAGATCATCACGGCATCTGGCCGGTAGCAGCCGATCAGCAGCCGGCCATCCGCCGCGAAGGTCAGCCCGTCGGGCACGGTCCTGGGCATCTCGACGACCAGCTCGCGATCGCCGAGGCCGTCCGCAGTGATGGGGCAGCGACTGATGCCCGGCACCGTGGATTCCGCTATGTAGAGCCACTCGGCGGCCGGGTCGACGGCTATCCCGTTCGGGAAATCCGCGGCCTGCCCGCTGAGCAGCCGGACCTCGCCGTCCGGGTAGATGCAGAACATGCGCCCGTCCCGTGCGTCCCAGCTGCCCGAGTCGGAGAAGAACAGCCGGCCATCGGGATGGAACACGGCGAGGTTAGGGGTGGCGACCTGGTGCTCGCTCTTGCCAGTGGTGAGGTCCGTGATCTCGCGCGTCACCGCGTCGATCCGCAGGACCGCATGCCGGCCCATATCGCAGGCGTAGATGTTCTCGGCGCCATCGAACGTGACGCCGAGGACGAAGCCGCCAGTGTCGGCGATCTTCTCCCAGGCTCCCGTCGCCACGTCGACGCGGTAGATCTGGCCGGCCTCGCCGCCGCAGGCCACCCAGCCTGACGGCGCCAGTGCCAGGCACTCCGGGTGGTCGAATCCGGTCGCTAGGAAGCTGATCTCCACGCTGCTCCTTTGCTGCGCGCTGGCCGCTGAGAGTCAGGCGGCTAGTAACAGGTCACGGTCAGCCCGCCATCTACCACGAGATGCTGACCGGTCACGAACGAGGCATAGGGCGACGCCAGGAACAGGGCCGCCTGCGCGATCTCCTTCGGATCCGCGATGCGGCGCATCGGATACTCGCGCTCGATCTCCAGGCGCGCCGCATCAGGGTCCTCAGCCATCTCGAAATACTCCTTCAGCAGCGGAGTGTCGATGTCGCCAGGACATATCGCGTTGACCCTGATCCCCCGATCGCCGTACTGGACCGCGGCTGCCCTGGTCAGCGCCAGGACGCCGCCCTTAGCCGCGCAATACGCCGCTAGCATGCCGTCCGCCACCAGGCCGAGGATCGAGGCGATATTCACGATCGCGCCGCCTCCGGCCGGGAGCATGGACCGGACAGCATGCTTGGTTCCGAAGAATGGTCCCTTCAGATTCGTCGCGAGGATCCGATCCAGGTCCTCCTCTGCCGTGTTCGCGAGTTCCTCGTTCACCGAGACGGCGGCATTGTTGACCATCACGTCGAGCTTCCCGTGGACCTCCACAGCATGCCGGATCAGCGCCTCGACCTCCGCCTCGCGCGATACGTCGGCGTGGCGATAGCTGGCGCCGATCGCCGCCATATTGCGCTCGCCGGGCTCGTCGTTGACATCACATCCGAAGACGGCGGCCCCGGCCTGGCTGAACTCGATCGCCAGGGCATGGCCAAGCCCCGATGCCACCCCCGTGATGACCACGGACTTACCGTCGAATCTCATCGCGGCTCTCCTTTCGCGGTGAACCCGGACACCCGGCCTCTGGCGTCGAACGCGACAAACCTGACCGCCGCGGTCAGCGACTCCCTGGGCCGCAGCGTCCTGGCGAATCCCTGCGTGATCGCCTCGTCCAGCCGGGCCGGCCGACCTGTCCATGGCTCCACTACGACCGTCCGGATGCCCCGCCAGCCGCCGTCGACGGCCCAGATATGCACGGCGCGGAACACGGTTGCAGGGAACTGGACGCCAAAGCCCCAGCCCTCAGCCTCGTCCGTCACGGCGAGCCAGCCGTCGTCCAGGCCGTCGAGAAAGAGATGGTGCCAGGCACCGGCCGGCTCGGCCGGGAGAGAGGCGATCGGCTCGACCGGCCAGGGCAGGGACTGCTCCCCCGATCTGAACGAGGCGGGCAGCACCTCCTGCGGGTCAGTGCCTGAGCCATACCAGGCGGTCATCGCCGGCACGTGGATCCGGGTTCGCGGGCCGACCGGGAGCGCCGGATGGATTCCCCACAGGAATGGCATGTCGGCAAGACCCGTGTTGGTCAGCGTGTACTCGGCCGTCAGGTAGCGATCGCCGGGCCTAAGGCTCAGCACCTTCTCCAGCCGAAATGGCCAGATCACGCCCGCCCGGCTGAGATGGATGCTGGTCGCGGTCACCTGCCCGACCTCCCAGGGCATCGACCAGGCCTCGCCGAGGAACGGCAGTTCCTCGCCGTCGACCACGCACGGGTGCGCGGTCGGCACCGCGTCGTCGATGCCGCCGGTCCACCAGTTATCGACGTTGGCGCCGAAGACCGGAGCCCTGACCTCGACCCTTGGATGGTGATAGAGCAGATCGCGGTCGAGCTTCTTGTCGATGAACTGGTGGACCTTGGCTCCGAGCTCAGGCAGGACGCTGGCTCTCAGCCGGTCGTTCTCGAGGATGACCGCTTCGAAGCCGCGGTATGCCCATCCCCGCTCGACTGTCTTCCTGGCGCCCGGCATCACTGAGCGGCTGGAGCCAGTTCAGGCGCTGGCTCCTTGACCTCCGGGTGAGCGCCTCCGAGCACCTCACGAAGGCGCGCGATAGGCAGGAAGACGTAGATCAGCGAGGCGGCGACGACTACCAGGCCAAAGACGACAATGCTCCGGCCGGTATCCCAGGGCTGACCCCAGAGGGCGACGAAGAATGACTTGTAGATCAGGTAGAGCACGAGCAAGACGCCGATCACCGGGATGACACCGTGCAGGAACCAGTGGAAGTCGTGAGTCCGGCGGAAGTGCCGCAGCGACGCGATGTGCACGACCATGTACATCAGCAGCGCGAAGAACACGATGCTGCCTGCCCACCAGACGAATGCCAGGTTGGGGTTGCCGAGCCACAGCGTGATGCCTACGGTGCCGACGATTGTCGCCGCCCATACGAAGTGCAGCGCGTTCACCGGCACCTGGGATTTGCCGCTCGTCCTGCCGAACAGCGACGGAATCGTGCCCTGCCGCCCCTGGGCGAACGTGATCCGGGAAGCCCCGACCGCGCAGGCGATGAGCGCGCCGCCCAGGGCCGTCATGCCGGTGAAGTCAACGAGGACCTTCGCGGAGCCCCAGTACTCACCCGCGATGGCAGTGATCGGAGTGAACCCGGATGTCATCAGCGAGTTCACCTTCGTCACCGGCACGGAGATCGAGAAGATCCAGGAGCCGATGACCCAGAAGGCGCCGACGAGCAGCACAACGGCAATGGTTGCCTTCGGGATGATGGAGTTCGGGGACTTGGTCTCCTCGGCAGCGGTCTGCAGGACCTCGAAGCCGGCGAACGACAAGATTGCGAAGATCAGTGCCGCTGCGAAGCCGTTGCTTCCGCCCGTGATGTTGCCGGGGCTGAACGGCGACAGCGTCAGGCCCAGGCCGTGGTGCGCGCCGGTGAAGACGATCGTGAGCATGAGGGAGATCACGACCGTCAGCTCGACACCGATGAAGCCGAGCGCCGTCTTCACTGAAATGGAGATGCCCTTGTAGGTGGCGAACATTCCGATCGCCAGGATCGCCACCACGCCCAGTGCCCAGGTAGCCGTATTGGTCGTGACCTTGAACAGGGACAGGAAGTCGTTGAAGAAGAGCCCGAAGAGGATCGGCTGCAAGATCACGGCCACCGTGTAGTAGGCCGTCATGATCAGACCCGTCCAGGCCCCCACCCGGGGCGAGACCTCGCGCCAGGCCCAGGCGTATGCGGCGCCCGAGGAGGTCATCCGGGATGATATCTGCGAGTAGCTGATCGCTACCGGCAAGATCACGATGGCGCCGACGAGGAAGACCAGCGGGGTGGGAGTGCCAATCAGCTGCTCCATGGGGCCCCAGTTGAAGTACAGGCCCAGGGCCGGCGCCATCATCGCGGCCGCCAGGATCGTCAGGCCCCACAGGCCCAGTGCCCCTGACCGGAGACCCGTGGACTGCGGTTGCGTCTCGTTCATTGCTCACTCCTCAGCGCGAGGGTCAAAGTGCAGGAGCTGATCAATCGATTGACCGGAAGATACTCGGAGTCGTTTCGTCCTGTCAAGATCCCAGCCGTTCGCAGATATGCCGTTAAGGCGTCAGCAATCGACAGCGCCATCACGAACCGCGACCCAGGTGGCGACGGCCGCATGGCAGACCTGCTCCGCATCGCCGAGGTAGCTATCCACCCGCACCGGCCAATCCGGAAAGGACGATGGCGCGGAGGGCTCGATCCTCAGCACGGCCTCGGGAAGAGTGATTTCCTCCTCCCGCGCCACCCTGGCCGCCCGGTATACCAGGTCGTGGGCGGCTTCCCGGCCGAGAGTGCGGGCCAGGCCGAGCATGTAGGCCTCGGCCATCACGAGGCCATGATCGAGGGACAAGTTGCGCATCATCGCGTCCGGGTGGATGACAAGGCCGCGCAGCAGGCCAGTAGCGAGCGCTAGCGCCGAGGAAGTCGCGCGCAGTGCCTCCGGCAGAACCTTCCATTCCAGCTGCCACTCGCCGGCGGCACGCTCGTGACCTGCCTCCATCGCGCGCATCATCGACGCCGCCGCGCCCTGCGCGGTCAGCGCCATCCCCAGAATTGCTTCACTGGAGATCGGATTCCGCTTCTGCGGCATGGTCGAGGACGCGCCGCGATGCCAGCCGTCAGTCTCGCTGACCTCGCCGATCTCCGTCCGGCTGAGATCGACCACTTCCCTGGCCAGCCGGGCCAGTGAGGCGCAGATCAGCGCGCAGGTAAAGGTGACCTCGGCGAAGCGGTCGCGGCTGACGTGCCAGGGCAGATCAGCGCTGCCGAGGCCAAGCTTCGCGGCCAGGCGCATGCGGATTTCCGCAGCGTCCGGCCCCAGCGCTGCCGAAGTCCCCGCCGCTCCGAACAGCGAGACGATCGCCGCCCCGTCGATCGCCGCGCGCAGGCGACTGAGATTGCGGGTCGCCTCGCCCAGGTAGACCGCGCACTTGAGCCCGAACGTGGTCGGCACCGCGTAATGAGCGTGCGTACGGCCCGCCATCGGAGTCGCCGCATGCCGCGCTGCGAGGTCCGCGAGGCCGTTGCCGTACGCGACAATCTGCCCGCACATGATCCGGCCGGCATCCCGGATCTGCATGGCTGCGGCCGAGTCCATGATGTCCTGCGTCGTGGCGCCCAGGTGAAGGTAACCGCGCGCACCGAGCGGCAGCCGTTCGTTGAGCACATCGACCAGGCCGACGATCGGATAGCCGACATTCATCGCCGACTGACGGAACTGCCCGAAATCGGTCGGCCGCACATCACGGAGCTGCCGGATCTGGGTGATCACGGCCTCGTCGAGGAGCCCCATCTCGTGCTGGCACTCCGCGAGCGCCAGCTCGATCGCGACCCACGCCTCGAAGGTGGCATCCAAGGTCAGCAGCTCCGCGACGGCGGCGTCCTGGTGCAGCCAGTCGAGCAGATTGAAGTTACCGGATTCTTGCTGAGTCACCAGCCGCCTTCCTCCTGGCGTCAGCGCGCGGCCGGACTGTACCAGCTTGACACGCTAATAGGTCGGAACTAGTTTGCTCTATCGATTGACCAAGTTGCCCGGCAGCAACCCGTAAGATCCTCCTTGTCGGGACCTGACGGTACCTGAGGAGCATTTGGTGGCCAAGCGCAAGGTGACCCTGGAGATAGCTAGCACGAGAGTCACGGGCGCGCAGGTCGCCCGCGAGGCCAACGTCGACCCGGCGATCGTGTCCAAGATCCTGCGCGACGATCCGTCCCTTCGCGTCAGCAGAGAGACCCGCAGCCGTGTCATGGCCGTCGTCGAGAGGCTCGGGTACCGGCCCAACTACGCGGCGCAGCGACTCCGCAGCTCCCGAATCGGAGCCGTGGGCCTGGTCATTCCCGACTTCCGCAATCCCGCATTCGCCGAAATAGTCCATGGCGCCGAGAAAGCGTCCCACGAGCATCGCGTCAGCCTGTTCGTGTCGTCGGCTGCGGCGTCGAAGAGCACCATCGACCTGGTCATCGACCTCGTTGCGTCTGACCGCGTCGACGCCCTGCTCGTCGCGGGTGGCAACACCCAGGAAACGGACCGCATCAACGAGTACCTCGTGGAGCGCGGCGTTTCCTTCCTGTTCCTGAACCGGCAGACCTCAGGAACACGGCGATCGCTGTTCCTGGATGACGAGCGCGCGATCGGCCTGGCGGTGCAGCATCTGGTCAGCCTGGGACACCGCAAGATCGCCGCCATCGGAGGCCTGAGCAGCATGGAGACGGGCCGCCGCCGTCAGCGGGCATTCGCACAGGCACTGCAGAAGGCGGACCTGCAGCCGCGCCCGGACTATGTGGTCGAGGCCGACTACAGCCTCGCCGGCGGGCAGTCCGCGTTTGCTCAGATCATGGAGCTCGGTGACCAGCCGACAGCGCTGGTCGTCTCCGAGTTCGTGACGGGCGTCGGCGCCCTGGGCGCCGCGCGCTCGGCGGGCGTCTCCGTGCCGCGAGACATGTCGATGGCCGTCTTCAACAACCTGGACATGGCCAATTTCCTGACACCCACGCTCACGACCGTCGGGCTGCAGCTCAGCGCGATGGGCGCAGAAGGACTTGCGCTGCTGGTCGACAGGCCACCGGACGAGGAGATCAACGCAACGGTCAGCAAGCCCGCCGAGCTGTTCGTGCGGGAGTCGACGGCGCCGCCCGGCGGTTCGCCCGCCATCGCGGCGGCGTCGCTGGCGCTGCAGAACGGAGGATCGGAATGAAGCCGATTGACCTTGAGGCTCTGGGGCTGACTGAGCGGGAGATCGACCATCAGGTGGTGGCTCACTCCGAGTCGTTCGGCCGGCTGATCCGCCAGGACCCCGCACAGCAGCTCGGCGTGCCGACCCAGTACCTGGCGATGCTGGCCGTGGCCAGGGACGACTGGGCGTCCGCGGAAACGCTAGCCAGGTACATGCAGCAGGAAGCCGACCACATCTTCGACTCGATGATGACTCTGTGGCTGTCCGAGCTACTCGACTACGCGGGCGAGACGCTGGGGCTTAAGCAATTCGCGACGCTGATGCGCGTACCGCGGCTGCATGTATGGGCCAGTCTCCAGCGGCTCGGCAACGACTTCATCGCCGAGGCGATCAGCTCGCTGCGCGGCGCCGACGCTGGCGCTTTCGACATCGGGCTTTCCCACGCCCGGCGCGTCTACAAGACGATGGGCGATGAAACGGTCAAGTTCATCCAGGACATCCTGACCCAGGTCGCCGAGGCCGAGGGAGACGACGGGCCCGCCGCTGCGATGCGCGAGCCCTACGAGCACATCTGGCGGCGCCGCTACGCAACCTGGGAAAGCCTGACCGGAGAGGAGCGGCTGCAGCTGTCCTGCGAGGGAATGCGCGCGCACTATGGCGGGCCGACACGGCAGGGCGAGTTCAGGGTCATCGACGAGGGCAGCCGCTACCGGATGACATTCGCCGGCTGCGGAACCGGCGGAGTGCTGCGCCGCGGGGATCCTGAGACCGGCGAAGGCCCGTACCAGACCGAGGGCATCGTCCGCGTGCCCAAGCCCTACTCCTGGGGACAGACCGGAATGCCCTGGTACTGCGTTCACTGCAGCCTCTATCTCGAGCACTGGCCTGCGGCTGAGGAAGGCGTCAACAGACGTCCGGTGATCTTCGTCGACGCGGACGGCTCGCCAGTCACAACCGAGTGGCTGGTCTACAAGAACCTTGCTGACACCGAGGCAGAGGACTACCTGCGGATCTGGGCAAGCCCGCCTGCCAGTTCCGCCGCGGGCTCGTCCGCCGGGCCCGGCGCCAGCCATCCAGCCAGCCCTCCGAGCAGGATCGGTAAGCCATGAGCACGTCAGCGAAAGTCGCGCTGGTTACCGGCGCTGGCCGCGGCATCGGCGCGACGATCGGCGGCCGCCTCCTCGAGGCGGGATTCGAGGTCCATTTCGCCGATGCCAACGGCGGGCGGGTGTCGGCGCACGTGGCCTCGCTAGAGGGCTACCAGGACCGGGCGTTCTCCTGGCGGATGGACGTTTCGTCGGACGACGATGTCAACTCGGTGATCGCTGCCGTCGGTGAGCGGCACGGCCGCCTCGACGTGCTCGTGAATAACGCCGGCATCACCAATCAGCGGCCGACTCAGCTCATCCAGACGAGCGAGTGGAACGAGCTCATCGACATCCACCTCGGCGGCACGTTCCGGTGCTCCCGGGCCGCGTTCCCGTTCCTCTGCGCCGCCGGCCGAAGTGCCGTCATCAACGTGTCCTCCATCGCGGGCCAGATGGGCATGCCGATCAGGGCGTCCTACTGCGCGGCCAAGGCCGGCATCGAGGGATTCAGCCGGTCACTCGCCTCGGAATGGGCGGAGTTCGGCATCCGGGTCAATGCCGTCGCACCTGGATACGTGCGGACTGAGCTGATCCAGAAAGATCTCGCGAATGGCCTCGTGTCGGAGGAGCAGCTTTCGACGCGTATCAGCTTGAAACGACTGGCGGAGCCTGTGGAGATCGCCGAGACGATGCTCTTCCTGGCGACGGCTCCGTCGTCTTACATCACCGGCCAGGTAATCCATGTCGACGGCGGCCTGTCGATCGATTTCAACCCCGGCAGCACCGAGGGCATCGGCCGCTGACCGTACGCCCGCCGAAGTCTGAGCGCACGAAAGGCCGACATGAGCACGCAGCTCGACCAGCCAGTCCGTGGATCCGACCACTTCGCGCTGTACAAGAAGATGCTGCAGATTCGCCGGGTCGAGGAGGCGATCCTGCGGCTCCGGCGAGCGGACGAGATCTCCGGATCGGTCCATCTGTGCGTCGGCCAGGAGAGCGCGCCGGTCGGCGTCGCCGCCGCGCTGGACCATCGCGACCGGGTCATCGCCACTTATCGCGGCCATGGCTGGGCCCTCGCCTGCGGGGTCCCGGCTGAGGAGCTGCTCGGCGAGGTACTGGGCCGCGCCACGGGGACGAACTTCGGCCGGGCTGGCTCCGCCTACCTCACCGCGCCCGCTTACGGATTCGTCGGCGAGAACAGCATCGTCGGCGCCGGGCTGCCGATCGCCAATGGCGTGGCGATGGCGATGGCGCAGCGCGCCGAGGGTGGTGTCGTGGCCGTTTCTTTCGGTGACGGTGCCACCAATCAGGGCGGAGCGCATGAGGCGCTGGTGTTCGCCATCGCCCGGTCGCTGCCCGTCGTGTTCGTCTGCGAGAACAATCTGTGGTCGGAGATGACACCCATCACTGCCACCGTTCCGCGATCGGAATTGTGGCAGCGGGCGCAGGGCTACGGAATGCCCGCGGAACTCGTTGACGGCTCTGACGTGCGGACCGTGCTGGCGGCCGCGCGCCGAGCGATCGCCCGGGCTCGGGCTGGTGACGGCCCGACATTCCTGGAAATCCAGGTGCCCCGCATCCTCGGTCATTACAACGCGGACATCGAGCACTACCGCTCGGACGCCGACAAGGCAGCGCACGCCGAGCGGGATCCGATCGCCTGGACGCGTCAGATCCTGGCCAGGGAATCCGCTCCGGCCTCGGAGGCGCTGGCTCGGGTGGATCAGGAGGTCGAGGAGCTAGTCGAGGCTGCGGTCGAGGGCGCCATCGCCGCGCCGCTGCCCGACAGATCCACTGCGGCGGGCGAGGTGACGGCAGAGGCACGGCCCTCAGCCCTGGCACCGCTGCCAGCCGAAGGCAATGTGGCCCTGGGCCTCGCCATCAACAGGGCACTCGATGACGAGCTGGCATGCCGGCCGGAACTGGTGGTATTCGGCGAGGACGTCGCGATTCCTGGCGGGACGTTCGGAGTAACCCGCAACCTGCTGAAGAAGTACGGTGACCGGGTCTTTGACACGCCGATCTCGGAGGCCGCCATTCTGGGCGCTGCGCTCGGCGCGAGCCTGGAAGGCCTGCGGCCAGTCGTCGAAATCATGTGGATGGACTTCCTCCTGGTGGCGCTCGACCAGCTCGTCAACCAGGCCGCCAACGTCAGGTACCTATCCTCGGGCCGGCTATCGGCTCCCATGGTCGTGCGGTTGCAGCAGGGCGCTAACCCCGGCTCGTGCGCCCAGCATTCGCAGAGCCTTGAGGCGCTCCTGGCCCACATTCCCGGCATCCGGGTCGGACTGCCATCGACGGCGCAGGACGCATATCAGATGCTCCGCGCGGCAGTCGCTGACCCCGATCCTGTCGTGCTAGTGGAGGCGCGCCGTCTGTACGTCGCCGCCAGCCCGCTCGATACGACTGTGCCGCCAGAGTCGGTCGGGGGTGCCCGGCTGCGCCGCGAGGGATCGGACCTCGCGATGGTCACCTGGGGGACAATGGTCGATCAGTGCCTCATGGCCGCGGATCGCTTGCAGGCCGAGCACGGCATCTCAGCGGCTGTACTCGACCTGCGGTGGCTCAATCCGCTCGATGAGGCTGCGATCGCCGGAATTCTCCGAGACGCCGGCGGCAAGCTGCTGATCGTGCACGAAGCGAACCTGACGGGCGGCTTCGGCGCCGAAGTCGCCGCTCGCGTTGCCGAGCGGCACCTCGACCTGCTGGATGCGCCAATTCGCCGGATCGGGACGCCCGACTCCCGGATACCAGCATCGCCAGTGCTCCAGGCAGCCCTGATTCCTGACGCCGAGGTCATCGAGGCGACGGCCCTCGAACTGCACCGCTTCTAGCCCGAGTTTCCGACGATCTTCAAGTTGATTGCGTGTTCTTGCCGGTCAGGCAGGGCGAGCACGCAGGTGAAGACGTGCACGCGGATGTTGTGCTCGGTCCAGTGGCGCATCGGGCTGAAGGAGACCACGCGGGGGTCTTTGAGCTGCCGCGAGGACACTGTGAGCGCCGGGCCCGGATACCCGGCATCTTCGACACGGGTCCCGCACCGGCGCCTGGTAGCGGCGGGCATCGGCGCGCCCTGCCAGTACAGATCGGCGCAGTCAGCACGCTCTACCCAGGACGAGCACCATCCTGAGTGCCTTCGCGCGCGGGAAACGCTCCATAGTTACGTTAGCCCAGGTCAGGGGCTCGGACCACCTCACAAGCAGATGCGGAGCGGACGTAGGCAACACTCCGAGTGCCATCCAAGTGGCACTCCCAGCCACCGAAGTACCCGGTTCCGCGTTCGAAAGAACGCCATGACCTCATAGCCCCCTTACGGAATCGAATCGTAGACCTTCTCCTTACCATTAACTCCTGCAGCATTTTGTCACCGCAGGTCAGGTGGCACTCGATCCGCCACTCAAAATGATCTTCAGCGAGCCGGCCGCCTACACGAGCCATGCCACCAGGCGACGCAAAAGCTGCGCCGTCACCGTCGGTGACTACCGGATACGTCGCGCAGAGCGGCTGTTCGGTGACGGTATCGTCTCGCTGGCCCGCCGGTAGCTGGAGCGGGCGGGTGCGCGGGGCGTGAGAGCACGGTCAGGTGACGACGATGACCTTGACGCCAACTGCGTCGTAGGTGCCGCGCGCTCGAGCGTCCCTCGTAGCCAGGGCAGCCCCGTGCTCTTGCGCGGCCAGTGCCACGAGCGCGTCGTAGACGGCGCCGCCTGCGATGCCGAGGCGGCTGAGCGTGTCCGGCAGGGTGCGGGCTGCGTCGGCGGGTGCCAGCCGGGCGTCGCCGGGCAGCCTGGTCAGGACGGAGTAGGTCTCGGCAAGGGCGTGACCGCTGACGGTGATCTCCTGCCCGTTCCACCAGCGGGCCACGGCCGCATGGTCATGATGCGAGCGGACCAGCAGCGGGACGGCGACGCTCGTATCGACGGCGACCGTCACCTGCGGCCCGCGTCGATGAGGGCGAAGACCACGTCGTCGTCGACCGGGGTCTCGCCGGCCGCGACGAGGACGCCGTCCTCCTCGACCAGGCGCGCCGTCCGGCCTGCGGGAACGAGCTGCGCGCCGGCGCCGTAAGCCGAGATGTCGACCTTCGTGCCGGGGAGCAGGCCCAGGGCGTCGCGGATGGCCTTAGGCAGCACGACCCGGCCGGCCCGGTCAATGACAGCTTCCATGGGAAAATGATACCATCGCCATCCCATAACTGCGCCTGTTACCGGCTGGCAGCAGGACGCGCAGGTCTTCCGTCACTGAGCCGCCAGCAGGTCACCACGCTACCTCCCGGCATCAGCCGCCAGCGGGTGCGTTCCCTCGGCGTGACGCGCCGGTCACCGTACATATACGCGCCGGCCCGGGCCAGGCCGGTGAACTCGGCGACCTCGGCCAGGACCATATCCGGGTCCGGCGGCCGGGCCGCGGCGTCGTTCCGGCGTACCGCGTCCACCGGGTCGAGTTCGGCCTCGATCCGATCCCGGAACTGGGCCGATCCCCGCCAGTACAGGTTCCACATGGCGCGGGCGAGCTGGTCGCGATCCAGGGGCGCTAGCTTCACATGAAACTCTTCCCGGTTCATCCGCTTCGGAGGCATGACACCCCACGCTAGTGGCACGCTTGGACGCGTGCAGCTAGCGATCCGCGATGATGACGAGGCCGGTTTCGAGCAGGCAAAGGACTGGCTGCTGGACGGATTCGGCCGGTGGCTTGGCAACGCGCCGCGGCTGAGCCAGGAAGCCGCTGACGCGGCCGTCAGCGACG
Organism: Streptosporangiaceae bacterium; assembly: GCA_035532775.1. Classification (GTDB taxonomy): domain Bacteria; phylum Actinomycetota; class Actinomycetes; order Streptosporangiales; family Streptosporangiaceae; genus Chersky-822. Next base: position 47,110 of record DATKQH010000225.1, read on the forward strand.
CCAGCATCGCGCTTGACTGGAAGTTCGGCTACGGCGACGGTCACCTAGGGCGGTGGACCGCCAGCGAGATCACCGAGTTTCTGCTCGGGTGGTGCCCGCGCAAGCTGAGCGTGCCCCAGGACGACTGCGCGGCCATCCCCGGCCACATCGCTCTTTTCACCGACTACCTGGCGGCTCAGAGGCTTCTCGCGCCTGGGTCCGCGGCTGCAGCGGCGCTGCGCGCAGCGGCTACGGATGCCGCGGCCGATTTCATCGCCGAGATGGGGAACCCGGCCAGGTTCGGCATGGCTAAGGCCCTGTTCGCGGGGGCTGCCGAGTACGGCCACGACGTGACTGACGAGGCAGGGCTGGCGGCGTGGATGGAGCGATTCAACTCGCTTCGCGATGAGGAGCGCAACGCCATCCTGCCCGACAGCGTCCTCGGCGGCGGCGGGCCAGCGGCGGCGCCGCGCCGGCGGTCGCTGCCACTGGTGGTGCTCCCGCCGGATGAGGTCATCGAGGCGTCGAAGGCGGCGGCCCCGATCCTCGGGATGCTCGCCAAATTGGCCGGGTTCGGCGGAGCCGGCCGACCGCTGACGCCGAACGGGAACCTGACCCTCGCCGACGCCCGGGAGCTGGTCACCTTGCTGGGCACCGGCGACGTGATGGATCCGAAGATCGGCGACCGGGTGTTCAGGACCCGCAGCTCCGCCGAGTTGCCGAGGCTGCGGCTTGTGTTCACGTGGGCCAAGAAGGCCGGGGTCGTGCGCGTGCTCCGCGGCAAGGTGGTCGCCACCAGGCGGGGCCTGGCGCTGGCCGACGACCCGGCTGGCATGTTCGACAAGGCCTGGGACGCGCTGCTGTCGGTCGGGCCGATCGGGGCGCAGACGCGGCCTGACGCCTGGGCGCGCTGGCCCGACGTGGACCAGGTGATCGACAGCATCGCCGTCCACCTGCTGATCCCCGCATATATGGCAGGGGGTCCGGTGCCGCTGGCCGACATCACCGACCTCGCCACCCACGCGATGACTAGTGCCTTTGAATTCGGACAGACCCCCGACGAGTACGTCACCCGTCACATCGCCTGGGACGTCGCCATGCTCGCGGACGCCATGGAACTGGCCGGCGTCCTGCGCCGCGTCGGAGCGCCCGGCGACGACGCGGAACTGAACCTGGTGCGGCCCGGCGGGGACGTCGAGCTGACCCCGGCCGGCCTGGCCGCCCTGCGGAGCCGGCTCGCCACCGCCGGCTACGACACGCCGGTCGCCGGGCGGCTCGCCGCAGTGTCGGCCACCGGGCTGGTGACCGGGATCGACCCCGCCGACTCGCTCTCATCCGCAGCAGAAGTCGATGCCTGGCTGCAGCGCCGCACGCCGGAGCAGGCGCTGACCGAGCTGGCCGACGCGGCACGGCAGATCAGCAACCTGGAGCTGCAGAACATCGCGCTGGCGATCATGACGGATATCGGGCCGGAAGCCGCGGCGCCGCACATCCGGCGGCTCGCCGACGATCGGGTGGCCCGCGGCGCGGCGCTCTGCTGGCTGGCCGATCACGGCCTGCTGGCCGAGCGCGAACTCTACGATCACGGCGAGCTGGAGACATTCTGCGACGTGCTTGCCAACCGGCTGCTGACAGCCGAACTGGCCGGCCTGGCCGGAAGTCTTGCCCTGGCCGGCGACAAGGCCGCGCAGGCACGGCTGGTGAGTGAGCTCGGCGGCTCGCCGGCGGCATCGGCCGAGCCGGTGCTCGAAGCGATCGGCCGGAACCATCCGGCGAAAGCGGTCGCCAAGGCTGCCAGGAAAGCCCTGTTCCAGCGACGTTCGCGCCTGGCCGGGCCATGATGAACTGACGTCGGCCTCCCCGACGGCGCCCGAGAAGTAGCGTCCAGATAAGCCGGTACTGGCGATCAGCCAGATGATCGTCGTCGCGTTCATGACCGGGCTCCGGTGGCGAGAACTGCCCGCCGGGACGCGTCCCGGCGGGCAGGGTCAGATGAGGAGTGCCGCTCGCTCATGGCCAGGGACAGGCCGACGCAGGCCAGGTTCAGAACCCATGCCGTTCACAGGTGTGCCCCCTCCTCGGGGATCGAGACTCACTGCGAGAGAGTTTAGGTCATCATATTTAACTCAGACCGCTTAGAGGGAGCGATCTCGCCGAATGTGGCCGCGACCGGGCCTGGGCTGGCATTCTGGTGTAGCCAAGGCAGCGAAGGAGAGCCAGAGTGTCACCGAGGTCGCGGATGGCCGCCGGTCCAGGTGGGGTGCCCGAGCGGCGGGACGTGTACGAGCGGCTCGCCGACGAGCTCCGGGCCGACGTCCTGTCGGGCAAGTACCAGCCCGGGGACCGGCTGCCGTCGACCCTGGATCTGATGGAGCGCACGGGGGTAGCGAACCTGACCGTGCGGGGCGCCTACCGGGTCCTCGTCGAGGAGGGCCTGGTCGAGTCCGTTCCCAAACGCGGGTTCTACGTGCGGCGGCACAACGTGATGACCTGGCATATGAACCACGCCGGACCCGCCAGTAAGGCCGGGCAGGCACTCCTGGACGGGTGGGAGGCCGACGCGCGCGCAGCCGGGCTGGAACCCGTGCAAGAGGTCAGCGTCGCGATCGAGGACGCCTCCGTGATCGTGGCCGGGCGGCCGGCCGCCGACCGGCTTGGGCTGGAAGCCAGGTCACGGGTGCTAGTGCGGCACGCGATCCGGTCCTTGCGCCCGCCGGATGACGGCGCGCTGCCGGCCGAGGCAGTGAGCCTCGCCGACGAGTACTACGACTACGACCTGGTGCGGGACACGCCGCTCGCGTCACCGGGTACTGCGTCACCGTTCGATGTGCTCGCCAGCATCGGACGCAGACTCCGGGGCCACCGCGACGAACTGCGGCCCCGGGTCGCCACCGCCGAGGAACGCCGGCTGCTCGAGCTGCCGCAAGTGTCGGTCGTGCTCGAGCTGGCGCGTACCGCGCACTCCGACGACGGCCAGCCGGCCGTGGTGCTCCACCAGGTCCGGCGAGGCGACGGCGCCACCTACACCTACGACATCGGCTACCCCGGCAGATGACAAGTCCCTGCTTCTTCGCAGCCTGCGGGAAGTGGCCGCCAGTGGCCCGTACAGCGGCGCTGCCGCGCTGCGGAACTTCTTTAAGAATGCAACCCGTTGAAAGTGTGCGCAGCCGAGAATACGGTCACGACGGCTCGCGAGTGTATATCTGGCCGAACCGGCCTCTCGCTCACGGGTCGGGAGCAAGCGCGGCGCACGGTCCTTGCACCTGGACAGGCTCTGTGATCTCCAAGCTGAGCTGCGTTACCTGCTCAACCGCTGGGATCCGATCGGTATCTATGACGAGGTGCGCGACTTCCCGTCAGATGAGTACGACTGCCTCACTTCGGGCTCGATCCTGTTCGATGCGGAATCGACCCTTTCGCGGACCGTCTGCTGGCGTGGTACGCCACAAAGAACGCCGACTTCTGACGCCCGCCAGAACATGCGAATTTGCCGCGGTGAGGGCGGCTGGTGCGCCCGGACCAAACAATCGGTGCGCGGGTGTGCATCGCCCAACATAGTTGCGATGCCGCTCGTAATCGGCAGCGATGACCTGGCGGCGCGACGACCTACGAGCCCCCGAGGCAAGCGAGCTGCCAGCCCGCCGCCGATCCCCGACCTGGCGTGCCCGATCGTCGGGCGTCGGGCCGTGGATCTGGGCGCTCTCGATCCAGTGATATGGGACGCCTTGGACGGTACCTGCGCCAGAGCGCCGTGGCCGGCGGAACATGACCGCGATTCGGCCTTCCGCCGCCGCTGCGGTCACTCGGCGCGCCGTCCGACACGGAGGACGCTCAGGTAGCGGCGTGATGCCCGGTCGCCCATCTGCGTGCGGATGCGCTCGGCGATCGCGTCGAGCAGGGGATCACGGAGGTCGCTGTCGAGCCTGCGGTACAGCGACGTCGAGCGGAGAAGGTCCGCGAAGCCGTCCCCGTCGAACCACTGAACAGCCGGGTACCACCGCGCGATCGTCGGGCCGAACAGGCTGCCGGGGTCTTTGACCAATCCCCAGCCCTCGTCCGTCATCCGCACCTCGTCCTCGAGCGGCGGATGACCCCAGCCGGGGTTGCCGGGGGAAAATCGCTCGTGGAGATCGGCAGTCTCGGCATACACCTCCGGCTCACCCGGCCGGCGGACAACAACGTTGCCGAGCAGCGCCGCCCATCCTCCGGGATGGAGCACGTCATGCGCTCGGCGCCAGCCAATGGACGGGTCGACCCAGTGCCACGCCGACGCGGCCACCAGGACATCGAAGCGCCGTCCGCCGTCGTCCCACTGCTCGAACGTCGAATTCTCGACCTCGACGTTGCGGAAGGCAGCGAGCCGTTGGCGAGCGAGCGCGGCCATGCCCGCGCCGGGCTCGATGGCGGTCACCGAGTACCCGAGCGCGGCCAGCGAGCGCGTCGCCTGACCGGTACCGCAGCCCACCTCAAGCACCGGCGACCGCCTGTCCATGCCGGTGATGGCGACGAGATCCGCGAACAGCTCGTCAGGGTACGTCGGTCGCACGCGATCGTAGAGCTCGGGCACCTCGTTGAACACCCGACCGAGGTCACGTCGATCCGGCCCTGTCATCGCACCATTTGCCACGCCTTGATAGTTGTGATCAGACTGGGAGCCGCATCGAGCAACCGCCTGGTGTACTCATGGTGCGGTGCGCCCAAGACCTCGGCTACGGTGCCTTCCTCGCAGATTGATCCGCTCTCCAGGATGAGGACACGCTCAGCCACCGTGGCCACGACACCGAGATCATGAGTGATGAAGACGATCGAGATTCCGAGTTGCCGACGCAGCTCGTGGAGTAGCTCCAGTACTACCGCCTGTACCGAGACGTCCAGCGCCGAGGTGATCTCATCACAGACCAGCACGTCCGGTTGGCCGATAAGTGCCCGCGCAATCGCGACCCTCTGACGCTCGCCGCCAGACAGCTCGCCGGGATAGCGCCCGGCGATTCGGGCAGGCAGTCGGACAGCAGTAAGAAGTCGGCGAGCCTCCGCGTCAGCTTCGGCACGACCTAGGCCACGCAAGATGCGCCCAGGCCGCGCGACCGACGAGAGGACTGTATGTCGGGGATTAAGCGCCTCGGCGGGGTTCTGGAAGACGATCGCGATACGGCGGCGCTCATCGACTGTCCGCCGCTGAGCCTGTCCTGCCAGCGGCTGGCCACCGACCAGGATCCGGCCATCGGACGGTGGGTGTAGCCCGGCGATCGCCCGGGCTATTGTCGTCTTGCCGCTCCCGGACTCACCGACCAGGGCAACGCATGCGCCCTCGTCCACAGCAAAAGACACGTCCCGCACAACCAGGTGCCTGCCGGCGCGGCTCCGGTACCCGGCGGACAGGTGCTCAACTTCGAGCACCGCCTTGCCCGCCGGGCCATCTTGCTTGGCCGGGAACTCGGCTGACGTCCAGTCGAGGACCGGGGTTGAGGGCCATTCGAAGCAACGCACCGAGTGCCCGGGCGCGGCCTCGGCCAGAGTCGGCAACTCGGTATCGCAGTGGTCGACACGCTGACGGCATCGAGGCGCGAACGCACAACCCGGCGGTCGCTCGCCCACACCTGCCGCGATCCCTCCCATCGCTTCGAGGATCCGAGGTTGCAGGTGGTCTGGCGTTGAGGCAACCAGGCCGCGAGTATAAGGATGGCGTGGAGCGGAGAGGATCTGCTCAGCAGAACCTTCCTCGACAATGCGGCCGGCGTACATTACCGCTATGCGGCTGGCTATCTGCCCGACCACCGCAAGGTCGTGGGTGATGTAGAGCATCGCAACACCGCGTTCGTCCCGCAGCCGGACCAGTTCGCGCATAATCCGGTCTTGGGTGACGACGTCGAGGCCCGTAGTCGGCTCGTCGAGGACCACGACTGCGGGATCGCAGGACAGGGCGATCGCAATGCACACGCGCTGCTGCTGGCCACCCGATAGCTGGTGGGGGTAACGACGGCCAAACTCTTCCTCGCCTGGTAGGCCTACCCGGCCCAGAAGCGCAGCGCTCGCCTGCGCCACCGCGTCGTGGCCGGGGGCCGCCGTACCGGCAGCGGGATGCGCTCTGAGCATGTCCCCGATTGCAGCCACGATCCGTAGCGACGGATTGAGGGAGGTTCCGGGATTCTGTGGGACGTATGAAATGAGCTGACCCCTCGCCTGCCGGAACGACTCCGGCGTCGTCAGCTGCCGTCCCGCCACGGAAACCTCACCTGAGCGCAGTGACAGCCCGCGCTCGTAGTGGCCGAAGAGGGCTCGCGCGGTAGTGGTCTTGCCAGACCCTGATTCCCCGACGAGGCCGAGGATCTCACCCGCCCTGAGCTCAAATGCCACGTCCTCGATGATCGCCGCGCCATTGGCCACCTCGACGCGAAGGTCCCTAGCCTGCAAGACCATGCTGCCCGCGGGCTTCACCGGTCATCGCCTGAACGGCCGAAGTGACGTACGTAGGCGTCGCCGACTAGGTTGACCGCGATGACCAGCAGAGCCAGCACGGCGGCCGGCGCGAGCACGGACAGCGGATTGCTTGAGATGATCGCCCTGTTCTCCGAGATCATCAGCCCCCAGTCGGCCGTAGGCGGCCTGAGGCCGAGCCCGAGATAGTTGACGCTCGCGATCAGAATGATCGCCCAGCTGAACCGGATGCCGAGGTCGGCGACGATCGGCGCGATGATGTTGGGAAGCACCTCGCGACGCATGATCGCGAATCCGCGCTCGCCCCACGAGATCGCGGCTTCCACGTAATTCCGTGTCATCACCTCGGTCGTAGCGGTCCGCACGATGCGGGCGACACCTGGGAAGAGCACTAGGGCCGCGGCACCGACTAGCACGACTGAGCCGCCGCCAAACGCGGTCACGAAGAGCAACATGACCAGCAGGGCCGGGAACGAGAGGACTACATCTACCGCCCGCATAAGCAGTGGATCAGCTAGCGACTGGACGTATCCGGCAGTGAGCCCGACGGCGATCCCTGCGAGGTAGATCAGCACGGTCGCTGATCCACCCATGAGCAGGGTCGACCGTCCACCGTCCAGCAGCCGGCTGAAGACGTCCCGGCCAATGAAGTCGAGGCCAAGGGGCGCGCCGCCGGCCGGGCCGTGGCCTGGTGTACCGAGAATCGCGGTACTCGGGTCCGGCGCGAATGCTGGGCCAAGCAGCGCGATGAGGACGACAACTCCCAGCAGCACTGCCCCGGTCAACCCACCGCGGTCTCGCACGATGAACGAAGGCCACCGGGGAGCCCGCCGACGTCGCGCGGCGCCGGTAGTCACAACAGCCCGGTTCGGAGCTTAGGGACCAGGAAGATCACGATGAGGTCCGCGGCGATATTTATGGCGACATAGAACGTCGCGAGGATCATCGCCGCGGCTTGCACCTCAGTCACGTCCCGGCTCGTCACGGCCTGGACGAGGTACGTCCCGATGCCGGGATATGTGAACACGCTCTCTACGATGATGATGCCGCCGACCAGGTACTGCAGGTTCTGGGCGATGATCTGAACGCTCGGGGCAAGTGCGTTGCGAAGCGCATACTGCAGGATGACCTTGCGCTCAGGGATTCCGTTGAGCCTGGCGAAGAGAATGAAATCTTGCTGCAGAACCTCGATCATTCCCGCCCGCACCTGCCGCACCCCTGCGCCCACCGCGACGGCGAGCAGGGTGAGAACTGGAAGCACCAGTGCCTTGATGTCGGAGAAGGGTGACTGCCCCGGACTGAGCAGCGCGACGGCCGGCAGGAGCTTCAGCACGGTGAAGAACACGAAGATCAGCGCCGTGCCAGTGACGAATTCGGGCAGACCGCCCGCGACAAGGGCGGGAACAGAGATAGCGTGATCGACACGGCGCCCGGCCCGAAGCCCGGCCAGCGTGCCGAGAGCGAGCGTCAGCGGAATCAGCAGTAGCGCCGTGAGCCCGGCGAGAATCCCGCTATCGCTCAGCGGGCTGGCAAGCGTTGAGGAGATTGCTGAGTCAGTCCTGCCCTCGGCGACGGCAACGGCCGACTTGCCGAAGTTGCCGTGAGCCATCTGGCCCAGCCATGTTGCATAGCGCTGCAATTCGGAGTGATTAAGCCCAAGCTCTGCCTCTAGCTTGTGCACCTGCGCCAGCCGCGCATTCCGGCCGAGAACGACGACGGCAGCATTCCCGGGCAGCACGTTTGTGGCGAGGAAGATCAGCATCGAAGCGATCAGCAGGGTCAACAGGGCGGCACTGACCCGCCCGACCAGGAATCGCAGAACCGGGTATCGGCCCTTCGGGGCCGCCGACTGCTCCTGTCCCGGGGCCAAGGTCGCCGTGCTGGCGTCCGATATCGCCATAGCAGTCAGCGCGAGGTACTTGTCGGCCTGCGACCGTGGCTGGCATCGCGACCAAGTCTCCTGCTAACCACGCGCATCATCAGAAAACCGTACAATGATCTAGACACGCTGTCTAGAGCCAGCTTGACGGCAAGCGGTCAGGATGCAAATCGGCCGCGGGCGCCGGGACTTCCTCGCGCGGGTTGCCTCGGCGCACCCAGCGCCCCGACCGCTAGCTCTCCGCCTATCCGATCTCGTAGCCTCAGGGAGACACTTCCGCATGCATGGCCCAACCCGACGGGATCCTCGTATGGAAAGCGCACCACGCGCGTCGGTGCCGCCGGAGCCCGAGAGCATCGGCGCGATTCTCGCAGCCGCTCGGCAGCTGTTTCACTCTCCCGGCTACTCGGCAACACGGGTCGCGGATATCGCTCACCGAGCAGGCGTATCACGGGCGACCGTTTACAACCACTTCGCCGATAAGAAGAGCATCCTCTATCAGCTCGTCCACGATTACATGGCCGGGTATGAGCAGATCGGCAAGCGGCTGAAAGCGGGAGTGAACCCGAATGAGTCCATCTATCAGCTGCTGCGGAACCTAGTGCGAGATGCCATGCTCTGGCGGATCGAGAATGCTGACCTGCGCCCTGCGATCGAGATGGCGAAGCAACTACCCACCAGCGGGTGGAAGGAAGCCAATGACGCGGCCGACCGGGCTATGCACGGCTGGATTGCCGACATTCATCACGCCTCGGCGAAACTCGATATCACCAGACCGGAGATTGACATCAACTTTGCCACTGGGGCGCTGTACTCCATGATCGAGGCAACGCTCTCCACGCTGAGCCCGTCATCCTCAGTATCGCATGTGGACATGATCACCGAGCAGCTGACATTGCTCCAGTGGCACGCGATCTACACTATTGCGCCTGAGCAGGCGCCAGTCGCCGGAGACATCTTGTCATTCGCCTTCAGGGGCTCGTCAGCGTGACCGCGATGGCTGCCCGCTCGAGTGTGATGTCAATGTCCTCGGCTGTGTGCTCCGTGGAGAGGTACCAGATGTCCCTAGGGGTGGGTTTGGTGTAGAGCCCTACGCTCCACAGAGCACGCTTGAACTCCATCATCTTTGCCGTGTCGTTCCGCCACCCATCCCGCATGGTCCGGATGGGTCCCGGGCCGAAGCCCAGGCCGAACAGGGTTGTCGTGCCCTGCACGTAGCCGCCGACCGGCTCCACGATCTCGGCGAGTCCGATGCGAAGCCGCTGCGAACTGGCGGCCATCTGCTCGTAGGTACCCGGCTCGCTTAGCCGGTCGAGGGTGGCGAGGATCGCTGCAAGGCAGAGCGGGTTCGTGTTGTAGGTTCCAGCCTGGAACACCCGACGGTCCCCGACCAGGGCCATCAGGTCTCGTCTACCGCCGAGCACGCTGACGGGGAAACCGCCAGAGATAGCCTTGCCCAGGCAGGTCAGGTCGGCGGCGATGCCGCAGAGCCCCTGAGCGCCGTGCAGTCCGACGCGAACCCCGGTCTGGACCTCATCGAAGATCAGGATCGCGCCGTGGGAATCGCACAGGTCCCGGAGACCCTGCAGGAAACCAGGATCAGGCTCGACCACGCCCATATTGCACGCGATCGGCTCGGTGAGTACCGCAGCGATGTCACACCCACGGGAGGCGAACACGTCCTGCACCGCCTGACGATCATTCCAGCCGAGGACAAGGACGTCCTGGAATGTTCCGTACGCTTGGCCTGCTGACATCGGCACTACGGACGGAGCGCTGTCCGGCCCCGCCTCTTCCTGGGCCGGCGCATATGAGACCGCTACCTGATCGGCCCAGCCATGGTAATGCCCTTCGAATTTCACCACGAGCGAGCGACCCGTCGCGGCCCGTGCCAGCCGGATCGCCGACTGGACAGCCTCAGTCCCGGATTGACCGAAACGGACCTGCTCCATGGACGGCATGAGCGACGTGAGTTGCTCGGCAGCCGCCAACTCAAGCGGGTGGCTAGCGCCGAAGATACTCCCTCGGCGCATCTGCGCATCGATTGCGTCGACGAGCCTGGGATTCGCGTGCCCCAGAACCAGCGGTCCGTAGCCGAGCAGGTAGTCGATATACTCGTTGCCGTCAACGTCCCACATTCGGCTGCCTTCACCCCGCGCGATGAAGATTGGGTGCGGCGCTACGAGTGCCCGGTCGGCGGATCCCACACCGCCGGCCATGACCGCTGACAGCGCATCGAACATCTCCCGGGACTTGTCCAGGCTCCGCCGGGCCGTTGCGGGTTTAGTAACTTTCATCGGCAGTTTCTTCCTCCCGTAGTTCCCTGCGGAGCAGGGACTCCGCAATCTGTGGCTGAGCCTGTGCGAGCAAGCCAGCGGCAGCAAGGACGTACCGCCGGTCGACGATGACCTGGTAGTGTCTCGGCGCTAGGACGGATTCAGGCAACCTGGCAAGCGCCTGCCGGACGAGTCGATCGCCGGGAGTCTCACGCAGGAGTCCGCCACCCACCACCAGAGTCCGGCAGTTCGTGAGATTCGGGCCCTGCTCAACGAGCGCAGGCCGGTCAGCGACGCCAATCCGGACGCCGAGCGAGCCGCAATGCCGCTCCAGCGACCGGAACATGCACGACACCGCTAGGTGCTCGTCCAGTTCGCGCTCAGACCCGGAAGCGAATACTGATCCCGGATGCGAACTCCGGCGCTCGCAGGCCTCGGCCAACCATCCCGCCACGTCGACCTGCTGGTGAAGCCAGCGGCCATCCGCTTGTAGCACGCCAGGTGCGTTGGACCGCAGACCCAGGTCCCCTTCGACAGTTCTGATGACTGGCGAGCTGACGAAGCCCTTGCATTTGGTGCCGAATCCGCTGACTGGCCTGCGCTGCAGTACTGAGTAGACGTCGGTGGTAGCCCCGCCGACATCGGTCACGAGCACGCCGTCGCCGGATGCCCTGGCCTGGGTGCGCGCAAAGAGAACAGCCGCCCGCAGAACGGCATCCGGAGTGGCCATCCGCACCAGGTGGCCGAAGCGGGGCGATCCGGAAAGCTTCTTGCCGGCGATGACCTCGCTGATGAACAGCCGGGATATGGCCTCACGCGCCACGTCAATGCTTACGACCCCGATATCGGGAAGGACGTTCGGAACCACGGTGACGGAACGTGCTGTCGACTCGAAGATCGCCCCAACAGCGTTGGCGATGGCCTTGTTGCAGGCCACTACCACATGTGCCCTGGTCAGAGAGCCAGCCAGGATCGCAGCGTTTTCCAAGACGAGATCTTCCCGGCCGTCGTCAGTTCCTCCGGCGAAGAGAACGATCTCCGGGTCCAGATCAGCCAGGTTCACGGCGTCCCGCTCGGTCAGGGTTCCGGTGAGGACACTCGCCAGGCGCGCCCCGGCGTTAAGCGCTGCGGTCTTCGCGGCCGCGGCGGTGAGGCTGGGCACCAGCCCGACGGCCGCCATCCGCAAGCCTCCGCCCGCACTCGACGCAGCGAGCTCGATGACGACCTGCGCCCGGACGCCAATATCGCGCAGCGCGGCCCGGGCCGCGTCCTCGTAGCTGTCGAGTATCTCCCCGCTGACGTTTGTGGGCATCTGGGCACGCCCGACGAGCGCAGCTTCCGCCACGTCGACTGCGGCTACCTTCGTGAACGTGCTGCCGAAGTCGGCGAGGAGGGCAACCTTCACGTACTCGCGTCCCGGCTGACGCTGGCAAGACGTGCAAGCTGCCCGATTAGCTCCTCGACCGTGGCGAGTGGCTGCACCCCGAGATCACGGAGATCCGCCCGGACGTCAACGGGGATCTCGCTGCCCTCGACGTCCTCGTTGAGTACCCCGCCCATGAAGACGGGCAGGTCACCGAGGCGCGCTGCCTCCAATTCCCTGCGCAGGACCTGCGCAAAGGACCGGGCGACGCCGTTATGTGTCGTGATGACAATGGCATCCGCAGCGCTCTCGACAGCCACGCTGACAATATCCTCAGGGTCACGATTCACGCCCGCATCGATCACTCGTCCGCCGGCCTCGGCCAATGCCGCGTCGAGCAGGAACTTGGCGAACTCGTGCACGTCCGTCGAGGCCAGCACGAGCCGGAGTCCGCCTAGGCCAGCGTCGGCTGAGCTGCGAAGCAAGTCCAGCAGGTGTCCGCGCTCAGCCATAGTCTGGTGCACGAGGTCGGTCTCCAGCACCGGACGCCGGCCTCTGGGATAGGCGTCATCCTGAGCGCCTGCCCCGAAGAGTTCCTCGCAAGCCGAGGCTCCAAGCCGCTTGATCACGACGAGGACGGCTGCCGGGTCCTGCACGTCAATACCGGATGACCGCATCGTCGTGATCGCCGCGTCGAAGAAGCGCCTGCCGCCCTCAACAAGCGCGTCGCGTTTCGCCTCGATAAGAGACCAGTCAATCGCCCCCGCTACCGACGGTAGATACTCCTCGAGCCGGCGGTTGATCGCGTGGACCTGAGCAACCTCCTGCCATGTCGGAATCCGCTCCATCTCGGTCACCGGCACGGCGATCGGCGCGCCTCCGAGCCGGTAACGGAAGTCGACCGCCTTCATGAAAAGGACGTCCGTGGAGACAACGCCCGCATTGGCCTCGAAATCGGCACGGTTGCCGATCGTGTCGCCCTGGATGAAGCCAGCAGGCACATGTTCGGGTCGGAAGGCGTGCAATGCCAGCGTGACGGCCGCCTTCGTCACCGGATCGGTGGTCAGCCCGCCCCAGGAGCAGGAATAGGCGGCACCGATGAGGTCCTCGGACACGTACCGCTCGAGCATGGCCCAGCCGATGTAGTTGGCGTAGTCGTGGAAGACTCCTGGATAGCCGTCTTCCAGGTAGGAGTCGAAGCAGACACCCGCACGGCGATGCGCCGCTAGCACACCCGCCGCTTTCAGCACCGCCATGACCTGCTGGGTCTCGTCCTCCCAGTACGGCCAGCGCCACATGTACTGGCTAAGCACGCCGATGTGGGTGATCCCGGCCTGGATGGCGTCGACCGCGTTGTCGAGGGAACCGGGTCCGCCGATTGTGTTGTCGGCGGCCTCCGGCTGGATTGGGACGGTGTGAGTGGTCTCCCACCAATCTTCCTGAGTCATCAGCAGCGGGCCAGTCTCCTGAGGGGCAGACAGCCGCAGCGCCTTGGGCAGTCCCATTCGCCGTTCGGCAAGGATGTTGAACCGGTCCGGCGGGCGCACCCCGCGCCGCAGGCTGTCCTCGTAGATGCAGCCGAGTGCTTCGCGGGTGTCCGGCCAGGTGGCGAGTCCTATGTTGATGCAGGTCGAGGAGATGCCCTCGGCCGCGGCGCGCTCCCGCCAGGCACGCTCTGACCCGACGCCCTTCTCCTGCAGATACAGGGAGGGCGCGATCTCCAGTTTCCGGCCCATGGCCTTGCCCTCGGCAACAGCCTCCCGGCCATCGGGCAGATCCGGCGGGGGCAGCCCGGCGAGCGAAACCGAACTGGTCATCGGGAGCCTCCTAACCTGGCATCAGCCAGCCGCCGTCAACCTGGAGAATCTGCCCAGTGGTGTAGCCGCCGCCCACCGAGGCCAGGTACAAAACGCTCTCGGCGATCTCATCCGGCGTGCCCATCCGGCGCAGCGGCGTCGCGGCCACCGCCTCGTCGAGATGCTCCGCCGGTATGTTCCAGTCGGCATCCCAGTTCGCCTCGATCATGCCTGGCGAGATCGCGTTAACCCGCACATGCGGCGCCAGGTCGCGGGCAAGCGCGGCCGTAAGTCCACGGATAGCCCCCTTGGCCGCGCAGAACGACACGCTGACCGAGTTGACGAGGTTCTCCTGGTTGGTGCCGTTGCCGTACGAGCCGGCGAAATTCACGATCACCGGCTGATCCGCTCGCAGCAGATAAGGAAGGGCGACCTGGCAGGCGAGGAAGGTTCCGCGGACGTCAACCCGGAAGAGTTCGTCCCAGGCAACAGGGTCCGTCATCGCGAACCGAACGGCGTCGGCGGCGTCAATCCGGCCGAAGGCGTTGATCAGGATGTCGATGCCGCCAAGACGCTCAGCGGCCTCCGCCATGAAGCTCTGCAGGGAGGCGGCATCGGTGACGTCTGCCGGAGCGCAGAATGCGGTGCCCCCGTCTTTCAGCAGGTCCGCAACCAGCGCTTCGGCCGCGGTCGCGGACGAGCGGTAGCCAACCGCGATCTTGGCCCCTTCTCTGGAGAAGGCACGGACGGCCGCGGCTCCGAGTACCCCAGCGCCACCGAGCACGGCGACCGGACGGCCCGTGAAGCGTCCCATCAGCCCTCCTGTTCTTGCACGGTCCTGTGCCGAGCGTCGGTCAACGGCCGACACCTAGCGGCTCGGGTAACGACGGCGCCACCGAAACGGGCAGCCTCACGCGAGCCAGCCATCGCAAAGCCGCCAGTTGTTGTAGCTAAATCCCGCCCCTGCGGACAGCCCTCGGACGTTCAGCGCGGCAGCGTCCACGTACGGGACATTCCCCCACACTAGGTACCCGCCCTGGTTGAACTGCTGCAGCTGGCACTCCCGCCACAACTCCGCGGCCTGGGACGGGTCAGTGGCGGCGACGGCCTGCGATATGAGCTTCTCCGCCTGCCCGCCGCCGTGCTGGTCACCCCAGTGCGTGTCCGGGTACGGACAGCCGATGGTGTACTCGGAGCGGTAGGCGGCCAGTAGCGAGCCAACCGGCTGGTCGACTTCGTAGCCGAAAGGCCGCGACAGAAAGCCACCCGCCGGAGTGAAATATGTGGCGGCGCTTTCGGTATTCACCACGACCTTAATGCCCGCGGCGGTGGCCTGCTGGGCAAGGATCGTCGACGATTCCACCATCCCAGGCAGGAAGTTGCAGGTCGGCAGCGCGAACGTCTCGCCCAGCACGCCGGCGGCCTTGAACAGCGACTTGGCTCGCTCGACGTCCTGTTCCCGCTTAAGGTCGGCGGTGTAATACTCGGTCCCCGGTGCGAGAAGATCATAGGCGACCGTCCCGAAACCAGCCCAGGCGCCATCAATCATGGCCTGGCGGTCAACCAGGAGCTTGAACGCCGTGCGGACGCGATTGTCCGCGAACGGACCCTTGTCGACTCGCATGGCGAACATGTAGCTCTGCGCCGCCACAGGTGAAGCGAGGATCTGCACCTGGCGGGCCGACAGCTGGCTCCTGGCCGTCACCAGCGGAAGGCTGGGGAAGAGATTCACAGTGCCCTGGAGCAGCGCGTTGAACAGTGCATTGGTGTCTGTGAATGACGAATCAACGACGAGCTGATCAACGTACGGCTTCCCGGTTTCCCAGTAGTCCTTGTTCGCTGTGAAGACGCTCCGGCGACCAGGTGTGAACGAGGAGAACTTGAACGGCCCGGTTCCAATTGGGTTAGCTGCGGTCGACTTGACGGTCGCGCCTTGCTGCACGACCGGGAAGTCGAAATAGGCGAAGATCGTCGGGAACTGAGCGGCCGGCGCCTTCAGCGGAACCTGCACCGTCAGGCGGTCTAGCTTGCGCACGTTCTTGAAATCCACCAGGCCGGTCAGGAAGCCGCTGGAATAGTTCAGCGACGGGTTCGACCAGACGGTCCGGAAGTTGTACACGACGTCGTCCGCGCTAAACGGCTTGCCGTCGTGCCAGGTGACCCCGTCCCGGAGCTTGAACGTCCAAACCGAGGCATTGGCGTTCGGCTCAGCCGACAGGGCCAGCCCTGGGACCAGCGGGGTGACGTTCTTGCCCAAGTAGAAGAGCAGGTTGTACAAGTTGTAATCGCGAACGAAGTCGGGTGTGCCGACAGACGTGCCAGGGAACAGGTTCTCCTCCTGACCGCCGCTCAGCACGCCCACGGTCAAGGTGCCGCCACGCTTAGGCGTCCCGCCAGGCAGCTCCGCGAGCCCGGATGTGCCGGACTTACCGTTCCCGCTCTTACCTGGCGCCGGCGAATTAAGCGACCCTCCGCATGCAGCCAGCACCAATGTCCCGGCCAGGCCAGCGCCGGCGCCAGTCAGAAGCTGCCGGCGAGTCACAGGAGCGGCCCCGGCGACGCTGAGAGTCTGGCCCAGCCCGACGAGCGGTTCACCTGTACCCAATGTCCCGCCTCCAGAGTCGATCGAACATGCAGAGCACCCGGTCACAAAGTGCAAACCCCATGTAGTCAGCGCAGATTAACAGGGGGTTAGACACCGTGTCTAGTGCTGGCGTTGGGCGGCAGTCGCTGCTTCCGTTCGGCCCTGATACTGCGGGTTGAGCCCTGAATAAGCTCGCTCGCGATCGGCATCGCCGCAGGTAGCCCGTGCGCCCGAACATACGACTGCGAGTCAATTGCCGCACGGAGTGTCGATGCCCTGAGACCGCACATCAAGACGGAGGCAGAGACCGCGGACACGGAGGCAGCATCAGGCTGCCCGCCCAGGCGCTCACCGCCGGCGTCGGGCCCGCAAACCGCCAACCAGCACCGATGTTTAACGACGAGTGACGAGCCGTATGACGTATCCTGGCCGGTCCCGGCTTCATCCGCTCCGGCACTAAGCGGATTGGATTGGCTCGCGGAACGCCGGAGTATCAGAATGACAGCCGAACGTGAGCGAAGATAGATTCGAAAATCTCCGCTGACCTGGAGCCCCCTGACGGAATCGAACCGTAGACCTTCTCCTTGCCATGGCCACGCCACCCTCAGCGCACTAACTGCACGGACAGCACGCCCAGAAAGCACAGAAAGCACACGCTGTTCCGGCCACCCGGTCCACGACTCGTTCCACGACTCGTTCCACGACTCGTTCCACGGCCCAACCCGCGGATTGGCGCCGCGGGGGGTAACGCTGAGTAGCCGTATGCCAGGCGCGATGAGAACGTGCCGGGTGAGATCAGCTGGCCTTTGCCGTGATCTGCGACACGCGCTGTGGCGGCGAGCCTGGACTTGTCGCGGAACACGGTCCGCTCACTGCCGTTAGTAGGCTCCGACGGCATGGATCGAGAGGTGGCCTTCCGCCAGCTCTGCGACTACTGGTCGCAGGTTGGCCGGGCCCAGAAGTTGCCGCGATTCGCCGGACAACGCGGCCCGGCGCTGGCGGCTCTCAACCAGCAGCTCACCGTGATCAACCGGATCCTCCGCGAGCTAGCTCCAGACATGCCGCTGGTCAGGGCGCAGTGGATCTCTGACCACGTCGCGTCATGGCCGAGGATCAGCCGCGCCTTGGAGATCATCAGTGCGGGGCGCGAGCTGGAAAGCATCAGTGGACTAGCGGAGCACCGGTGTTTCCTTTCAGTCTGCTCGATCCGGTGATTAGCGACGTGGCAATCCCGCTATGGACGGCGAACAAGTTCCGTCAGGCTGCCAACGATGCCGCTACGAGCCTCAACAACTTCGCCCAGGATCTGCTTGGCCGCCATGACATCTACGACAGCGCCCTGATGGGCGAAGCCTTCAGCTCCGACCCTCCTAAGCCCGAGAAGCCGCGTCTGCGACGCCCCGGCGACCATCGCCTCACGACGGTCATGGACCAGCAGAACGGCGCTCGTCAGATCGCTACCGGCGCGTTCCTGGCCATCCTGAATCCTGCCCACGTACGAACGTCTTCGTTCGCAGCGTGATCGTACGGTCCACTGCGCGATTGCCGACTGGTCTAACCCCCGCAGGCCTGGCAGCCGGGCTGAATGTTTACCATTCAGGTTGACAGCTTCCGACCCGGGAACCGGAGACCAGTCACCACGTTGCCTCCAGGTTGCGCCGTACTGTTGCAGAATCGGACAGTACCGATCGCCCAGTTGAGAGCATACTTAGGGCACCCTGTCAGCCTCCGAGCGGGTCGTCTGTCAAGGGGGTTCCGGTGAAACCAGCAAATGTCCATGTCGCTATCGAAGACACGGCACAGCACGCCGTCGCTCTGGCACGCGATTCCGACAGGCTTCGCCAGCATCGCCTCGATCGGCAGCGGTTCCTGGAGCTGGGTCGCGCGCCCGATAGCGTGCGGGGCCAGGTTCGGACCTCGTGGCGCCGATCGATACTGTCTGGCGTCATCCCGGACAGGCTACTTCTCCCGTTCGACAGCGAGATGGACCGCGCCGGCCGGCTGCTGGCCGCTGCACGGCCCGTGCTGCACCGATTGGCCGCTACGCTCAGTGGCACCAACACCAGCTTCCTCCTGACCGATCGGAGCGGGCTAATTCTCGATCGGTGGGTCGGGTCCACTGATCTCGCGCGGCAACTTGATCGCAACCTGACCGCGCCAGGCTATTCCCTCGATGAGCAGTACGCAGGTACCAACGGTCCCGGTACTGCTATCGAAGTGGGACGCCCAGTTCAGATCTGCGGTCCCGAGCACTTCGCTGACCAATACCAGGAGCTCACCTGCGCTGGAGTGCCTATCAGGCATCCACTGACCGGCTGCATCGAAGGTGTCGTCGACATTACCTGCCCGCTCTCCGAAACCAACGCGATCATGCTGCCGTACATGGTCGAAGCGGCAACCGAGATCGAGCGGCGGCTCTATATGCGGACATCAGCCCGGGAGAGGCTGCTGCTTGACGAGTTCCTGATTGCCTCGCAACGAACCTCGGCACCGGTCATTGCGATCAATGAAAGCGTGATCATCGCGAATGCGAGCGCGGGCCGTCTGCTCGATGGCGCCGACCAGATGGTTTTGTGGGAACGGGCTGCGGCCGTGGCCCGAGCGCAGACTACTGCCGTCGTGGATCTGGAACTGCCTACCGGCCGCGTGCTGAAGCTGAGCTGCCGCACGGTCTTCGACGGCCGTGATCGGCTCGGCGCCATTCTTGAGGGCGAGCAAGAAACACGTCCCTATGTCCGATCTGCCCGTCGCCAGCTCACACCAGCACTGCCGGGATTGGCAGCTGGACGAAGTATGGCGTGGAGGGAAGTAGCCCGGCTCGCCGCGACCGTGGCGACGCAACGCATGCCTTGCGTGATCACCGGTGAGCCTGGCGTCGGGAAGGCAGCCATCGCTCGCGCCATGGGCGAGATGTCTAGGGGCACGTCCAGCACTATTGAATTCGACGCAGCCCAAGCCTGCTCAGCAGGCGACCGGCAATGGCTGGACACCGTGGAGAAGTGCTTCGGCGGCGACGACGCTACAGTCATCCTCGCCCACATCGACACACTCGCTGACTCGACGGCCCGCGGGCTGTCAGCCTTGATCGACCGGCAGCCCGGTACAGCGCAAGTCATCGCTACATCCTCGGTTGCCGAATCCCGACCGAGCGCCGCGCTGACTAGCCTGCTAGCTCGTCTGCAGGTCGCTAGCATCGAGGTACCGCCTCT
>DATKQH010000226.1:0-2064 GCA_035532775.1 Streptosporangiaceae bacterium
GTGAACGGAGGTTCCTCGGTCAGCCCGACGACGATCGTCATGAGCAACTGCTCGACACCGGTGCCAAGATCTTTCAGGTTCAAGGCTCCGGGACCGTTGCCGAACACCACCCGCATCTGATTCCCGCCCGTCAGCACCCGCAAGTTCCCGATGCCCGGCACGACCTGGGTGATGAGGGCGCCCACCTGCTCGAAGAGATCAGTGTGGTCGGTTAGCAGGTAGTGCAGGACACCGGCGAGGTTGCCGCCTGTCGGTTCAAGCTTCTCGGGACTGGTGGTTGCCTGGGTGCGCTGCGTTCCGGTGCGCAGCGCACGGAAGTGGTAGAACCGGGACCGCCAGGCGGTCAGGGGCGCCATGATCGGCGCCAGATTGCCCTGGATCGACAGGTAATCGTCTAGGCCGCCCTGCCCTCCGCTAAAGCTGCCTGTGGATTCCAGGAGACGGTGGGCTTGATCCAGGGGGGCCAAGACCCCGCCCTGGTGGTCTTCCTGGCGGTTGCCTTGCTGGAAAGCGCGGATTACCTCATAGCCGTAGGGATGGTCTTCCCGGTCCGGCTGCCGCCGCATCCTGGCCACGGGCTGAAGGCCGAGATCTGGCCAGCTGCCGAGCACCTCACGGAGTACCAGTGACTGGTCTTGCCACTGCTCGAATATGAACTGAAGGCTGGACAGCACGCCTGCATCAAGCAGCCACTGGCCTCCCGTGGCATTCTCCAGGATGGCGGCCTGCTCAGCCTGATCAAGCTCGAACGTTGCGCTCAGGCGGGCGGGCTCTTCAGCACCGCCATGACGTAACGACGGGAGATCGCCGTGATCGCCGGCAAGGGCATCCAGTGCCGACAGCAGCGCCGTCTTCCCGGCGTTGTTGGGCCCGGCGACCAGGACCAAGCCGGTCCCCGGCAAGTGCATCTCGGCGGTGCGGAAGGCCCGGAAATTTTCCAGCTGCAGTCGGCGAACACGCATGCTGGACAGCTTGTCATCAGGTCACATGGCCGTCGCCCGGATTTGGATTTGCGTGACGGCAACAGTCACGTCCGCAGCCCGGACGTTGCTAAGCCGGTGGCTGCGGTTCTGTGAGCAGCCGCCGGGCGGCCTCGGCGTAGCGGATGGCGGTGGCCGGGGAGAGCCCGAATATGAGGGACAGGTGGAGGGGGTCGGGGCCGACGGCGAGGGCTTCGGTGAGGACGCGGTCGACGCGGAACCGCAGCGGGGCTGGGCGTCGCGCTTATCGTCGGCGTCCGCGTCAGCGAGATCATCGGGACATTGGCCAGTCCAGATCGTCCCAGCCCCAGAACTCGGAAGGACGACCGTCTGGCTCACGGCCGAACCGGAACCGTGATCCAGCTGGCAGGCGGTCCAGCAGTGTCGTGGCCTGCTGGTCCGCGCCCGCCTCCCGCAGGCTGTCCAGGAGGCGGGCCACATAGGACGGCTTGTCGAGGACGGCGTGGGCGGCGGGGTCGCGGTCCAGCAGCGTGGTGGCCTGCTAGTCCGCGCCCGCCTCCCGCAGGGACGATGAGCGAGCTCACTGCCGCAGTTGCGGTAGTTCGGAAGCGATATTGACTGCTCCCCTAGGGCGCCTTGCCAGGGGAGACCAGCCACTCTGCTCCCGCCAACGGCCAAGACCCGCGCAACCAGGCCATCGAGCGGACCTGCGCTGTTACCCATCCCGGAGCATGCCACCCCGATGATCCGGGACCCCCTACCGCATCGCTGGCACATCGTTGGCGTGCGCTGCCGCATTGTCGAGGTGGAGGCTCCGCGGCGTGTTGGCGCCCCGCAGAAGTGTCCCTGCCAGCGTGACTCACTGCTGCCCGCTGGCATCTCTTTCTTGGCGCTCTTTCGTTTCCCGCTGTTGTGCGCCAGGTAAATGTCAGTCGATGCGCCAGCTATTTGTCAGTGTCGGCCGACTGCGCCGGTCCGGGGGCTCCAGCCGCTGCGCGCTGCCCGCAGGCTCGGCCGGCCGGTGGTCAGTCATCGTCGAGGCCGTCGGCGGCCTCGACGATGGCGGGATCAGTGAGCAGCGCCTTGACGTCCGGGTGGGCGTCGGCACGCAGGCCGCGTAGCA
>DATKQH010000227.1:0-18124 GCA_035532775.1 Streptosporangiaceae bacterium
CGTATCGCTGTCTGGCGCGCCGCGGCGGTCGCCGGAACGGGCGCGGCGATCATGGAAATCCCGCAGCGCGCTGGTGAATAGCGCGACGATGCCGTCCTCGTCCAGGCCTGCGTCGCCAGCGGAAGCGAGCCAGCTGAGCAGGGTACGGCGCAGCCCGGTCAGTTCGGGCAGCGCGACCTGGCTGAGCGTCGCCTCGATGAACGTGCCCTGGCCGGGCCGCCCGGCCGCCAGGCCCTTGGTCTCCAGCTCCTTGTAGGCCTTCAGCACCGTGTTCGGGTTGATGGCCAGCGAGGCGACCGCGTCCCTGACCTTGGGCAGCTGATCGCCGGGCTTGAGGTAGCCGAGCCGCAGGGCGTGCTCGACCTGGTGCACGAGCTGCAGGTACGTCGGCACGCCAGAGGCAGGGTCGAGCCGGAACTCGATCGGTGACACCGGTCCGCGCGCATCCGCCGCCGGAGTGCTGCCGTCGTCGCCGCCCGCGCCGCGCGAGGACGCACCCGCCCTCTCGCTCGTCGGGCTGATCCCTTTATCTATAGTCACAGGACAAGGGTACAGATAGTCATGTCGCTGTCAACCTGGGGACCCACGGCGCAACTCCGCTGGACTTGGTCGGACGAGATCCGGAACACGCACTGCGCTGACCAGGCGCCTCTGCCCGCACGGACAAATGGCAGCTAGCAGTCTCCACGGCGCCGAAATCGGACAACCGGCAGGTCGGTAAGCCATTCGGATGCGCGGGATAGGCTCGCTGCACAATCGTCGGCTCGTAGAAGGTGAGGGCAACAGCAGGAGCCTCCGGCGGAGGTGGCGACTACGGACTACGACCCCATGACCGTGCCCGCGGCGTGCCCGATCAGAGGGTGATCAGTGGTAGATCACGGTCGCTCACGGGCACGCCACATCTGCGCTCACCTGCGCCAGGCTAGGTCAGAGGCTGCTGTCCAGGATCTTTGCAAGCAGGTAATCTCCGTCCTCCTCGCTGCTCGATGATCTTGGCCGTGGCCGCCGAGTCAAGGCCAAGCCGCACGCGGTCGCTTCGCGAGCCTGGACACGGCGGCCACGGCCAAGGGCGGGCAGCTACGAGGAGGACGGGGGAGGAGCAGGGCACGAGGCGGCCCGGGCCATCGCCGACACACTCAGGTCGGCGCACGATCACCGTGCCATTAGCGTGCCATTAACCAGGGTGATGAGGGGTCAACCAGGGTCACTCGGGACTGCCAAGGACGCCTGGTCAGCGCCCCTGGCAGCCGTAACCGCTACGCTTCCCAAGCTGACAGTGCGAGTTCGATTCTCGTCACCCGCTCCAGCCCAGGTCAGGCCGTCAGTCTGAGTGATGACGTGCTGCTGACCTTGCATCATCGTAGCGACCTCCTCGTGTCCGTTGCGCGCCCGATCGAGCTCGCGGTGCCCTGGCCGTCGCAGTTCCTGACTGGCCATCGGCAAGCCGGACAGATCATGAGCGACACTGCGGCAGCCGATCAGGGAGCGAAGCCGACTTCCTCGCGCTCAGTTCTCCTGGCCGCGACTGGCGCGTCAAGGGCGCGCACGCGCGTCACTTACGTGATGCCGGGCCACCCGGCCTTACGTGATCAGCTTCGCTGACCCTGGACCCGCCAGCCGCTCACCAGGATCTTTGCGCCTACGAGGAAGGACGTGACGGAGTAGTAACTCGACCGAGCCTGCTGACTTCCTGTGATCATTGCGGTCCCGGTATTCTCTGCGCATGGCACGCAGCGAGGAGCACGGGGTTACGCCTCAGGGCAAGGATTTTTCAGCCTGGTACAACGAGGTTGTCGCGAAGGCGCAGCTCGTCGACCGAGGTCCAGTCAAAGGCACGATGGTTATCCGCCCGTATGGATACCGCCTGTGGGAGCTGCTGCAGTCCGAGCTGGACCGGAGAATTAAGGACACCGGTCATGACAATGCCTACTTCCCGCTGCTCATCCCTGAGTCCTATCTCCGGCGCGAAGCTGAGCATGTCGATGGCTTTGCTCCCGAGTTGGCGGTAGTCACGCACGCCGGGGGGAAGGAGTTGGACGAGCCTCTTGTCGTCCGGCCGACGTCCGAGACCATCGTCGGCGAGATGATGGCCAAGTGGATCTCCTCTTATCGCGACCTGCCTCTGCTTCTGAACCAGTGGTCAAACGTGGTCCGCTGGGAGCTAAGGCCCCGAATGTTCCTTAGAACAACCGAGTTCCTGTGGCAAGAAGGCCACACGGCGCACGCAAGCGAGGCTGACGCGCTCAAGGAGACCATGCTTGCTCTCGGCTTCTACGCTGAGGTAGCTCGCGATGTCGCCGCCCTGCCTGTTGTCCCTGGGGAGAAGACGCCTGGTGAGCGTTTCGCTGGAGCGGCACGGACATTCACCATAGAGGCGATGATGCGCGATGGCAAGGCGCTTCAGGCGGGAACGTCTCATTACATGGCGACAAACTTCGCCAAGGCGTTCGAGATCCAGTACACAAGTGAGTCAGGCCGCCTTGAGCTATGCCATACCACATCCTGGGGAATGTCGACTCGGATGATTGGCGCAGTCATCATGGCTCACGGTGACGATCATGGTCTCGTTCTACCGCCAATGCTCGCCCCGTATCAGGTAGTTATCGTTCCGATCGGTCGAGGAGAACAGCTCAATCCCGTGCTTGCTGCCGCACAGATTCTGACTGCTGAGCTCAGGCAGGCAGGCATTCGCTCTCACTTGGATGACCGAGTACAACTGTCGCCGGGATTCAAATTTAACGATTGGGAACTACGTGGCGTGCCATTGCGTCTTGAGCTTGGACCACGCGACCTAGACGCAGGGACAGCAATCATTGCACAGCGCCTCGGCGGCGAAGGTAAGAGGACGATCCAGCTCGCCAATGCATCGCCAACGCTCATCGCCATGCTCGATAATTATCAGAATTTCCTACTTGAGCGAGCGACCGCCTTCCGCGATTCGAACACCGTTGTAGTTAATGACTGGCGCGCTTTCCAGCAAGCAATCTCGACTGGTTGGGCGCAGGCGTTCCATTGCGGCAACCCGGCATGCGAGGACGATATCAAAGCCGAGACTGCCGCCACACCTCGCTGCATTCCTCTTGATGGCAGATTCGAGGCCGGAACATGCGTGCGATGCGATGGCCGATCAGCATACGGCAAGCGTGTGATCTTCGGGCGCGCTTACTGAGCCGTATTCGGACTTCGACCCTAGCGCCCGGTCCTTGTGGCCGCCGGCCGAGGCGGCCCAGGCCGACTACGAGTCGCTGCGCAGGCATCTGCTCGAGCGCGGGCGTCCTTCCCGACTGCCTGGCTGCCGCGCGGTTCGGCGGGCGGCCTGGCCGGGCTGATCACCTGGCCGGCCAGCGAGCCGGTATTTGCGGGTGAACTGCTCGGCGCGGCCAGGCAGCGGTGGAACCCGCACGCTGATGACCGGGTCAGCGCGCTGGCAGCCGGCTACCAGTTCCTGCTCCAGGCCGCCGCCTCGCAGGCCCGGCCCGCAGTGGCGGAGGCCCGGCAGTGAAGGTCGCCCTTTACACGCGGGTCTCCACCGAGCGGCGGGCCGAACGCGGCACGATCGGCTCCCAGCTGCAGGTACTGCGCGAGCACATCACGGCAGCCGGGGATGAGCTGGCCCAGCGAGTACGTTGATGACGGCCAGAGCAAGCCCGGCCGGCTGCGCTGGCTCTCTGGGCCATAGGTCAACTTACGGGGATGACGCTGGGCCCGGCACAGGGTGGATAGGCAGCAATACGGGAGGCCTCGGCCCCTGGCCGAAGTCGAAGTCTGCGATCAGGTCGCCGAGGATGCTCGCGTTTTCCCGGACGTCGGGGCGAGGGTCGGGGCGGCCGTCGGTGCGCGGGTTGAGACGCGCGCCGTGCAGGAAGTCGTCCTCGATGAACTTGTTGTAGGCATCGAAGGACAGGACCTGGTGGTCGATGTAGCCCTTCTTTGCGTAAGGGCTGATGACGATGGCGGGTACCCGCAGCCCGTATCCGTTCTGGTCGACCGTCGGCGGGACGACGTGGTCGTAGAAACCGCCCCAGTCATCCCAGACCAGGAAGATGGCGGTGGATTTCCAGTCCGGGCCGCGCATGATCGTGTTGATGAGGTTGGTGACGTACGCCTGGCCGTCCGCAAGGCTGGCTGGTGGGTGATCGCTGTTCCCCTGGGAGGGCGCTACCCAGGAGACGGCGGGCAGGCCGCCGTGCTCGGCGGCCCGATAGAAGGCCGACAGGTTCCTGACATTGCCCCGCTGGCCGTCGGCCTTGACGTCGGTGAAGGACGGGAGCGGGTTCCAGATGGACGGGGTGGAGGCGCCCTGGCTGACCGGTGCACAGCCGGCGGCGCTCTGGTCGGGATTGTCGTTGCAGTCGGGCTGGACGCCGCTTTGCACGTAGTAGGCCCAGGAGACGTGATGGGTGTGCAGGAGATACGTCAGGTCCGTCCACGAGTAGTGGCCAAGCGACTGGCCTTCGCCGCCGCCGCCGGCCATTGCCAGGCCAAGGAGGCGCTGGCGCTGGGCGGGGCCCAGCGCCGCGATACAGGCATCGAGTCCTGCACGTCGGGCCGGCGACAGGAGGGCGCGCCGCCGGAGGTCGCTCGGGTTCAGGCCGCGGCCTTTCAGGCAGGCCAGGAGGGCAGCGGGGAGCGGTGCCATCACCTGGCTGGGATCGTTGACGCAGCTGCTCGGACTGGCGCTCGTGCAGCGCGCTGACCACCCGCTGACCAGGTACAGGTGGGCCGGCAGACTCCATGACTCCACTGGTTCGAACATATGGTCATCGAGGGCGAAATCCTTGGCGTACGTCCAGTAATTCGGGATCTCCCGCGGGTCGTGGTAACCCATGACATCCGGCGGACCGGAGGGCAGGCACACTGACGGTGTTGGGACCGCAAGGGCGCACCCGCGGTTCGTATCCAGCACCGCGGTCCTGACGAAACCATCCATCTTGCCGCCATCGATGTCGGCGATCGCGTCATCGCGAGTGTGCTCGCCGCCCCCGTTGACGAGGCTGGGATCGTGATACGGCCGATCGCAGCGTTTCGTGCGGGGGTCGGGCACGCACACGGTGAACCGGCCGTTCTTTGCTGGAAGCCCGTCTGCCCCGGGGAACGTTCCGAAGAACGAATCGAACGACCGGTTCTCCTGCATGATGATGACCACGTGCCGGATCTTGTGGATCCCGTGCAGCGACTTCGCCTGAGAACAGCCAGCGAGCCCTGCCAGCAAGGCGATCACCAGAAGGGTTACGAGCGCCGCCGCGGTGTTCGTGCGGGATTCTAGCGACTGCCGCAGTCGTTGGGCGGGGCCCGTCCTCACGTGGTCTGTCCTCCCGGCGCAGCGCCAATCCACTGGCGGCCGCTATCTCCTCGACCTCCGTGGCAGCCGCACACTCGTGGAACTCCGCCATGCTCCGCGCGCGTCCGGTCTATGAACAAAGCGTCGTGCACGCCTGCGGCGTAGTCGTGCACACCCGCAGCGTAACAGCCAGAACAGACACCCCCGGGGTGCAATGCCGTCGCGTACTCGAAGCTACAGACGTCACCAGCATGCGCTTGGGCATGCCCTCGCTCGTCGTCTCCAGTGCTGTAGAAGGAGACAGCCGGCAGGCGTACGTCGTGACCTGCGGGCGATTAGGCGGTCGCGGTCGCGGCGGCAAGGCATCACGCTCGGGGAGACCGTGCTGAGCAAGTACGCCGACGGCACGCTCGCCGGATTCGTTCGGGACACATTCCGGCCGTTCGCCCGGCGCTTGACAGGCGACCCGCAGGTCCAGGCCCTGATCCTGGATGCATACGTCTCGCGCTATGCGAAGCAGTCTCAGGCGCGCATGGTCGGGGGACTACCTTTGAGCTGATGACCCCGCACGCCAGGCCTGGGGCGCGTTCAAGAGGCGGCTCGCCGTCAGCGTGACCGACTACGCGGACTACGGGCAGCTCAAGCGGCTGGCCACGGAGATCCTCATGCGGGCAGCCGAACAATGGGCTGCGAGCTGCGGCGCCAGCCGGAGAGCGCTCGCGCGCAAGCATCGCACTCTAGCCCCCAGCAGGTCATGCTGTAGGTACGCCTAGGCGAGTGCCAGGCTAGCCCTGGCACCGGAGAGGTTATCTAGTGGCGCGTGCCCGAGAAGAACGAAACAAGGTCTTCGGAATGCCTCGCGGGCCAGGTCCACAGGTCGGGTACGGCAAGGAGCCGCAGCGGGTCCTTGGCTTCCCTGTTGGCTCGTCCGCCCCGGTCGACTGGGACCGGCTCCGTTCACTCAGGCATCCGATCAGGGAGTACAAGCAGTGGGCGCTGCGGCGCCGCCTGGGTCCTTACGCACCAGACGAATGTGACCCTCATCCGCAACGGTTAGCCCGGTTCTCGACGGCGCTAGCGTCGCGCTAGCTTCTGCCTGGCCGGCTACCGGACAGGCCAGCGCGCGTTATCCGGCATGCTTCGTGGCGGCGTCTTCCAGGCTCCAGCAGATCCTGCGCAGCTCGTCAAGATGCCGAGCCGAAGGAACCCGCGAGTACGCCCGTGTGGACATCAAGTCGATCGTCGAGCCGTCACGACAGACAACGGCCACGCAGAACCCGCCCCACAATGAACCGGGCCGGTCGACCTCGAACCCGGTGACGAAGTGCCAGGGCACGCGAACAACCCTGAACATGCGGTGATCAGCAAGGCCCTCGTCACTGACGGTCAGATGAGACCGCATGATCAGTGCCGCGAGGCAGAGCCCGACAGCGACGGCGAGGCAGCTCGCGATGATCCGTGGCGTCAGCGGCACCTCCGGAGGGGTGCCGGGCCGCAGCCCTAGCCGGACCGATCCGGAGAGGATCCAGCCGATCCAGCCCGCGATCAGCGGGGCCACGGCCGCTCGCCACCGCCGCTCTGGCGACGCAATTCGCATGCTGGGCATCGGCACCATCCTCTTGCGGCTACCGAATCATCGATGGCCTGGTCAGCGCAAGCCGGGCGAAATGTCGGGCCGGCCAGATTTCTCGCTAGCGGCCTCCATACGGCGGTGGACGGGGTGGCCGTGGAAGCCAGGGCATACCCGACCACGAGGCGGAGGGGCGACGCCAGATGAGAACCTGGTGTCCTACCTCGATCGCGGCCTGCTCGCTCCCGGGCGTGCCCTTGATCTGGGCTGCGGGCCGGGACGCAATGCCGTCGTACCTCGCCTCGCTCGGTTTCGAGGTCGACGCCGTCGATCTTTCACCCGTGGCTCTGGCCTGGGGCGAGGAACGTGCCCGCGACGTAGGCGCCAACGTCCGGTTCTACTGCGCCGACATCTTCACGGCCGACCTGCCGCCTGGCCGGTACGACCTGGTCTACGACTCCGGTTGCCTGCACCACCTGCCGCCGCACCGGCGAGTGAGCTACCTGGACCTGCTGGACCGGCGACTCGCTGGATCTTTTCCGATCTGGCCGAAGTCGAAATGCGCCCTATGGACGAGCACCCGCCAGGCTCGCCGGTCTTCGGTGTTCCCTTCCTGCTGACCGCGCTATTCCGCCGCCCGGCAGACGATGAGCGAGATGACCTCACTGCGGCCGGCATGCAGGCTGGCGGCAACGGCGCGGGAGGGCGCCGCCGGGTTCGCGGGCAGGACCTGAGTCCACCTCCATCACCTTGAAGGTCGTGCGCCGGCAGGATCGTCTTCCACTCGAGCCCACATGCGAGCCTGGGCTTCGAGGAGACATCGTGTCCGAGCTTCCCGACCGGCCCCTCGAGCTAATCCTGTCCGGCGGCTCAGGGGAAAGCACGCCACGCTCTTCTGCGGCGACACGTGGCACCACTGCCCGATGATGTCCTGGGCACCCGGGTCAGCGGGCTTGCTGTCGCCAGCGCCGCATCTTTGCGGGACTACCGGGTGAATTATGGTCGGCTGCGCAGGACTGCGACCAGGCTAGAGCAGCGCGCTCGCTAGCGGTTAGCGGTGCGCGGCGATTCCATACTCTGTGCCCCGGGTGGCAACCAGCGGCGGCGGGCCCCCGCCTAAGGTCACGTGAGGCAAGCGCTCGGCACGATCGTGCTAGTGACCGCAGTGGTGGCAGTGCTCGCTGGATGCGGCCCTCATCAAGCGTCACGGGCACCGTGACCGGCGTCCTGGTCAGTGCGGGAGGGCCGGCACCGGGCGCCCCAGTGCCGCTCCCTGGGCAGGTGGTTGCCGTCAGCACTGATGGGTCGCGGCACACGGCTACCGCAGGCAGGAGCGGCCGCTACCGATTGTCGCTGCCGCCCGGCACCTATCGGCTGACCGGGCATAGCCCGATGGTGCGCTCCGAAGGCACGGAGATGTTGTGCACCGGAGCGCATGCCATTCACGTGACCGCCCGGACAACCGAGTCCCGCGAGTTACCTGATCCGGCGCTAAACGCGGCCATCAGGGAACTAGTCACGCACGTGCTCGCAGGGCGGTTCAGGACATTGCGTCTCGCGCGACTGGGCTATTCGCGCTGAGCGGCGTGTACGACGCGGTGCGGACCCCGGAGCGAATCCGTCGTAACGCGGAACGGGCGCTTTATCGCAGTGGCGCCAGCTAGCGCTAAGGTCGGGTTTCCTAAGCTGAGCCTGAAAAGGAAGCATCATGAGCACGGATACCAGCACGCTGAGCCTGCTGGAACGAGCTGTCCGTCAGATGGACTCCATCATCGGACAGGTTCGTCCGGAGCAAGGATCACTGCCCACGCCGTGCGGGGAATGGGACGTGCGCGCGCTCATCACCCACCTGGTCGGCCACATGATGCCGAACTTCGTCGCCGCCGCTAATGGCGGGACGCCAGACTGGCAGGCCCCGGCTGCGGCCGTGCCGGACGACTGGGCGCAGGCCTTCCGCGGCGAAGCCGACCAGCTGCTCGGGGCCTGGCGCGGCGCGGACATGGACCGGCTGGTTGCGTGGGGCGGTGCGCAGGCACCGCTGCGCGGTCACGCCGATCAGCAGATCACCGAGCTGGCCATGCACAGCTGGGACCTTGCCAAGGCAACTTCCCAGGACGTTCCGCTGGACCCGTCGGTGGCCGAGCACGCCCTGAACTGGTCGAAGCCCATGCTCCGGCCCGAATACCGCGGGTCTGGCCGGGGCTTCGCAGATGAGGTCCCCGTGCCACAGGACGCCCCCATCTACGGCCAGCTCGCAGGCTGGTTCGGCCGAGACCCGGGCTGGGCCGAGACCCAGCCTGGCGCGGGTGAGTAAGGAGGAGACTGCGACGTGCCATACCCCCCGATCGAGCCGCATGAGACCGGCATGCTCGACACCGGTGACGGCAATCTCGTGTACTGGGAGACGTGCGGTAACCCGAACGGCATGCCCGTGCTGATCGTGCACGGCGGCCCGGGCTCAGGGTGCTCGGCCGGCGTGCGCAAGTCGTTCAACCCGGAGCGTCACCGGATCATCCTGTTCGATCAGCGCAACTGCGGCCGGAGCACGCCGCACGCGAGCGACCCCGCGGCCGACATGAGCCTCAATACCACCGAGCACCTGATCCGCGATATGGAGCAACTGCGCGAGCACCTGGGCGTGGAGAAGTGGCTGCTGCGCGGCGGATCGTGGGGCGTGACGCTGTCGCTCGCGTACGCGGAACGCCACCCAAAGCGCGTCTGCGGAATGATCATGGTCAGCGTCACGTCGACCCGCCGGTCGGAACTGGACTGGCTGTACCGCGGTGCCGGGCGGATCTTCCCCGAGGCGTGGGCACGATTCCGGGACTACGTCGCCGCTGAGGACTACCGGCTTCCGACCGACACCGAGCCGCCGATCGAGGGACTCCTGACGGCCTACTCGCGGCTCATGGAGAACCCGGACCCCGGCACTCGCGCGGGGGCCGCGACCGAATGGCTGGCCTGGGAGGACGCGGTCATCTCCATGGAGAGCAACGGCACGCCGGGTCAGTACGGCAACCGGCCGGACGACGCGAAGCTCGCCTTCGTGCGGATCTGCGCCCACTACTTCGCCAACGACGGCTTCCTCGAAGACGGCGTGCTCATCCGCGAAGCGGGAAAGCTGGCCGGAATTCCCGGCGTCCTGATCCACGGCCGCAACGACCTCGGCGGCCCGGTGGTCACGGCATGGGAGCTCGCGCGTGCCTGGCCTGGTGCCGAACTCATCGTGGTCGAAGACTCCGGACATACCGGAAGCGCGGCGATGCGGGAGGTACTAGACGCTGCCGGTGACCGGATGTTCGCGGCGATCAGGAGCCGGGCGGCGAGCTAGCGATCCGATGGCTCGCCGCTGACTCGACGGCCAGGGGAGCGGCGGGTTACGGACGGAGCGCCGTTCCCCTGGCCATCGGATGGATCAGCCGCGGTTGAACGCTGAGACGAGCGGGTTCGTGCTCGAGTACAGCCCTGCCGGATTCGGATACCAGATCCACACGTGCATGGTGATCAGGTCCGGGTGCCAGAAGGTGAACTTCGCTCCGGTGCGCGGCGCCTTCGTCGGGCATGTCTTCGAGTTCTCGTCCGGAATGAAGGCGCCGTCGCTGAGATGACAGGCGGCCGGGAACGAGCCGAACGTCACATTCGGCAGCGGCGGCGTCTTCGGCATCTTGGTGAAAACCCACTCCAGGGCGCCGAGTTGCCACTTGCCTCCGGTGTGCTCGTGGCGCCTGACCGGCAACGGAGTACGCGACACGATCGCCGCCATGCTGGCCTAGTGCCCTGACATCCCTGGACCGGCGCCGACGGCGGCACCTGTCATCTCGGTACAGGCAGGCCGAGCAGCCGGTCAAGCGTGGTGACCAGCCTGCCGCGATCATCCAGCGCGGGCTGCCCGTGCCTGCCGACCATGACTCCGGTGCTCAGGCAGCCGTCCGACGCGATCGTGATCGTCGGCCACCGCGGCAAGGCCGGGACGAAGACCAGCCGGTACAGGGTGCTGCTGGCCGTTATCTCCGGGCAGTTCATCACGATGTCCGGCATGGCGGGCCAGCCATTCACCAGCACGGCCAGCCTGGCCACGACGGCGGGCGCGGTGAAGGTCCGTGTCACTGACCGGGGCGGTCCGGTCCAGCGGGTCGGCACCGTCGCGGTTATCGCCCGGTACCTGCTCGCGACGACATGTTCGGCCGCGCTGCGCGGTGGATACCAGGCGACCTGCGCGTCGACGCGGACCAGCGATCCGCCGCCAGAGGCGGGAACCACGGCGGTCGCGAGCGTGGCATTGAAGACCCCGGCCGGAAGCTCGGCCGGGTTGTAGCCGACGTAATAGCCCGTCGTCGTCGCCGCTCGGCGCGACTGGCCGGCATCGCCAGCCCGCAGCCCGGCCGGGGTATGCGCGACCAGGTACCCGTTGACCGCTGCTGGCGCCCAGCCGAGGCGGTACAGCACGTGCAGGTCGGCGACGTCCCGCAGCTCGGCGGGCAGCATCGGCCGCAGCGACCGGAGCGGCCTGACCGGCCACGGCACTCGGTGAGCG
This sequence comes from Streptosporangiaceae bacterium, assembly GCA_035532775.1. Taxonomy (GTDB): domain Bacteria; phylum Actinomycetota; class Actinomycetes; order Streptosporangiales; family Streptosporangiaceae; genus Chersky-822. Next base: position 11,386 of record DATKQH010000227.1, read on the forward strand.
TGGCCAGGCAGCCGCAGGCGAGCCAGCAGCCCGCGCGCGTACGCGTCGGCCTTCGCCCGAGGGCCGCCGGGGCGGACGGCCGTCACCACGTGACGGGCTCCGGTCCCCGGCGCCGTCGCCGTGCCGCAGCCCGCCAGAATCGCGGCCATTGCGAGGACCATTGCCGCGCCCGCTGCGGGTCTCCCCGCGATGAACCTGTTCACGGTGCTTGGACGCGGCGCGGCGGCCACCGGTTGCGCGAAGCGGTCAGCCTTACACGGACGGCTCGCCGTAAGGCGTGAAGCAGTACAGCCCGTTGTCCTCGCCTCCGACGAAAACGGAGTTGTCCATGATCGCCGGGCTGCCGCTCGGGCCTGCCCCGGTCTTCGCCAGCCAGACGACCTCGCCGCCGATGCGCAGGCCGGAAACTGTCCCGTTCGAGGATTCCGTGAACAGCATCCCGTCGGTGGCGCTGACGCCGGTCACTGGCCCGGCGAGGGGCTCGCTCCACATGACCGATCCGTTGCTGGTAAGCAGCGCGGTCAGGCTGTCGTCGGCGGCTCCGACGTACAGGTGGCCAGACTGGTAGGCCATCGATCCGGTAATCGAGGTCCCGACCGGTGTGGACCAGTTCCGCTTGCCGGTGGATTCGGAGAACGAGTAGACCACGCCATCAGAGGAGCCGACGAAGACCCGCCCCTGTGCGATCACCGGGCTGTTGTCCACCGCTCCGCCGGTCGTGACCTGCCAGCGCCGCGATGGCGAGCCGCCCGCACGGAACGCCGTGACCGTGCCGGTGCCGTCACCTACCACGACGGTCGATGTCGCCGGATCGAAAGCGGGAGATCCGTCGACCGGGCCGGGCAGCGTGACGGTCCACCTGACCTCGCCGGTCTTCTCCGAGATCGCGTACAGCTTGTGATCGTCCGAGCCGATGTAGACGACGCCGTGATAAATCAGCGGCGACGACGTCACCGCCCCTGCGGTCCCGGTCCTCCAGGCAACTGCGCCGCTCTTCTCCTGGTAAGCGCTGACCTTGTCGTTCGACGAGCCGACCACGACCAGGCCGGCCGCCTGATCGACCGCGGGGGACGAGTCGACCGACCCGCCGACCGTCGCCGACCAGGCCAGCCCGCCGGTCACGAGATCGACCGCGCTGAGGGTACCGCCGTGGTCACCGGCGAAAGCGCGCCCGTCCGCAACCGCCGGCGAGCCCTCGATCGGTGCCGAGGCTGAGTACACCCAGTAGGGCACCATGCGGTACTGCTTGCCGGGGGTTACCTCCTCGGACAGCACATGGTCAAATGGCTGGTCGGCCGTCCGCTGCGGATCGTAACCGAGCTGCGACCAGGGGCCGGTGATAGTAACCGGTGCCGTCGCGGACCGTCCCGACCTCGTTCCCTTCGCGGTCAGGGCCGCCAGGCCGTAGGCGAACGAGGGCGGAATCTGCACCAGCGCCCCGGCGAACGAGCCGTCTGCGCGTGCGGTCACCGTGGCGAGGTGGACGCCAGGCAGCGACAGGCTGACCTTCTCCCGCGAGCTGAACCCCCTGCCTGACGCTCGCAGGCCGGTACCGGGGGCGGCCTGCCCGGAGGACAAGGTGACGTGCGGGCCGGTCTTGACTGGCCGCACGGTGACCGTCTTCTCGATCAGGCGCGGCTCGACTAGGCCGTCCCGGCCGACAGCGCGGGCAACGAAGGTGAGCACACTGCCCTGCCCGGGGACGGGGACGCCGAGCGACCAGGTCCTCGTCGCGCCGGACGAGCCGAGCGCGGCCTGGTTATAGGCGGGTCCCTGCTGCCACTTGCGGGCCTTCGCGTTCCACCACTGTCCCGACGGGCCGTTCATCTGAACGGCGACATCGACGGCGGCGATCGGTGCTGAACCGGCCGTTGCCATGCCCTTCGCCACCACCGGGTGGCCGCCGGGGTTCGGGATGGTCGAGCCGTTTGCCGGCGAGGTCATGGTGGTCGTCGGCGGCGTCCCGTTCGAGCCGCCGAGCGCCAGGTCATACAGGAAGCCGTCGCTCGACCCGATGAGGAGGTTGCCCGCCGAGTCGGCCGCGGAGCTGATGACGTAGCCGCCGGTCTGGTACTTGTACAGGACCTGGCCAGTGGCGAGGCTGGCGACCTCGATGTAGCCCTTCAGGTCGCCGTAGACGACGACCTGGTGCCCGGCTGGCCCGGTCACCAGCGGGGAGGAGAGGACTTCGGTGTCCACCGGGCCGGCGTTCTCGGAGAGCCAGATCTGCTTGCCGGTCACGGCATCCACCGCGGCCACGCCGACCGGCGTGCCGAAGACGACCGTCCGGCCGGCGAGCGCCGCGGTGGAGCGGCCGCCGTCGTGATTGTCGCCTGTCGCGGCGCCGTAGTCGAAGTACCATTTGAGCTTGCCGGTAGTCAGGTCGATCCCGTAGAGGATCCGGTCCTTCCCGGCTACGTAGGCCATGCCGTCGGCGATCCCGTTGTGGCCCGGCGGCGAGATGGCCGCTCCCGTGCCGAAGTCGGCCAGCCCTCCGGTCCGCGATGCCACCCGCCAGAGCTTCGCCCCCGTCCTGGCGTTGAGCGCATAGATCGCGCAATCCGGGTCGCCGCTGCCGAAGATGACCAGCGGTACCCCGTGGGCGTTGACGCCGAACGCGTCCGGGCTCCAGCTGCCGGAGAAGACCGGATAGGGGTCGCGCTTCCACTCGACCTTGCAGGTCGAGTCGTTGATGGCCATCATCGGGCCCTGGACGGCGCCGTTGTCCTGGACTCCGACATAGAGCGTGGTCGGACCGCCTCGCGGCGTGCCGATGACGGGGCTGGCGTAGTCGACCCCGGTGCCCAGTGATACCCGGCATTGCACGGCGCCGGTGTTCGCGTTGAGCTTGATCATCCTGCCGCTCACGGCGGTGCCGATCCATAGATGGCTACCGAGCACGGTCGGCGTCGCGTGCAGCGGCACGCCGAGCGAATCGGCCCAGACGATGGAGCCGCTGGCCGTGCTGATCGCCTCGAGGTCGCCGTTCTCGTTCGCGACGTAGGCGAGCGTCTGGTGCCTGGCCGGACTGTACTTAGTGACCGGCGAGGACAGCACCGGCCCGAAGGTGTGCGTCATCCAGCGAACCCCGAGATGGGCGGCGTTCAGCGTGGAGATAGCCGGGTCCTTGGACACGCCGGTCAGATTCGGGTTGCCGTGGAACGTCGGCCAGTCGGCATACGGCGGCGCCCCTGCCGGTGCCAGTGCCGCTGCCGCAACGGCTGCTAGCTGCGAGGACCGGGCCGCCTGGGTCTGGGCAGCGGCCGAGGCCGGGGCAGCGATCAGTGCGGGCAGAACCAGCGCGGCCGTGGCCAGAGCGCTCCGGGCCAGCCAGGCCTTATCCGCCACGATGGGCGTATTCCTCGGCACGGCCGCTCCCTTGACGTCGATGGTCGCTGTGATGAAGTCGCTGTTATCCCGAACAAAGACGCTTGACTGGCGAAGTGGGTTAACAGCCACGCAGGTGATCTTAGGGATTGAGCGTTACTAGTCGCACTGCCATCCGGTCACATTTCCTTGCGCGCCTCGATCAGGAAGCGCACGCTGGTCGCGGCGAACGGGCCCGCTGCCTCCGTCGAACCAGGAGAGTCCCAGCCCTCCACGGCGACCGCCGAGCCCTCGGCCAGCAGTTCCGCGAACGTCGGCATGGCCGGAGTCCTCCCTCGCGTACTCGCCCGGGCGAAACAATCGTGGTCGGCCAGGTTCCATCGATCAAGTCGATTACCGCAGGGTCTGCCTCGGTCCGGACCTGGTCTCCCCGCCCGGCCCTCCTAGCCCGGCTCGGCCGGCTCGGCCCGCCCAGCCAGCCCGGCCCGCCCAGCCTGCTCGGCCAGCCCGGCCCGCCCAGCCTGCTCGGCCAGCCCGGCCGGCCCAGCCTGCTCGGCCAGCCCGGCCGGCTCGGCCCGCCCGGCCGGCTCGGCCCGCCCAGCCTGCTCGGCCCGCCCAGCCCGCCCAGCCAGCCCGGCCCGCCCGGCCCGCCCGGCCCGTTCGGGATGAAAGTGCCATCCATCCGCGATTTCAGTGGTGAATGGCACATTCATCCGGTCGGCGGGGTCGCCGGGCCCGAAAGTTGCGGCTCTCGCGGGGTTCGCCGGGCCCGCGAGGTGCGGCGCGCACCGGCGCCCCCGGAGCCGCGCGCCCGATGCGCTCCGGAGCCGCGCGCCCGATGCGCTCCGGAGCCGCCCGCCCGCTGCGCTCCGGAGCCGCCCGTCTGACTCAGCTCCGGGGGCCGGCCGATGGACGCTGCAGCTGACATCTATTGCCACATCAGTTAACAGTTTCCTCTGTGAGTGTTCACCAGCCGCCCGCGACGGTCGTCGCCAGCCTCTTCGAGGCACTCGCTGATCCGACCAGACGGCAGGTCATCGAGCTGCTCGGGACCAGGCCCGCCCGTGCGGGGGAACTGGCCGCGGCCGTCGGCATGTCACCGCCGGCCATGAGCAAGCACCTGAGGCACCTGCTGCGGGCCGGGCTGGTGACCGACGAGCGGGACGCCGCAGAGGCGCGAGCTCGGGTGTTCCGGCTCCGGCCGCAGTCCGTGGCCGCGATGCAGGCCTGGCTTAATCAGCTGCAAGCGCACTGGGACGAGCAGCTCTCGTCCTTTCAGTCACACCTCGACAGGGAGCAGCAGCAATGACCGGTCCTCGACCAGTTTCCAGCCAGGTGACGGTCAGCGTCAGCCCGCAGGCCGCGTTCACCGTTCCGTGGATCTTCGTCGACGACCTGGATGCCCACTTCGCCCGCGCCCGCGCCGCCGGGGTGAAGATCGTCGAGCCGATTCATCAGCACGGCTACCGCGCCTACCTGGCCGAGGACCTCGGGGGACACCGCTGGACCTTCGCCCAGGCGCGCCCGACGATGCGCTAGCCGCAGTGCATTTAACCTCAGTACTCCCCGGGAAGGAACCCTCAGTGCGTGCCGGGAGGCTGGATACGCCGCGGCCGCCAGATCTGCTCACAGGCACCGGAACCAATCGGGGGACAACATGGCTGGCATCACCAGCAAGAACTTCAGCGCGCCGGACGAGACGCGCACTCCGGACAAGACCACCGTCGAGACTGTCGGCCTTGGCGGTGTGAAGGCGGCCCGGTTCACCATGCAGCCGGGCTGGCGCTGGTCGCAGTGCATCAAGCCGGTCGTGGGCACCGACACCTGCCAGGCGCGCCACATCGGCGCGGTCGTCTCAGGGCGGCTGCACGTGAGCCACGTCGACGGAACTGAATCGGACCTTGGCCCAGGTGACGCCTACGTCCTGGAGCCAGGGCACGACGCCTGGGTCGCCGGGGACCAGCCGTTCATCGCCCACGAGTTCGAGGGCACCACGGCAGCCTCCTACGCAACGCCGGCGTCATGACCTGACGGGGGCAGCCGGGCGCGCCGGGCTGCCCCGACGAACTGGCACGGCAGCCTAAACTGGACGAGATGGGAACCTACGAGAAGTACGTCTTGCCGCGGCTGATCAATGCCGTCTGCGGTGCCCGGTCACTCCAGCGGCTGCGGGGACGGGTCTGCGAGGGCCTGGCCGGGAACATCGTCGAGATCGGCTTCGGCTCGGGACTCAATCTCCCGTTCTACCCGTCGGCCGTCAGGAGCATCACTGCGGTCGAGCCCTCCGACCTGAGCTGGAAGCTGGCCAGCGAGCGGCTGGCGGCAATGACCATCCCGGTCTCCCGGTCAGGTCTTGACGGCCAGTCGCTGCCGTTCGGCGACGCCAGTTACGACGCGGCCGTGAGCACCTGGACGCTGTGCACGATCCCGGATGTGTCCGCTGCGCTGAGCGAGGTGCGCCGGGTACTCAAGCCCGGCGGGCAGCTGCACTTCCTTGAGCACGGACTCGCCCCCGACGAGAGCGTTCGCCGCTGGCAGCGGCGACTCGATCCGATCCAGCAGCGGATCGCGGGCGGCTGCCATTTCACCCGGCCGATCGTCGACCTGCTGACGGATGCGGGCTTCACGATCTGCGATCTCGACGTCTTCTACGAGGCCGGCCCCAAGTTCGCGGGCGCCGACTCGCTCGGCATCGCGACCTCGTAGCGCGGTTCGGCCGCCCGCGGCGCGGGGCGGGAACGCAGCTGCCGGCCGGCGGCCCAACAATTGGGTTGAGCCGCGGCCGGTCTGCTCTCATCCTTAGTGCATGGTGCTCACCGAGATGTCCGCCGACTTGACCGCCGCGGACCTCGTCGACGCGCTGGCCGACCCGCATCGCTGCTTCCAGGCCTACCAGCGGCTGCTCAGGCTCGGCCCGCAGGCGAGTGTCGCCGCCCGGCGCGGTCTGCGGCATCCGCGTGCCCAGGTGCGCGAGTACAGCTGCATGGTGCTCGATCACCTGATGGATGCCGAGAGCGTGCCCCTGCTCATCGCGGCGCTCGACGACCCGGCCGAGCGGGTCAGGCTGGCCGCTGCCCATGCTCTGGCCTGCGACCGGTGCAAGGAGGGCTGCTGCCGCCCCGAAGCGGCAGCCGTGCTCCCGCGCGCGATCGCGCTGCTGGCCGGGGACGAGTCGGCTCACGTCCGCGCGATGGCGGTCGAGGTCGTCGGCCAGTGGGTGCACAGCCATCCGGCGGCGTGCTCGGCCATCGAGCGGGCCGCCGCGCATGACCCGGCGCCGGCCGTCAGGAAGACGGCGTCCTGGTATGCCCCGGGCGGTACCGTCTACCGGCGCACGCAGCCGAGGCCGCACCGCCTCAGGCCGAGCTAGGCTCCGGCAGTGACGCCCGAGGACGCGGTGCTCAGGAACTTC
>DATKQH010000228.1:0-2027 GCA_035532775.1 Streptosporangiaceae bacterium
ACGGCCGCGGACCTGCTGGAGTGCTTCTCGGCGAGCTCGCCCAGCTGCCGGGCCGTCTCCTCGTCCAGCCGGACGGTCATCGCGCTAGTCATACAACCATGATACCGCTTCTGTCATAGTAACGGATGCTCGGCGCCCGGCCAGTTCAGCCGCGCTGGCAACCGCCCATGCAGCGGCAGACTGAGCCGCCTCGATGGCCTCTGGCACCGGTGCGCCGCCGACGAACTGGGCGTCGTCGAAACGAAGCAGTCCATGACGCAAGCCCCGACAACGACGAAGCGCAGGCCCTCGATGGAACGCCGCGGCCCTGGCAATCGCGCTCTGGTGTCAGTCACGCCGGACCTGTGGTGCGGTCACCGGTAGCTCCACTGCTGGCCCGTGCCCTTGTACTTCGAGACCGAGATCGGCTGGACGCCCGGTCTCATCCGGGACCGGTAGAGCACCCCGAACAGATGATCAACCTCGTGGCAGACGAGCCGGGCCATGCCGCGCTCGAAGGTCGTGATCAGGCAGCCCTCGTACTGCTCGTCCACCTCGGCCGACTCATCGGTGATCCGCGGATTGAGCAGCGTGACCGTCTCACCCTCGGGCGTGCGGATCATCGCCGCAGCGCGGCTGATCTCGATCTGCGGCGCGGCCAGGCCCATGCCTTTCGTGAAGTTGTGGACCTGACCGACTCGCTCGAGCGAACTGGCCAGCTGAGACACCACCCGGCGGGCGTCCTCGGCTTCCGCTGGCAGCTCAAAGGGCCGGGCGATCTCAGCTAGAACCGGATTTCCGTCTTGGGCGATCCCCAGCGAACGCATCTGATCCGCTGGGCTCATCGTTTCCACTTCGGTTTTCTCCTCGTCGTCTGGCGCCTTGAGCTTCCACTCGATCCGGTACCGCGCGTGCAGCGGAAATTCGTCTGTCGACCAGGTGAACACCACCTCGTCGGCCTTGAGTTGCCGCGAGATGGGGGTTCGGAACGGCGACGCATCAGCCGTCATCGAAGTCGCGATTCCCCACACGACGGGCTCCAGCCTGGCAGGAAATGTGACGGTCATGCTGAGCCTGCGAGTCGGCAGCCGGATCGCGCGCGTCGTCTCACCCGGGTACAACGGAAACCGGCGGTCACTGTTCTCGAAGAGAAGCCAGACCTCCTTGAACGCATCCCGGTCATGCTTCACGTGCCAGGTCATGGGCTCGTCGCCGCACGTCGCGGACAGCCCGATCTCTTCCCAGGTCAGCGGATCCTCGCGGTAGAGCCGATTCGACCGCTCAGGATCACCTGGATAGCGGTCCACTGCGATCCGGACTAAGTACTGCGTCACCGGCTGGGAACCAGTGTTCCGCAACTGCCGCCGGATCCGAGTCCGGTACACGCCGTCCCGGTAGGCCAGCTCGGCGTGCTCGTGCTCCACCACAAGGTCAGGCCCAGGCGCTGACTGCGGATCGCCGACCTGCGACTCGCCATGTCGCGGCCTGCCCGGCGACATCTCAGCGAGGGAGTCGTGCATGTCCTTCCACCGCCTGATCAAGGCGCGCCAGCCTGGAGATGCTGATCCGCGGATTCAGCAAAACTGCGAACCCAGCCATGATCACAAAGCGGACGCGCGGTGTAGTCGTGGACCCGGCTGACCTGGAGTTGCTGCATGTCGCGCACCACACCGGCGGTGCATGGGGAGCCCGGCTGGGGTTCTTCTTCGGCACCAGCACCTGGAGCGGCGATCCGGATAACCGCGAGCCGCAGCTGTGCGCCGGGCTGCACTGGGCCGATCCCGGCGACCTCCCTGATAGGACGATCCCCTACATCGCCGGGGTATTGACCGACATCCGGGCGGGCAAGACTTTTTCAATGCACGGGTGGTGAGCAGTTGGCGCGGCTGCGCGTGCTGCGGGGGCTGACTCAGGAAGGGCTGGCGGCCAAGTCCGGGATCAGCGTGGACGTCATCCGCCGGTTAGAGCAAGGCGCCCGCACCTTGGCCCGGCTGTCCAGCCTGGCGCGCCTGGCCGAGGCGCCGTCTGGGCTATGCCGACTGCAGCAG
>DATKQH010000229.1:0-4842 GCA_035532775.1 Streptosporangiaceae bacterium
CTCAATGTCGTGGTGCGCCATGCCTCCCCATTCAGCGAGCGACTCGTGCTCTAGCTCGATCGAAGCCGTGTCAGGCCCGGCAGCCTCCTCAAGAGCCGCCGACCCCCCGACACTGGCTGTCTCCTCCGCACCCGAGTGCAACGGCGGCAACTCGATGCCCGGGTGCCGCCGGCGCAACTCGCTGTCGGCGTCGAGCGCTCGCTGCCGTACTTGTTCAGTGGCGGCGTGCCACCGTCCCCGGACCTCGGCGATCTCCGTCAGCGCCTCGCGATAGCCACCAACCTCCTGCGCCAGCGCGCTAAACTCCCCGGCCTCGCGCCCGGCCCGCTCCCGTTCGGCGAGATCCGCAGCGGCATCCGCCCGATGCCAGGCCAGCACGGCGTCGGCCCGGTAGGTGTCCTCGGCGATGTGAGCATTGCGCAGCTCGCCAGTGACGTATGGCGGAACCCATCCGGTCTCGCGCGCGTACGCGGCCCGCCAGGTCCAGAGCTCGCCGTCGGTCGCGGCCGCGACCTCGCGGCCCTCGTCCGGCAGCCGTAGCGCGACGTAGGCCGTATGCCAGCTGGCCCGCAGTTCGGGAGAGCCGCGTTCGGGAACGGGCCCGATGGCTTCGGCCTCGTCCAAGTACCCGCGTTCCTCCCGGTAGGCAGCTACTGCCCCGGCACGCCGGAGCCAGTCGGACCGCTCCGCCGGGCCGACGGCAGGTCGCCGAGGTAGCGCAGCGCCCACACGGGGCGATCAGCCGCGACCCGCCTGCCCAGCAGCGAGACTCGCGCGTCCATCGCGGCGGCGAGGTCGCCGCAGGCACCGGCGTCAGCACCCGGCTCATTCCCTGGCCGCCCATTATCGGCTCCTGGGAACCTGCGTCAAGGGCGCCTGCGGCGTCGCTCCGCGAGCGCTTCGCGCCCCTTGACCCAGGCCCCCGCTCGCACGGTCTGGCAGCTATCAGGCAATGGGCTCAGACAGGCACGCCCTGCCACCCGCACGAAAAACCTGGGCACATAGCCCCAGGCCAGGACAAGACCAAAAGAGTCAACGGCACAGGAGCTGCAAAGACTTGACGGGCCACTTCATATGAGATCTGGGGCCTGCTTCGCGACCGGATCAAGATCCAGGAATGCGCGCCTCATCGCGCGTCGTATCCGGCGATGAGTTCCAGGTCGCGGTCGTGGTCGTCGCACCGGGAGCCGGGCCCGGCCGCCGCGCAGTCCGAGCAGGGACCGGCGACGCGGCCGGCCCGGAAGGCGATCGCCGCTTCCAGCGCCTGGATCCGCTGGAAGCGGCATCGGTTCAGTATTGCCACGATCCGGTAAGGCTCGCCCTGGCACGCTCGGTCACTCATGGCAACCACACCCGGGATGACGCACATGGATGGAAGGCCGCAGGGGGAACCGTCCTGCGAGTACTCCAGTTGGTCATGGTGGTGTCTCCGTTCTTCAGCCGAATGCACCCGCTCCTCATCCGGGCCAGTCGAACCTGGCCCAGGCGGTCCAGCCCGTTAGCGCGCTTCCATCAACGCCGCACTCCGCGGCAACAGCGCGGACGATGTCCAGCCCATGCGGGCGGTCAGCCGGCGCTAAACGCTCCCGCCATGGGCCACCGCGATCCCGAACTTCGATGTGCACGCGCTCACCGTGATGAATCTCGGCGCGGACAGTGAAGACGCCGCCGGGCTCGCGGCTGGCTGAGTGCAGGACGCTGTTGCTGGCAAACTCGGACAGGCAGAGCACGATCTCCTCGGCCATCGGGCAGTCGTCCAGGGCCAGCGCCAGGAGCTTCCGGGCATGGCGAACCTGTTCTGCGCGCGCCGGAAACACATGGGTCCAGGTGGCCGCTGCGTGCGTGGCGGGCCGGATGTGCCGTGATTCCGTGCCCGACATTGTGGCGTCTCCGTTCTTCGGCTGAATCTGCTCGGTAGCGCGCCGAGGGCTGCCATCCTGGCCAGCAGTTCTTAATGCAGCCTAGAATGCATCATGCAGATGAACAAGCATGATGCAGATTTATCTCCCCCACCCTTTGGAGGTGTGCTGTTGTGGCTCCTCGACCAAGCCCCACCGCGCGGCGCCGTCGACTGGCCGCGGCGCTGCGGCAGATGAGAGAAGCGCGTCATCTGAGCTGCGCTGATGCGGGGAGTGCCGCCGGATGGTCAGAATCGAAGATCAGCCGGATCGAGACCGGCCGAGTCGGGATACGCCAGCCCGACCTTGAGCGGCTCCTGGACCTCTATGAGGTCACCGGGGAGCCACGTGCCGCACTGCTTGCCCTCCGCCGTCAGGCCACCCACCGCGGATGGTGGCATTCCTACTCCGATGCCCTCCCCGCCTACTTCGAGGACTACGTCGGCCTGGAGGATGGCGCGAAATCGCTGTTCACCTACCAGAACCAGCTCGTCCACGGCCTGATGCAGACCGAGGATTATGCCGCCGCCGTCATCCGCGCGGCACAGCCCGCCGCGGACACCGACACGGTAGAACGGCAGCTCGCGGCCAGGGCCACCCGCCAGGCGCTGCTCACCGCTCCCAGTCCGCTGCAGGTCTGGGCCGTCCTGGACGAGGCAGTGCTGCGCCGCCAGGTCGGCGGAGCCGCGGTCATGCGAGCCCAGCTGAAGCGGATCCTCGAGATAGCAGCGCTCCCGAACGTCACCCTTCAGGTCATCTCGTTCGATACCGGCGCCCATGCGTCAATGGGTACCTCGTTCGAGCTACTGCGGTTCCCCGAAGCCGGCGACACCGCCATCGTCTACATCGAGGACCAGACAAGCAGCCAGTATCTGGAAACCGCCGCTGACATCGAGCGGTATACGCTCGTGTTCGACCACCTGCGGGCGTCCGCGCTGTCCCCGCAGCAATCGGCGGTCTTCATCGGCCAGGCAGCTAGCGCCATGACGTAACCAGACGCGAGAGGAGGGCGCGGGATGCACCAGGCAGACCTGTCCCGCGCCGTATGGCGCAAGAGCAGCTACAGCAACGGAACCGGCGGCAGTTGCGTCGAGATCGCTACCCTCCCCGGCCCCGAAGGTCAGCACCAGATCGCCGTCCGCGACTCAAAGGATCCCCGCGGGCCGGTCCTCGCCTTCACCCCCGCCCAATGGCGCCACCTGACCACCAGCATCAAGGCCGGCCACCTACTGGCCGACGACTGAGCATCCGCTCTAGCGAACCACCATCGACCGCGGGCCCGGCAGGCGCTCCATGCCACTCGTCAGAACGGGGGCTCCACCTAGGCGAACAGCTTGACCAGCCACTCGGGCTCGGGGTCGCAGATCCGGCAGACCTGGCCGCAGCCGTCGATGTAGGTGGACTCGGCCAGGGTGGTGATGGTGTTGCCGCAGCCCCGCCGAGCTGCCGCGAACTGGTCGGCGTGACCCGGCGGGTGCCGAGGTCGGCGCGCTGGCCCTTCTCGTAGCCTGCGCCGTAGCCGGTACCGGTGTAAGTCGTACGGGCCGAGCGGGTCACCGGGTATTCCCGCTGGACCGCGCTCTTGATGACCAGGGACCGGCCGGCCAGCACCAGCGCTGTGCTCGCCGCTCCCAGGGTCGGCGTCACCTGCTCCGCCTGGGCCTGCGCGGCCTGCTCGGCGGCCTTCACCCGGCTGATCACCGCCGCGCCGAAGCCCAGCAGCCAGCCGCGCCGCCAGGCGCGCGGGCTCGCCCGGTCGGGCACGACCGCCGTGGCCAGGCCGCGGGACATCTGGATCAGCACCGAGGTGTACAGGATGTCGGTGCGCTCGATGCCGCTGTCGTAGCCGAACATGTGCACCTTCAGCCCGGCCTTCGTCGTGAGCAGGATGCACTGGCACCGCATCGCCGCGCCCAGCCCGCAGAGCAGGTGGACCTTCACCCGGTTCCGCGGGTTGTCCAGCTCGGCCAGGCGGCTGCCCGGCGCGTCGGTCTCGGGCCGGGCGGCGGCCAGGAGCGCCCGGTCGATGCCGTACTTGGCCATCAGCTCGGTCATTTCCGGGATCCTTTCGTTCAGAGTGGAAGGGCGGTTATGAGTGCGCGCGGGCCAGCGGCATCCGGCCCGCGCGCGGGACAGGGCAGTCAGTCGGTCGCGGGAGCGGCGCCGGGGTAGTCGTCTTCGCTGGCGCCGGGTTCGGCGGGCGGGCTGGGTGCCCGCCCCCGGCCGGGAGGGGTGCTAGGAGGTGGTGGTGACGCCGGACAGGACCCGTGCCTCGGCCTGCTCGTGGGCCGGGAGGTCGTTCGGCTCACCGTTCGCGGCGGCCAGGCGCTGGGCTTTGCGGACGGCGTAGTCGGTGCGCAGGCTGTCGAAGGCCATCGAGGCGGCGATCTCGCGAGCCCGGAGGGTCACCCGGGCGCGGGGCTCACCGCTGCCGGTGGCCGCCCAGGCCTCGGCCGTGAAGTCGTCGGCGATGACGGTCACCCGGTCGCCCTTCCGGACGGACTCGGCGGTGCGGGTGGCCAGAAGCCCAAAGGCCGTGACCTTCACCCAGCGGGTGATGCTGTCGCCCGAGCCGCGGGCCGGGAGCTCGACGGCCAGGCGCAGTTCGACGCCGTCGGTGCCGTCGCGTGTCGCGGCAAGAAACATGGGAAACGGAACCGGAGCGGGAATCCCCGTCACCAGCAGCGACCGGCTCAGCGGCCGGGCCGGCCGTGGCTGGGCTGCTGCTCCCCGGCATGATCGGCAGTGGCTGGCCGTCAAGGATCAGGCGGAGCCTGCCATCGGCGGTGTCGTCGCGGGTGTAGACGTACAGGCCGTCGGGCTGCTGGTAGGCGAAGACCACGATGGCGGTGGCGTCGATGTAGGCGACGGGGCGACCGTCGGCGTGGTCCAGCACCTCAGCAGTGATGGTGGCGGGAACGGGGTTCATGACGGCCTCCTGGCT
>DATKQH010000230.1:0-4324 GCA_035532775.1 Streptosporangiaceae bacterium
GATCGACGACAACGCGGCGCTATCCCGGCTGCTCATCGAGCCCGTGCTGCCAGAGACCGACTACGACCTCGCAGTGCGCACCTGAGCCGACAACGATGCGGCCTTCCTGGTAGCGGACCAAGCGTGCGACGCCGCCCACGCGCCGAGGCCCCTGGGTCGCTGGCGTTCTCAAGCCGATGGGCATCCTGGCGGAAGGCGCGAATCCGGCACCGATCCGGGGTCTAGTGGGGCACCGCCATCCGCGCCGCCATACCCCGCAGCTCCCGGCCCCCGGCGTCAGCGCGGGCCCGGCTGAGCAGGAAAGCGACGGTCTCCCAGACCGACGCGGAGTTCCTGATCCGCTGCGGGGCGGCGTCTTCGGCCCGGCGCAGCCAGCGGACCGCCTCGCCGCGCGTCCGAGGCTCCCGCGCGAGGCCGCGGCCAACGTCGGCCAGGAAGTTCGCCCGACGTGACACCTTCGGCTCGAACAAGTCCAGGTTGACTCCGGCAGCCAGCTCCAGCACCCGGCCGCCGGACTCGCCGCGCTCCACTCCCACGGTCACCCGCCAGATGCCGACGTTGGCCGCCGAGAAAGATTGCCAGTTCCGCCTCGGCTCGTCAGGCACCCGCGACGCGATCTGCGCGGCCTCGCTGAGCCAGTGCACCGCCTGGTCCCCCCGCTGAGCTGCGGCGGCGGAAAGCGCAGCGGTCAGCGTGATCATCCCGAGCACCTCCAGGCCCAGCGGGTCACGCGCGTGCGTCTGCAGCAGGCTGGCGGACTGTTCGGCCGCTGCCAGGCCGCGTTCCCACGATCCGGCGTGGGGCAAGGTCAGCAGCCACATGAAATCGGCCTTGCCTCGCTGCACCGGATCATCGAGCAGCCCGGCCGCTTCCCTGGCCCGGAGCGCGGCCAGGTACGCCAGGTCCAGATATCCCAGCTCCTTGCACATCGCCGCCGCGGTTACGCACGCCTCCACCAGCGCCTCAAGCGCCAGCCGCCGGGACTGCTCATCAGCGGGCCGCGCCGCATGCCAGTGCAGCTCATCGATCACATCCGGCAGCAGCTGCCCGGCCTGCACGTAGTCACAGACCCGGCGCAGCTGCTCGATCCGGCCGACGACCTCCCGGTGCAGCCCGGCCGCCGGCCTGGCCTGGTCGACCGCCGGCGCGGTCAGGCCTGGACGCGATCCAGGCGAATCCCGCCGACCTGCTCGCCCTCATCCGCGGCCACTGGACGATAGAGCACCTGCACTGGTTGCGACGTGGTCTGACACAAGAACAAATCCACCATAAGCACCGGAAACGCCCCTCCAGATGATATCCGCCCTCACCAACCTCGTCATCACCCTCTTCCGGCTACAAGGAGTAACCAAGATCGCGGAGGAAACACGCCGCAACGCCCAGAATCCCCACCGCCCGCTCCAGCTACTGGCCCTCCGGCCAGGCTAAACACGCCCCACGACTTTGACGAGTCCCTGCCAGCTCCGCCACAGCCTGCGCGGCCTCTGCCTCGGCCGCGCAGCGAAGCTCTTTCCAGTCGCAGTTAGGGTCGTGTGTTCCGAGCGCGAGCACGCTGGCTCTCGCTGCGGAGAGCGCGTCGCCGTCTCCTAGCGCCAATCCGCTGTCTCGCAATCTCAACAGGGCGGCCGAGATCTGTGCGCGCGCCTGTGCAGGTGTTGCCCGTTCTGGCTGTATCCCAGATTTTCGGCATACCACGATGACATCGATCCGATTCGGTGCCGAGGCAGCTGCTTTGGTTAGGCTCGTGGTCACCTCGGCCACGACGGGCCGGACTGCGGTCACGACGAAGCCAGCGTCGGCCAGTGACCGCATGACCGCCTCCCAGCCGGAGGTCCGCGACTGGTGGAAGCTGAATACCAGTAGACCGTCGTCTGACAGGACCCGCGCACATTCGCGCCATACTGCGGCTGCCATCATGCGGAACTCCTCCGCACCGGTGTTCTGGACCTCACGCTTGTCTCGTGTGGTCAGGCCGGTTGGGTATCCGGGATACGGGCCGATGCCGCGCAGCCAAGCGTGGAAGAAGTCAGCGAGCTCGGAGTAGTGGACGTTATCTACGTAGGGTGGGTCGGTTACGACCAACGTGACAGCGCCGTCCGGGATGTCGGTCTGGCCGCCGTCGCCGGTAACGACATAAGCGCTACCTGGTTGGCTGGCGAAGTCGTTCCACGATGACACGATCGCCTGCGGGACCGGCGCCGACAGGCCACGCTCGACGATCACGGTCCCAGCGCGTTCGATCAGGTCCGTCGGGTCGAGCTTGTACTCGTGCGCACGGCGTAGACGCGCTAGCGCATCGGCATATCCACCGGATCCGCCGTACGCACCCCACGGATTACCCTCGACAGAGCAGCGTTCCGGGCGCAGCACATGGTTGTGGAAGATCGAGCGGACTGGGCCAGTGCCCTCACCTTTGAACGAGCAGAAGCTGTTGTGATGCTCGACGGTCTTGCCGAACGCGGCAACGAGCGCCTCCCGCTCTGGGCTGCGGCTGGGCAGGTCACGAAGCGCCGCGCCGAGTCGGCCCAGGCAGTACAGCTGACGATCGTTGAAAAAGCTGGCCCATGTCCGGTATCCCCACCGCAGAGCTTGGCTCGTATTCGTCCCGTCGGCAAGCTCGCCTTCCGGGGTCACGAGGTCGTCGCACGCCGCATCGGCAAGCAGTTTGCACGCACGGTCGTACAGAGCAAGGTCGAACTCATCGATCTCGCGGTACTCACGTCCACCGTCGCCGGTCCTGACGACCTTCGCGTACATGCGCCGTCGCGGCGCCCGCTGAGCAAGCGCTACAGTGATTTCGCTACGGTGCCCCGCCAGGCACGTCATCGTCCGCCCACGTACCGTGCCCGCCATCCCGAACCCAGTACCGCAGCTAGAGCAGTGGCCTTCGGTGTCGACGGAAATGTCTACCGGGCAAACCGCGTGGCACCGCGGGCAAGTCGCCTGCGCCGCCGGGTACCGGCTCGGGTAGGCGTGCTTGGCGAACAAGTAGGTCGAGAAGAGCTCGACAGGCTCGCCGCAATCCGGGCAGTCCGCGATGGCAACCCAGAAGTAGTGCAGGACAGGTTCGCCCTGGGCGGTGACGTACAGTGCGTCGATGTCGACGCGGCAAGCCGCCTCAACGACGGCAAACAGCCGTTCGACAGTATCGAACTCCCACGACTGCAGCGCCTGCCGCTGTGTAAGCGTCGCCACCGGATTGATGTCGCGCGCGACGACGCGCGCGCCTAGCTTCACGGCTTCCACGAGCGTGGTGCCCGACCCACCGAATGGATCATACACCACCGCTCCGTCGAGCGCAGAGGATGAAGGCTCGCCGCCAGCGCTGGCGGCAGAAATCAGGACGGACCGAAACACCGAGCCGAGCCGACGCGCCCACCACTTGTGCACATAGGTCGCCGGCCGATGCAGCTCCTTGCGCCATGACTCGTGCTCGGCGACGCGGCTGACGGCCACCGGCAGCTGGCTGCGCTCTAGCGAGCAGGCTGCGAGCACCCTGATGGTGCTTCCGCGCTGCTGAGCCTTCACCCCACCCGACCTTTGCCATTTCGAACTGTGCCCGCTGCCTTGCTCACTGCCAACCTCTCCTAGGCTATTGATCGCTCGATCACCGGCCCCGGCAGTAGCGTAGGCCTTCGTGCTACCCAGCGGTCAGCGACGGGCGGAAGCGCCCAGAATTACCGCGACTGCCGGTAGCATCTAACGGCGTTTCCGTCCGATGTGATTGTTAACGTGGTAGCGGCAGCATCGTTAGGCAACAATCAGGAGCATTCGGAAGGAATCTCGGAGGCGCGATGGCCTACCTCGACGACCTCGTTCCCGTCGCCCCCGACGCAAGCGATCTTCTTGAGCGGCTGCGGCGGCTGCGCCTGACAGACGACGCGCATACAGTCGACTTCGGCCCGCTCGACGAAGCGACACTGAACCTGGTGCGTCGTGTCCTTACGACAACTACCAACGACCTGTCCCTTGAGCTGCCCCGCGGGCGGCAGGACATCGCTGTGCTCCTTGGCGTATATGTCCAGCTCATGCGTCTCGGGGCGCGCGTTAGGCGCGAGGTCGGCCCCGAAGCGTTCGAAGGCCCCGTCATTGTCGTCGGGCGCAATACGAACATGACCGACCGGCTGCGTCGTATCAAGATCGGCGGAGAGAATCTATCCGCAGCCCTCCAGGTGCAACGAGTCCGAGCCAACGGGACTGTCATCGACCTGCCTGGGCTGGTCACACCCGCGAAAGCATGGAACGACGGGCTGTTCTACCTCAACACTTCACTTGGCTGGCCGAGCCTAGGCCGGATCCAGCCAGGACCAGTCATCATCGACCG
>DATKQH010000231.1:0-11354 GCA_035532775.1 Streptosporangiaceae bacterium
GCGGTCGGCAACGGCGACCCGGGAGGTTCAGGACTGTGAGGCAGCGCCGATCTCCCGCTACGCGCCGGCCGCGCGCGCGTCACGCAGCGAGCGCACCAGCATGAGCTCTGGGCGGCACATCGTCTTCATCGCCTGGCGGGACCTCGCGAACAAGGACGCGGGCGGGTCCGAGCTCCTGGTCGACCGGCTGGCACAGGGACTGGCAGCGCGCGGCGACCAGGTGACGCTGCTGTGCGGCGGCGCGGTCGGCGAGCGGCCGTACGAGGTGCGGCGCAGCGGCGGTACCTATACCCAGTTCGCCCGGGCACCGTTCGCGTTCCGACGGCATCTGCGCGGCTGCGACCTGATCGTCGAGGTCTGCAACGGCATGCCGTACCTGGCTCCGCTGTGGACCAGGCGGCCCGTCGTCTGCCTGGTCAATCACGTGCATACCGAACTCTGGCGGCTGCGCTTCCCAGCGCCGGTCGCCGCGCTCGGCCGCCTGACTGAGTCGGCCGTCATGCCGTGGGTGCACCGCGACAACCTGTTCCTGACCGTGTCGGCGTCCACCTTCGCCGCGCTGCGGGAGATCGGCGTCGACACCGAGCGGATCAGGCTGATCTGCAATGGCGTCGAGCCGGGCCCGCCGCCCGCGCCCCGCTCACCGGAACCGCTCTTCCTGGCGCTCGGCCGGCTGGCGGGATACAAGCGGATCGACCTGCTGCTCCGGCTCTGGGATCGGGTCCGGCACGTCACCGGCGGCCGGCTGGTCATCGCCGGCGACGGACCGGAGCGCGAGCGGCTCCAGGCCCTGGCCGGCCCGGGGGTCGAGTTCACCGGCCGCGTATCGGAAGAAGAAAAGCACCGGCTGCTGTCGGCCGCATGGCTGCTGCTGCATCCGGCCAGCATCGAGGGCTGGGGAATCGTCGTCGCCGAGGCCGCTGTCCGCGGCACGCCCGCGGTCGGGTTCAGCGTCCCCGGGCTCCGGGACTCGGTAGTCCACAACGAGACCGGCCTGCTGGTCCGCAGCGAGGGCGAGTTCGCCTCGGCCTGGGCATCCCTGGCGATCGACGACCGGAAGCGGCGCGCGATGGGGCGCGCGGCGCGCGAGCGCGCCATGCAGCTGCACTGGTCGGCTGCCGTCGACGGCTTCTCGCTGGTGGCCGACGAGGCGCTGGCGCGAGCCCGGGTCGCTGGCCAGGCCGGCCCCGGCCAGGTCAGAGCCGGCCAGGTCAGAGCCGGCCAGATCAGGGTGGATGCCGCCGCTGACGAGCCCGTCAGTGCGGACGCCGTCGGCTACCTGGCCCAGCCGTCCGGCCCGGCGCCGTCGGAGCCGGTGTGAGCGCGCCGGGCGGCGGCCGGGCGGTACCCGGCTCGCCTGCCAGGATCCCGGTGCTTGATTCGGTGCGGGACCCGGCGCCGGACTCGGTGCCAGCCGCGGCCAGTCCGCTCCGCGACTTCTACGAGGACCCCGCCGTGCCGGCCAGCTCGGGACCCGACCGGGCGTACCGCCAGGCCGAGATGCTCGCCGACGTGCTCGCCACCGTGCCAGCGCCGGCTCGGATCCTGGATGTCGGCTGCGGGGACGGGTTCGCCACCAGCGTGGCGGCGCGCCGCAACGACGCTCATCATTTCGCCGGGCTCGACTGGTCGGTTCCCTCGCTCGCCCAGGCTTCCGCGCGCGGCATGACCGTTCTGCTGGCCGGGCTCGATGCCCCGCTGCCGGTCAGGTCAGGCAGCGTCGACGTGGTCATCATGAGCGAGGTGATCGAGCACCTCGTGGACACGGACTCCGCCGTCGAAGAGGCCTACCGCGTGCTCCGGCCGGGCGGCTCGCTGCTGCTCTCCACTCCCAATCTCGCTGCCTGGTACAACAGGGGGCTGCTGGCGCTCGGCATCCAGCCGGTCTTCTCGGAGGTCAGCCTGCGCTCGGTCTTCGGCAGGCCGGGCAGCCAGGTGGCGGGCCACCTGCACATGTTCACCCGCCGCGCCCTGGTCGAGTTCCTTGCCGCCTACGGCCTGGAGTGCGTGCGGGTCGCAGGCGCGCGCTACCACGACGTGCCGGCCGTACTCCGCCCGCTCGACCGGATCTTCTGTCACTGGCCGTCGGCGGCCTCGATCTTGCTCGTGCAGGCACGCAAGGCGTGATGTTGCACAAGCTCGCCCAGCGAGCGCGGCCGCAGACCACGCCGGCCGCGGTTGGCCCTGCCGCTAGCCTGAACCCGGCCCGGCCGCATGCCTGGCCGGCCCTGACGGGCCTGGTACTCGGGCTGCTGGCCCTCGGCCCGGCGCTGGGCAGCGGATTCGTCCTCTCCTACGACATGGTCTTCGTCCCCGCACCGCCGGTCGGCTACGCGAACCTCGGCCTGGGCGGCGGTCCGCCGCGGGCGGTCCCTAGCGACCTCATCGTCGCCCTGGCCGCCAGGATCATCCCGGCGGAAGTTGTTCAGAAACTGATCTTGATCGCGATCTTCGTGCTCGCCTGCTCCGGTGCGGCAGCGCTGCTCGCGTCCAGGTGGCCGGTACGCGCCGCCGGCGGCAGGCTGCCGCTTCTGGCGCAACTGGTCGCCGGGGTCTGTTACGCGTGGAACCCGTTCGTCGCCGAGCGGCTGATCATGGGGCAGTGGGCGATGCTGCTCGGCTACGCCGGACTGCCGTGGGTGGTGCGCGAGGTCTGCGGCCGGGCGGACCGCATCCGGATCTGGGGGCTCGCCGCTGCGATGGCGCCGGCCGCGATCGGCGGTTTCGCCGCGATGTCGATCACGGCGCTCGCGGCGGTGCCCGCTGCGCTCTGCGGCGGCCATGCCTGGCCGGAGCGGACCCGCAGGCTCCTGCTCACGCTCGGCGTCATCGCGGTGGCCAGCCTGCCGTGGCTGATTCCCTCGCTCGTCAACCCGGTCCATGCCGACCCGAACGGCGCGGCGGCGTTCACTGCCCGAGCCGACACTCCGTTCGGGGCGCTCGGCAGCCTGCTGATGCTAGGCGGCATCTGGAACGCGGAGGCGGTTCCGGCCGGCTACGGCGGCCCGGCATCGGCGTGCTGGCTCGCCGTCGTCATCCTGGCCGGCGCCGGGTACGTGATGGCCGCCAGGAGCAGGCGGATCAGCCCGGGTGCCGGCGTGGCAGCCGTCGCCGGGGTCGGCCTCGCCGCGGTCGGGCTGACAGCGCCGACGCTGACCGCATTGCGCACCGCCATCGCGTTCTGGCCCGGATTCGCGCTGCTCCGTGACGGTCAGCAGTTTGTCGGGCCGGCCGCTCTGGCCGTGGCCATCGGCCTCGGCGCCGGGGTCGGCGCGCTGACCGATGCGGCCCGCGCGCCGGGCGGTTCCCGCCTGATCCGGGGACCACGGTCCGCGGCCGGGCCAGCGGTGACGCTCGGCGTGCTCGCGCTGGCCGCACCGGTCATCCTGCTGCCCGGGCTGGCCTGGGGAGCGGCCGGCCGGCTCCAGGCGGTGCAGTACCCGGCCGGCTGGATCAGGGCGCGACAGCTCATCGATGGCGACCGGCACGCCGGGTCGGCCCTGCTGCTGCCGTGGGCACAGTACCGGCGCTATCCGTGGAATCACGGCGAGGCAGTGTTCGATCCCTGGCCACGGCTGCTCACCCGGCCGATGATCTGGAACGACGCCCTTCAGATCGGCCGGACCACGGTGGCGGCGGAGAGCCAGCGAGCGCGACAGCTGAGCCCCGTGATCGGCTCAGGCAGGCCGATGACGTCGGCGCTGACCGCGGCCGGCGTCCGGTACGTGGTCGTCGACGCCGGGCCGCTGCTCGGCCGGGACCGGCAGCGCCGCGGGCGGCTCGCCATGCTCGCCCGGCTGCCGGGAGCCCGGGTCGTGCTGGCCGGTCCGGACCTCGTGGTGTTCCGCCTGCCGGCCGGAACAAGCTCACCCGCAATGCCTGCTAGCTGAGGAAAATATCTATTTCATATCGGTCTGGCGGGATGGCGCGGACATTCCCTAAGCTAGGGGGCCAAGCCGCCAGGATCTGGGTGCGGGTCCGGCAAGGAGGAGCATTCGTGACTCGACTAGGTCTGCTGGTGATTTCAGTCGTGGCCGGCGCCGCGCTGGCGTTCGCCCTGGCGTTCACGATCACGAGCGTGCTGGCCAGCGCCGACGAGAGCCCGGTCAACCAGCAGCTCTACAACTACGGAACGCACTAGCCCCCATCCCCCGGTGCCCAGTCCCCCGGTAGCCCACCCCCGGCTCCGGCAGCTAGCTGTCCGCGGTGATCTCGGCCGCGAGCATGGCACCGAGTTCCCAGCACGCGCCTAGGTCGGCACTCGTCGGCTGCCCGGTCACGCAGACCGGCGGCCTGACCTGCTGCCAGGCAAGCCCGGTCGCGATCGCCTCGACGGCCCTGACCGCTCCGGTCGTATCGCTGGCCCCGTGCACGTAGAGCCCGTAGGGGCGCCGCTGAGTCGCCTCCAGGCACGGGTAGTAGATGCCGTCGAAGAAGTGCTTGAGCGCCCCCGACATGTACCCGATGTTGGCCGGCGTGCCGAGCAGATAGCCGTCGGCGGCCAGGACGTCGGCGGCGCCGGCGGTCAGTGCGGGAACCACCGCCACCTCGACATCCTCGATCTCGTCCGTGCGCGCTCCGGTCAGCACGGACTCGAACATGGCCTGCATCGCCGGTGACGGCGTGTGGTGCACGAACAGCAGACGGCGCATGTGCCCGGAGCATAACCGGACCGCGCCTGGGACGCGTTGTTCCTTGCTCCGCCCGTCAAGCGCGGCTTAGACTGAACATTCAGTCAACTCCGTTATGGGAGCTACTCATGGCCGATAGACAGGCCTCGTACGACGAAAGTTCAGCACGTCAGCCCGTCAGCCCGAGCCAGGATTCCGGCTCTCGAACCCCGCAGCCCGCCCACTCCGGCGCCTCAGTCCGGGCGCCCGCGGCCGTCGCGCAGGCACGGCGGCCAGCCACCCCGTCAGGTCCCAGCCTCCCGGTCACGCCGCACGGTACCACCGGGCCAGCTTCGCGCCCTGGCCTGGCCGAGATCATCGGCGAGCAGGAGCGCATGTTCATCGACCGCCAGCCCGAGTCAGCGCGGCTAGCGGCCGAAGCCCGCGAGGCCCTGGCTGGCGGCGTGACCTCGAGCTGGCAGATCTCCCGCCCGCAGCCGGTCTGGCTCAGTCACGGCAGCGGCTCGAAGCTCTATGACGTCGACGGCAACGAGTACGTCGACATGCACGGCGGTTACGGCGTCTCGCTCGCCGGGCACGGGCACCCGGCGATCGTTGCCGCGGTGCAGAACCAGGTCACCCGCGGCACCCACTTCGCCCAGCCGACGCGGGACGCGCTGGCCGTGGCCAGGGAACTCGCCCGCCGTTTCGGCCTGCCCCAGTGGCGGTTCGGGAACTCGGGCACCGAGTCGACGATGGACGCGGTGCACCTGATGCGCGCCATTACCGGCCGTGACCTGGTCATCAAGGTCGAGGGCTGCTATCACGGGCACCACGACTCGGTTCAGGTCTCGGTCTACCCCGATCCGGACGTGATGGGCCCGGCCGACCGGCCGGCCAGCGTGCCAAACGCAACCGGCATCCCGCGCGCGCTCACGGACCTGACGGTGATCGTCGGGTTCAACGATCTCGCCGCTGTCGGCCGGGTCCTGGACGAGTACGAGGGCCAGGTCGCCGGCATGATCCTCGAGCCGATCATGATGAACGCCGGCATCATCCTGCCCGAGGACGGCTACCTGGCCGGGCTGAAGGAACTGCTGCACGCCCACGGCGCGCTGCTCGCCTTCGACGAGGTCAAGACCGGCCTGACCGCCGGGCCGTCGGGCGCGGTCGGCGTCACCGGCGTCACCCCTGACATCATCTGCCTGGCCAAGGCGATCGGCGGCGGCGTATCGGTCGCGGCGCTCGGCGGCACCCACGAGGTGATGAAGCACGTCGCCGAGGGTGGCTACGAGCAGGTGGGCACCTTCAACGGCAACCCGCTCGCGATGGCGGCGACGCTCGCGATGCTGCACGAGGTCGCCACGCCCGAGGCCTACCAGCGAATCGAGGCCCTGCGGGCGCTCGCGGTCGACGGCGTCACCGAGGCGATCGCGCGCTACGGGCTGGCGGCCAGCGTCGTCTCGGTCGGCGCGAAGGGCTGCATCGTCTTCAGCCCGGAACCGGTCCGCGACTTCCGCGGTTTCCTCGCCATCAACGACTCCTACAGCCACGCGCACTGGCTGTTCCAGCACAACGGCGGCGTCTTCCTGCCGCCATGGGGCAAATCCGAGCAGTGGCTGATCTCGGTTCAGCATGACGATAGTGATATAGATCGCTTTAACCGTAATGTCATGCAGTTTGCTTCTAGCATCGGGTGAGAGGGAAAGGTGCTAGATTCCGCTGAGTGAATCCAGGCGCGCATCCCCGAGATCCCCGCGGGCTTGGCGGCAGCAGCAGTTACGGCGGCGACCGGGCCGGCCTCAGCAGGCGATCCTTCCTGGCCAGGACCGCTGGCACCAGCCTCGCGGCTGGCGGGCTCGGCTCGCTCGTCGCCGGGTGCGGGTCGGGCGCGGTCGCGGCCCCCCGGTTCGCCCCGCTGCCCGAGCCCAAGAAGCCGGTCAGGTGGCCGATCGCCGCCGCCAACAAGCCGATCGCCGGGGGGAAGATCCCCGAGGCCAGCGCCACGCTCAAGGTCTACACCTGGGTCGATCACGTGAGCCAGCGGTGCCTGGACGACTTCTCCCAGAGGTACAGGTGCGAGGTCGAGCTCACGACGTTCACCACGATCACGCAGGCGCTCGCCACGCTGAGGCGCGGCCGCGGCAGGTTCGACGTCTTCCTGGGCGCGCCGACCGATGTCCTCGGCGTCCTGATCGGTCGGGGCATCATCCAGCCGCTGAACCACAGCTACATCCCGAACATCAGGCATGTGTGGCCCGTGTTCGCCGATCCCTATTACGACAGTCACTGGCTGTATACGGTGCCGTACACGGTCTACACGACGGGGATCGCCTGGCGTAAGGACCTGGTGGATGTAGACCCGTATGCGCTGGTCAATGGCTGGGGTTTCCCGTGGGTCGCCATGCGACCAGGCAAGACGGCGATCCTGGACGACTACCGGGAGTCCATCGCGCTCGCGCTGCTGTACAACGGCGTCACGGACGTCAACACCAGCGACCCGATGATCATCAACACCGCCCGGCAGGCGCTGCTCTACCTGAACAGCCTGGCCGGCCTGCGGATCGACAACGACACCAGCCAGCAGCTCGCGACCGGCCGGTCCTGGATCCACCACGCCTGGTCCGGCCAGGTAGTGGCGGCAGCGCGCCGGCTGCCGCCGGGCGTCCCCGTCGAGGCGATCGGCTACTGGTTCCCGCCGGACGGCACCGGCCCGGTGGCCAACGACACCGGCACAGTGCTGCGCGGCGCGCAGAACCCGGTCCTGGCCCATCTGTTCCTGAACTTCCTGCTCAACCGCGCCAACGCGATGCATAACATCGCGGGGACGGGCTACATGCAGCCGCTGACCTATGCCACGCCGCGGCGGCTGGTGTCGGACGGCATCCTGCCAGCCAGCCTGACCTCCGCCGTCGTCTTGTCGACGTACCTGGATCACGGGCGCAAGGAAGTCGAGCTCCAGGGGGCGGCCGACCAGCTCTGGCGGCAAGCGTGGAGGGCGGTGACGCAGCGTGCTGGACCGCCCTCCTAGCCGGCCCCGAGCACCGGCGCGAAACCGGATCAACAGGTCAGTTATAGCCGGACTTTACTGATTTATTAATGATTTGCAATCTGGCTCTATGTGATCGTCCTGTAATCTCGAAAACCTTGTCTCAGCGCACCATCAGGAGTAATCAGGAGTAGTTGAAAGGCCGTTCAGCCCAGTAGGGCGGCGACGTCTCTTTTGCCACCGCAACGCACGCACCGTGAGCTACGGACTCCCTGAGCGAAGGGCTGGCGCATCATGCATCCGAGAGAAAGCTGGCAGGCCGACGGAACCCCGCCGATCCCCGGGGTGTCCCGCCGGGGCTTCCTGCGGCAGGGCGCGAGCGCCGGAGGGCTGCTGCTCGGCGCCAGCAGCATCGGCTCGCTGCTCGCCGCCTGCAGTTCGGCGGGCAGCGGCTCCGGCGCCCAGGGCTCGGCGGGCAGCACCATTCCGCTTCCGCGGCCGAACAAGCCGGTTACCTGGCCGATCTTCGCCGACAACAAGGCGATCCCGAGCGGGAAGCCGATCGAGCAGAACGCCACGCTGAAGCTCTTCAACTGGGTCGCCTACATCAACCCGGCGATGTTGAAGGCCTTCGGCAAGAAGTACAACTGCAAGGTCGAGGTCACCACGTTCAACAACATGGACGAGGCGATGGCCAAGCTCCGCAGCGGCCAGGTGAACTTCGACATCTTCTTCCCGACCATCGACGTCATGGGCCAGCTTGTCGAGGGCAAGATGATCCAGCCCGTCAACCACAGCTACGTCCCGAACATCGACCAGGCCTGGCCGGACTTCAAGAACCCGTTCTACGACGGCAAGTGGCAGTACACCGTGCCCTACACGATCTACACCACCGGCATGGCCTGGCGTAAGGACCTGGTCCACGAGAACCCCTACACGATGACCAACCCGTGGGCGATGCCGTGGCAGGCCAAGTACAAGAACAAGGTCGCGATCCTCGACGACTCGCGGGAGGGAATCAGCCTCGGGCTGATGAAGCAGGGGATCTTCGACCTCAACACGACCAGTGCGAGCC
Source organism: Streptosporangiaceae bacterium (assembly GCA_035532775.1). GTDB lineage: Bacteria > Actinomycetota > Actinomycetes > Streptosporangiales > Streptosporangiaceae > Chersky-822. Next base: position 8,675 of record DATKQH010000231.1, read on the forward strand.
AGATCGCCGCCGCCGGTCAGCAACTTCAGGACCTGGCGCACCTGACCAACGTGCACATCGACAACAACGACTACACCGAGATCCCCAAGGGCTCGATCTGGATCCATCACGCCTGGTCCGGCGACATCGCCGCGGCCCAGTACTACCTGCCCAAGGGAACGCCGGTCGAGTCGGTCGGCTACTGGTTCCCGCCCGACGGCAAGGGCCCGGTCGGCAACGACCTGATCACCATCCTGAAGGGCTCGCAGAACCCGGTGCTCGCGCACACCTTCCTCAACTACATGCTCGACCTGCCGAATGCGCTGGAGAACATCAGCTTCAACGCTTACATGCAGCCGCTCACGGCGATCACGCCGCAGCGCCTGGTGAAGGAGAAACTGCTGCCGCCCAGCCTGATATCCACGACAGTCCTCCCGTCGTACTTCAGGCGCGGGGTGATGGAACTCCAGCTTCCCGTAACGGCGCTGAGCCTGTGGGACCAGGCCTGGCTGCAGGCGAAGAGCGCGTAGGCCGCACGACGTGACCGCGCCGGCGCAGACGCCGCGCCAGAGCCAGGGCGGCAGGCGACGCCTGCCCGGGCGGGCGGGTCAGGCAAGAGAGCCCCAGCGCCTGTTCTGGATCGCCCTGGCGGCTCCTGGCATCATCTGGCTGATCCTGCTCTTCATCGTGCCCTTCTACGCCATCATGGCGATCGCAGGCGGGCAGGTGAACCAGGTCTTCGGGTATCCGATGGCGATCTGGAATCCGCTGCACTGGAACAGCACCAACTTCACCGCCGCCTGGCATGACGTGGCAGGAACGTCGGCCTTCGTCGGCCCGATCATCCTGCGGACCCTTGCCTACGTGGCCCTGGCCGCCATCCTCTCGCTGCTGATCGCCTACCCGGCCGCGTACTTCGTCGCCAGGTTCGCCGGACGGCGCAAGGGCATCTTCCTCATCCTGCTGATCGCGCCGTTCTGGATCAGCTACATGATGCGGATGCTGGCCTGGATCGACCTGCTCCAGACCGACGGGTACGTGAACAAGGCGCTCGCCTTCTTCGGCCTACCAGGGCAGACCGACTGGCTCGGCGGCATGTCGGTCACCGTGATCCTCGGGCTGGTCTATGGCTACATCCCGTACCTGATCCTCGTCCTGTACGCGGGCCTGGACCGGATCGATCCTTCGCTGATCGAGGCCGGGCGCGACCTGGGGCTCGGCAGGCTGAAGACCTTCCTCCGGGTCACGCTGCCGTTGTCCAGGCAGCCGATCCTGACCGGCATGCTGATCACCGTGCTGCCGATGCTCGGCGACTACTTCACCAACCAGCTGCTCTCCGGCACCACGGGGACCACGATGCTCGGCAACGTGATCGACGAGCAGCTCAACACGCCGGGCCTGCAGGGCGAGGGCGCCGTCTTCTCGGTGCTCTTCCTGCTCGTGCTGGTCGTGCCGATGATCTACTACGTGGTGGCGACGAACCGCTCATCCAGGCAGGCGATGTGATGACGACCCTGACCAAATCCGCGACGTCGGGTGCGGCCAGCGGCACGACGGCGCGAACCGTATTCGGCAGGATGAGGCCCAGGCCGAACCCCTGGCGCCATCCGTGGTTCCTGGAAGGCTTCACCTGGCTCTACCTGATCTGGTCCATCGTCCCGATCGGGCTCGCCGTGCTGTTCTCGTTCAACAACGGGCGTTCACAGAGCGCCTGGCAGGGCTTCTCCTGGCGGTGGTACTTCACCGATCCGGTCAACTCGGTGCTCGGCGACCCGCAGCTGCACGCCGCCGTGATCCAGACCCTGCGGCTATCGCTCTACGTCACCGTCGTCACCGTGCCACTCGGCGTCGCGTTCGCGCTGGGGATCAACAGATGGCGCGGTTACACCGCGTCGAGTTTCAACTTCGTGATGATCCTGTCCTACGTGATCCCCGAGCTGATCTTCGGCGTCGCGATGTTCTTCGTCTTCACGATCCTGTTCAAGGGCATCGGCCTCGGCACGCTCGCCGAGACGCTCGCCCTGGTCACCTGGAACGTCAGCTGGCCGGCCATCATCGTGCAGGCGAGACTGGTGACGCTCGGGCGGCAGTACGAGGAGGCGGCCGCCGATCTCGGCGCCAGCCAGCTGCAGATCATGCGCCGGGTGATGATCCCGCTGCTCTCGCCCGCGATCTTTGCCAGTGCCGTGCTGGTCTTCTCCAGCGTGATCGATGACTTCGTGCTGGTGGACCTGCTGAGCAACAACGCCAGCAACACGCCGATGTCGGTCTATATCTACGCGCAGCAGCGCGGCGGCAGCGGCGGCCCCGCGCTCAACGCACTCGGCACGATCATGCTGGTGATGTCGCTCGTCATCGCCGTGCTCGGCTACTTCGGGTACCGCTGGATGACCAGAGGCGAGCGCAGCGACCGGCAGGAAGCCCTGGCCTCGATCACTGGAATGTAGGCATGACACACACGACTTCATCCGCGCCGGCCGCGGCCCGGTCCGGCTCGAGGCTGCCCGACCGGGCCAGGGTCGTGATCGTCGGCGGCGGCGTGACCGGCTGCAGCATCGCCTACCACCTGGCTCATCTCGGCTGGACCGACATCGTGCTGCTCGAGCAGAACCGGCTCACCGCCGGCACGACCTGGCATGCCGCCGGCCTGATCACCTCGGCCGGGATGACCGACGAGACCGCGCTGTTCTTCAGCAGGTAC
>DATKQH010000232.1:0-16071 GCA_035532775.1 Streptosporangiaceae bacterium
CGCGGACCGCATGATCGAGCTCTACGACGAGGTAGCGCCGAACTTCAAGGCCTCGATCCTGCACCGCGACGTCATCGGGCCGTATCAGATGGAGCAGGACTACGGCCTGATCGGCGGCAACATCTTCCACGGCGAGCTCTCCCTCGAGCAGCTCTTCCACATGCGCCCGGCCCCCGGTTACGCCGACTACCGCACGCCGGTCACCGGCCTGTACTACGGCAGCTCGGCGACCCACGCCGGTGGCGGCGTCTGCGGCATCCCTGGCTGGCAGGCGGCCCGCGCCGCCCTGACCGATCGCAAGGTCAGCAAGTCCGCCAGAACGCCGCGAGCAGCCGGCTAGGGCGCGGGCACGGCCTGGCATGACGACTGATTTTCATTCGCAACGGGTCGCTGGACCGCATCCCGGCGAGGACAGGCCAGCCCAGGATCGGCTGGCACTGCACGCCATGCTGGAGGCCCGGTCGGTCGCGCTGGTCGGCGCGTCGAAGCGACCCGGCAGCTTCGGCGCGCGGATGGTCGCCGAGGTAGCCAAGTCACCGGCCAGGCCGGCCATCTACCTGGTGAACCCGCGCTACCCGGAGATCGACGGCCGCCGGTGCTACCCGTCGCTCGCTGATCTGCCCGGGCCAGCCGACCTCGTCCTGCTCGGCGTTCCTGACGCCGCTGTCGAGGACCAGCTGACCATGGCGGCGGAACAGGGCTGCCGGTCCGCCGTGATCTTCGGTAACGCCCACGAAGATCCCGCGTCCGAGACGGCGGGCCCGGCGCGTCCGGGCCCGGGCAGCGCATCCGCGCCGCCCGGGCCGGTCCCGCGTCCGGCCCTGCGGCAGCGGCTGGCCTCGATCGCGCTGGCCGCCGGGATACAGGTCTGCGGCGCCGGCTGCATGGGCTTCGCCAACGTGGGTTACGGGCTGCGGGCGATGGGATACGTCGAGCCGGAGCCGCTGCCCGCCGGGCCGGTCGCCCTGGTGACGCACTCGGGGTCGGTCTTCTCCGCGCTGCTGCGCACCCGCCGCGCGTTCGGATTCACCCTCGCGGTCTCCTCCGGCCAGGAACTGGTCACGGCGGCGCCGTCGTACCTGTCCTACGCGCTCGACCAGCCGGAAACGAAGGTGCTGGCGCTGGTCCTTGAGGCGATGCGCGAGCCGGCCATGCTCCGCGAGGTGCTTGCCGCCGCCGCACAGCGCGATCTGCCCGTGGTCCTGCTGACCGCCGGGAACTCGGCCAGCGGCCGGGCCATGGTCGCCGCGCATTCCGGGGCGCTGGCCGGCTCGGACGGCGGCTGGGAGGCGCTGGCCCGTGCCTACGGCCTGCACCGGGTCGCTGACCTGGCCGAGATGGCCGACACCCTCGAGCTGTTCTCGCTCCGTACCAGCCGCCGCCCCAGCCACCGCCGTGCGGCTGACGCCACCGACGGCCCGGGCCGCGTTCGCGGCATCGGCACCGTGCACGACTCGGGCCTGGAGCGGGCGCACGCCGCCGATGTCGCCGAGGAACTGGGCGTCCCGTTCGCGACGCTCAGCGAGACGACGAGAGGCAGGCTCGAGGACCTGCTCGACCCCGGCCTTCTTCCCACCAACCCGCTCGACGTCTGGGGAACCGGCGCCAGCACCCGGGAGCTGTTCGCCGGCTCGCTCACCGCGCTGGCGCAGGACGACTGCGTCGACGCGGTGGCACTCGCGGTCGACCTCGTCACCGAGCTCGACGGCGACACCTCCTATCAGCTCGCCGTGCTCGATGCCGCCGCCCGGACGGACAAGCCAGTCGCCGTGATCAGCAACCTGGCGAGTGCCATCGACCACGACGCGGCTGCCTTGCTGCGCCGCCGCGGCATCCCGGTGCTCGAGAGCATGCGGACCGGGATGCTGGCGCTGCGGCACATGCTCGACTGGCAGGACCGCCGGCCGGCTCCGGCGATCGCCAGCCCGGTGCGGAACGCCGCCAGGCTCGGCCGCGCCAGGAAGCTGCTCGATCAGGGCAGCCAGACCGGTGCCGTCCAGCTCGCGCTGCTCGGCGAGTACGGCATCGCGGTCGCCCGTGCCGAGCGGGCCGGCCATGCGGACGAGGTGCTCGCCGCCGCGGCGAGGATCGGCTACCCGGTGGTGCTCAAGACTGACCAGCCCGGCATCGCCCACAAGTCCGATGCCGGCGGCGTGGTCCTCGGCGTCGGCTCCGACGCCGAGCTGAGCGCCGCCTACGCCGACCTGGCCGCGCGGCTCGGACCTGCCGCCCTGGTCTGCGAGACCGTCCCAGGCGGCACCGAGCTAGCGCTGGGCGTCGTCCGCGATCCCGACCTCGGCCCGCTGATCGTCGTCGGCGCCGGCGGCATCCTGGTCGAGCTGATCGCCGACCGCGCGGTTGCGCTGCCACCGCTCACCGAGGAGCAGGCTGCCGAGCTGCTGGACGAACTGAAGGTCAGCAAGCTCCTGGCCGGCGCCCGCGGCGCCGCACCCGCCGATCTCAGCGCCATCGCCCGTGCCATCACCGGCCTCGCCGAGCTCGCCAGCGAACTCGGCGACGACATCGACGCGATCGACATCAACCCGCTGATCTGCGGCCCGCACAGCGCCATCGCCGTCGACGCGCTAGTCATCCCTCGCTGACGGCGGCTATCCGTTCACCGCCAATGGCGGGATCGCCGGAGCTGAGCCGGACGGCAGCAAGACACCGGCTTCGGCGTCGCCGATACAAGGCATACGGCCGTTGATGCTGATTACGGTGATGATGCTCCCACTGCCACGCACCGTGACGTAGGCGTCGTGCAGGCCGCGCTGAAGGGAGTACACCACGGCAGATCCCCCGAATTCCACCAAGACCTGCCCGGCGGAACCGGCCAGATATCCAAGGCGAACGATGCTGGCTTTCGTCACCGCGGATCGGAGTCTGACTATGGTCGTGCCGTCCTGGTGGGGCAAGCACGAACGGCCTGCTGCGAGCGGGAGGTTGCCGGAGCCTGAGACGACCGCGGGCACGAGCCTGCCCCATCCGTCGAATTCCAGCAGGTGGTCGTAAGTTCCGTCTAGCTGCGCGATGAAGCGCGGACCCATGGCCAGCCCGCCTTGCCTCAGCGGGGTGTCCAGCCGGCTGCCGGTAAGAGGCGAGAAAAGGCGCGCTGTCGTATCCATGGACCCGACCACCACGCCACCCGTCACGCCCAGCGGTATTGGGTCGTTCACGATGACTGCTGCGCTTGGTGCCTCAGCTAGCGCGATCCGCGCGGTCGCCACGTAAGAGCGTCCTTCGGCTGCGGACGGGTCGGTTGGGTAGGTATAGAAGGACCAAATGGAACCAATCACTACAGCTGTTATCAGACTGATCGTGATAGTACGCAAGGGCGGGAAGAAGCGTGCCCGACCGCTCTCCGATGTCGGTTCACCTCTAATCGAGAGGAAAGCCAGTCCGAGGCAGATCGCCAGTATCCCACTTGCATCCCAGACGTATCTGGCCACAAGACCCAGGAGCACCCCCGGGAAGAAAGAGACCCGGCCAAGTATCACCGGCAGGATATCTGCGACCGCGAGCCAGCCAGCCAGAATCGCCCATGCTCGCCAAGCTCTCGGGCGATACCAGATACTGACGAGCAGCACTCCGGCCGCTAGCAACCAGGTGACCCGCGCCATGTCCGCAGGGGGATCCACGCCTGCGAACGCACCGACCCCCAGCCAGCGCCACGGGCCGCCGAACGCGGCGGGCAGGAACGTGTACTTGATCAGCGTACTCGCGAAACTGAACACGCTGGTGAATGCTCCTGGCCTTCCTGGAGCCACGCCGGATGTCGAAAGCTGGACAACATAAATAGTGATATATCCGATAATCAATCCGCCATAAATCAGCCAGGCCCGCCAGTAGGTCCGCAGTGACGTCAGCACGGCTCGCGACCAGCGGCCTTCCACCAAGAAGGCCGAGGTGAGCGCAAAGAGCAGCAACGGCACTGCCACGCCCTTGAGGCTGGAAGCCAGCCCGATGAACACCCATCCGGCGGTTGCCATGACGTACCTGAACCGGCCTGTGCGGAGGTAGCGCAGGTGAGCCGTGACGGCACAGAAAATCGCCAACTGGAGCGGTAGCAACTCGAGAGTCACTGTCCACCATGAAAGACCAGAAAACGATAGAGGGCTCAGCAGGTACAGCAGCAGCGGGATCAGTATTCCTGGATGGTCGCCGAAGAATTCCCGAAGCATTCGCAACAGAGCCACGCACGTACCGAACAACAAGACAAGTGTCACCGCCGACGCAAGCGTCCAGTCCACTGGCGATATCTTGACCACGATCCATGCCAATGCGAAACCCAGCGGCATCAGGTGACCTTCGTCAGCCCACATCAAGTAGTGCCAATTCAGACCACTGCTGGCCGCCCTGTCGAGGATGAAGAAATCGTCCAGCCGGAAGAAGGAATGTGCAAGCAGCCCTGCCCTCGACCACAGCGTCACTCCGATGAGCAACAGGCCAATTAGTACGGTTGCACGGGCACGCAGCCAATCAGTGGCCCTGGCCATAGCGAGACCAGGCAGGGGTGGGGACGATGGAGTCCGAGCCAGGGGAGCAGGACCCCTGCTTGCGTGCGTCATCGCAGGAGTCCTGCACGCTCCACTGCCTGCTTGCGCCACTGCCCCATCGGCCGAACCTCCGCTGTGCACTGGTTACGTCGTTCACGTGTCACCGTAAGATAACCGAATTCCTAAATATAGCCATGCTGACGTACATGCTCCCCCTCGTCGGTCTATGCTCTCGCTGGGCTTGCAGCAAGCGGCCAGTGAAAGCAGGAGCTTCAGATGCGACGAATCGCACAGTCTCTGGCCATGGCAGGCGCAATCCTCGGGATGGGCCTCTCCGCACTCCCCGCTGGAGCGAGCACTCTGGGCGCCAGCCGGGTCACTGGCCCGGCCCGCGCGGCGCAGGCCTCGCCAGCTCCGGCCCAGCGGCAGGCGGCGGCGCGCGCGGCACGGCTCGCGGCGCTGCGCAACCAGCGCGGCATCATCACCGGGATCGTCCGCAGCAGCAGCGGCGCTCCCGAGGCGGGCGTGTGTGTCGTCGCCAGCAGCGCGCTCGTCACGCGCAAGGTCTTCACCCGGCCCGACGGCCGGTACCTGATCGCCGGTCTGCCGCGGGGCGCCTACCGGGTCGAGTACCGCGGCTGCTCACCGATCGGCCGCTTCACCGGCCAGTGGTACGGCGGCCTGACTCGCACATCGGCGGCGAAGGTCATGGTCACCGGCGCCGCGCCGGCCGAGCTGGCACCGGTCACCCTCGGCATTATCTCGCCCCGCTTCGACCGTGCGCCGACGCCGCGGCGCCCCAGCCCGGCGTCGCAGGCGGCCGCGCTGGTTAGCAGGCTGGTGTCGGGCCCGGCCGTCCAGGCGCCCGCCCAGGCGGGGAAGGTCGCGCACATCTCCGGCCGCGTGACCAACCGGGCGGGTCACCCGGTAGCGAAGGTATGCGTGCTCGCGACGACCACCGGCGGCATTGGCTTCGGGTTCCTGGCTCGGACGTCGAGCACCGGCCGGTACCGCCTCCGGGTCAGGCCCGGCCGCTACGACGTGTCTTTCCAGCCGTCCTGCGCAGGTCAGGGGAACTACGCCCCTCAGCTGTGGAAGAGGGCAGGGTCGCTGGCGAAGGCGACGGCGCTGCGGGTCAAGGCCGGTCAGGTTGTCACCAAGATCGACGCGGTGCTGGGCGTGGGCGCGGTGATCACCGGCCGGGTCCGCACGAACAGCAACCCGCATCCCTCGCTCGGCGGACTCTGCGTGGACGCGGAGGGCACTGGCGGCCAGCGCCCGTTCTTCGGTTTCGCTGTTACGCGGGCCGACGGGAGTTTCCGGCTGCCGAGCCTGGCCACCGGGAAGTACCGGCTCTTCTTCAATTCCGGCTGCGGCTCCCCCTCGCCCTATCTGCCGGCCGCCGTGCGCACACCGGTCGCCGTGACCGACGGCAAGACCACGACCGGGGTGACCGCCGTCCTGACGCTGGGCGGAACCATCACCGGCACAGTCAAGGACTCCAACGGCAAGCAGCTAGCCGGGATCTGCGCGAACGCGGGTTCCACCAGGAACTTCTACGAGGCGATCACCCAGTCGAACGGTACGTACAAGATCATCGGCGTTGCCGCGGGCAGCTATCAGATGCAGTTCAGCCCAGGCTGCGGGAACAAGGGCCCCTACGCGCCGGTGACGTTGCCCAGCCCGGTGACGGTGGCGTCGGGCAAGGTCACGCCCAACGTCAACGCGATCCTGCCGTTTGACGGCTCGCTCACCGGCATCGTCAAGAACTCGCACGGGCAGCCGCTCGGCGGCATCTGCGTGGTCGCGCAGAGCAGCAACTTCGGCTTCGCATTCGCGCGGACGGCCGCCGACGGCACCTACACGGCCAAGAAGGTGCCGCCGGGCAGCTACCAGGTGCAGTTCATCCCAGGCGGCGTCTTCTCGAACTGCGGCAACAAGGGGAACTATCTCCCGGCGACCCAGTCCGTCACGGTCAGCAGCCAGACCACGAGCACAGCCGACGCGGTGCTGCCGACTGGCGGTGTCATCAAGGGCGTGGTGAACGACCCGCACGGCAAGCCACTGGCTGGCGTCTGCGTGTTCTCTAATTCCCCGTTCGGCGGCCTGTCCGTGACCCGCAGCGACGGCTCGTACCAGCTGAGGCAACTGTTTACCGGCAGCTACTTCGTCGGATTCCAGGGCGGATGCGGTAACCAGCAGAGCGTCGCCCCGCAGGCGTACCGCGGCGACCCGACGTTCTTCGGGCCCGCCACGATCTCGGTGACCGCCGGCCAGGTCACCACCGGCGTCAACGCTGGCCTGAAGCCGGGCGCCACGATCCAGGGTCACATCACTGACCAGACAGGCAATCCGGTGAGCGCGGTCTGCGTGCTCGTAGTGGGCGTCACCGGCGCCGGCGGCTTCGGCAACTTCGGTGCCTTCGAGATTGACCACGGCGGCCGGTACAGCGCGGCGAATCTTCCGCCTGGCCAGTACAACGTCCTCTTCAGCGGCTTGTTCGCCAGGCACCGCGGCTGCGGGCCCTCGCCCTACGCGGACCAGCAGTTCAGCGGAGTCGGCTTCGGCGCCCGGCCGGACCTCGTCTCGGCCGCGGGAGGAAAGATCACCACCGGCGTCAGCGCGGCGCTGTCGCTAGCCGGCAAGTTCAGCGGCGTCGTGTCGGACAAGGCCGGGCGCGCCATCGCGAACATCTGCGTGACCGCGACTGATCCGCGCACGGGAACGACGGCCCAGGGCGTGAGCGGCCGGCACGGCACTTACAAGGTGACCGGACTCCCAGCCGGGCGCTATCAGGTCGAGTTCTCCGGCTGCGGAGGCGGCTTCATCTTCGTCGGCGAGACCAGCCCGAACTATGCGAACCAGTGGTACAAGGACCACTCCACGAAGGCCGGGGCCGACACGGTGGTCGTGCGGGCCGGCCACATCACCCCGAACATCGACGCGGCGATGACGCCGGGCGGGACAATCAGCGGCCAGGTCGTCTACAAGCCCAGTCAGCGGCCGGTCAGCTTCGTCTGCGTCGTCGCTTACACACCGAACCTCGGCAGCGTCAGCGCCGCCCTAACCGGCAGGCGGGGTCGGTACGCGATCGACGGGCTGAGCACGGGCCAGTACATCGTGGAGTTCGACCCGTGCGTCGGCGAGTCGGCCCTGGCCGGTCAGATCAGGGCGGGCCGCGTGCACGTCGTGGCAGGCCAGGGAGTCCGCGGAGTGGACGAGCAGCTTCGGCTGGGCGGATCGGTCTCCGGCGCCACATCGGTGATCCTTCCGGGCGGGTCCAAGCCCGCACCCGGAACGTGCGTCGAGGTGCTCCCGCTGAGCCAGACGGCCACCGGCTCGATCGCCTTCTCGTTCCAGGGCGGCAGCTACACGGCCACCAATCTCGCGTCAGGCCGGTACGAAGTCCTGGCCGGTGATCCGTCCTGCTCGAGCGATGCCCCGAGCCTGTCGGCACGAGTGTCCGGGCAGATCCAGGTGGCCGCGGGCAAGACGACGACGGGCGTCAACATCGGGCTGCACGTCACCGGCGCGATCACGGGCGTGGTGCGCGGGCCGGGCGGCAAGCCGGTCGCCGGCATCTGCGCCGAGGCGGTACCCCTGGTGGGCGGCCTCGGCGTCGGCGGCCTCGGCGTCCCGGTGGGCGTAACCGCCGCCGTCGGCGGCGGCTACCGCATCGGCGACCTGCAGCCCGGCCCGTACAAGGTCAGGTTCACCGTCGGCTGCGGCGCGACTGGCTACGCGACCCGCTGGTACAAGAACGCGCGCACAAGCCGGGCCGCCACGGTCGTGAAGGTCAGCGCGGCCACGGTGACCACTGGCATCGACGCCACGCTGCCACGCGGATAAGTGCTCAGTCGTCTGGTCGTCGACCGGCAAGCCGGTGCGCAACGTCTGCGTCGACGCCTACGACACGGCGAAGTTCTGGGCGGATCGCAAGCGCGCCCCCAGATCGGCACTTGTGCGGAAGTTGTCCTAGTCGATCCACGCGGCAGCTACGGGTTCACGCTGACCGGCAACGACGGGACCTGCACCGCAGCCGGGCTGGCCGCGGGCAAGCACCAGGTGTACTTCAACGATCCGGGTTGCTTCTTCGGCGTTCCCCGCTTGAGCCGTTCGGCGGGGTCAGCGCTACTCGAAGATCACGTAGACCTTGCGGATCGTCTCGTGAATCTGCCAGGTTCCGGCCCAGCCGCGCGGGAACACGGCCACGTCGCCGGGGCCGATCTCCGTCGGCGCGCCGCCGTCCGGAGTGACCGTCATCCGCCCCGCCAGGATCTGGACGAACTCGTGCGTCTCGAGTTTCCAGTAGGACGGGCCCGGCGTGCACTCCCAGACGCCGACCTCCTGGTCGCCGTCGTTCCACAGAGTCAGGCCGCTCGTCGCCATCTCCTCGCCGGTGGCCTCTTCGAGCGGTCCCCAGTCCTCAAGCTCGGCGGTCGCCGCCGCGGCGAGGTACGGGGTAGCCGGGTTGGTGTCGGTCATCGAGAACGTTCCTTTCGTGGTGGTCGGTTCAGGCCTGTCGTGGTGGTCGGTTCAGGCCTTTCGTAGCGTGCTCACCGAACGCCTGCGCCTGCGGCGTATTCTCCGGGAACGGGAGCGCGATCGGGTCGGTGGCCAGGCGGCTGTTGCCCTGGTCGTCGAACCGGTCGAGGCCGAGATCGGCGGTGTCAACGACAGCTGACCTTCCGGTCAGTGCCACGTCGGCGGCGGCCCTGGCGACTCCGGGACCCCACATCATCCCTGCGCCGCCCGCACTGGCCACGGTGGCCCCGTTAATAATCTGACCAGAGATCATCGCCGGGCCGATAATCGGCAGATGATCAGGCGTGTAGTCGATGGTGGCCGCCCAGGTGCGGCGCAGGCCGAGCCCGGCCGTGACCGGGACCAGCTCGTGCAGCCGCTCGCGGATCAGCTCCAGGTAGGCGACGTCGACCGAGCGCGCCTCGCCCGGGAGCTCGTCCGGGTTCGACATCCCGAACAGCACGCCGCCCTCCTCCGGCCGCCAGTACAGGCCGACCGACAGGTCGAAGACCATCGGCAGCCGGGACGGAGCCAGGTCAGGATGCGGCTCGGTGACGGCGACCTGGTGCCTGACCGCTCCGGCCGGGATGGTCATTCCGGCGAGCCTGCCGACCGAGGCCAGTTCGGGTCCGCCGGTGAGGACGACCAGGGGCGCGGCGATCGGCCCGGCGCCGGTCCGCACTCCGGAGACCACGCCGCCCGTGACGTCCAGGCCGGTGAAGCTGATCCGTTCCAGAACCCGCACGCCGCTGATGGCGAGGGCGTGCGCGTAGGCGGTCACGTTCCGCGGCGGATGCAGGTAGCCGTCCTGCGCGCAGTACGTCGCGCCGAGCGTCTTGCCCGGCGCCATGGCCGGGCTCATCCGGTCGACCTCGTCCGGTTCCAGCCAGCGGACGTCAAGGCCGAGCGAGTTCTGCATGGCCATCCGCTCATGCGCCGCGCTGACATCGGCCGCGGAGAAACAGGGCAGCACGTACCCGTGCGGGGTGAAGCCCGAGTCGATCCCGAGCGTGTCAGCCTGGCTCAGGTAGAACCTGCGGGACCACTCGCCGAGCCTGACCGCCCACGGGGTACCGCCCTGGGTTCTGATCACTCCGGCCGCCCGGCTGCTGGCCCCCTGGCCGAGGCTGTCCTTCTCCAGCAGGACGACCCGGTCCAGACCGGAGTTGCGCAGGAAGTAGGCGCACCACCCGCCGACTGTTCCGCCGCCGACGACGACCGCGTCCGCCCTGTCCGGTATGGCACGATCAGGAATGCCACCGCTCGGCAGGTCTGAACCGGGCATAGAGACCATTGGCATGCCGCCGATGCTGGCATAGACTGAACGTTCAGTCAAGACCGCTGTGAGGCTAACACTGCTTGACGTGACGCCTGGCCTGGAAGGGGATCAATGTACAGCCTGTCAGAGCAGGACCTGGAAATCCAGGCGCGGGCGCGCCGGTTCACCGACGAGCTGATCCCCCTGGAGGTCGGGGTCGAGCTGGCCGGCGGCGAGATGCCCGCCGACCAGGAGGCCGCGCACAGGGCGCGGGCGATCGAGCTCGGGCTGTACGCCGCGAACATGCCCAAGGCAGCCGGCGGCGGCGGGTGCACGTCCCTGCAGCAGGTCCTGATCCAGGAGCAGGTCGGCCGGGTCACCAATGCCCTGGCCTGGGTAGTCGCGACGCCGCCGTCCTGGCTGCCCGACATCGCCACGCCCGACCAGCTGGAGCGGTACGTCAGGCCGGCGGCCCGCGGCGAGCGCGACGAGTGTTACGCGATCACCGAGGAGGGAGCCGGGTCCGACGTCGACGCGATCGAGGCCACGGCCAGCCGGGACGGCGACGACTACGTGCTCAACGGCGTTAAGTGGCACGTGACCTCGTTCAACGCCGCCGACTACGCGTTCTTCCAGGGCAAGCTGACCAGCGGCGAGCACGCGGGCGAGCACGCGATGTTCCTGGTCGACCTGCCCAGCCCCGGCGTTCGGGTGGTCAGGACGCCTGCCTACATGCACACGCTCGGCCACGCGCACCAGCATCCGATCGTGGCGTTCGAGGACGTGCGGCTCCCCGCGGCGCAGCTAGTCGGCGCCGAGGGCGACGGGATGAGCTTCGCTTACGAGTGGTTCAGGTTCGAGCGGCTGATGGTCGCAGGCCGGTGCCTGGGCGCGGCCGAGCGGCTGGTCGCCGAGATGACCTCGTTCGCGCAGGAGCGCATCGTCTCGGGACGGCCGATCGCCGAGTTCGGCGCCGTCCAGGCGATGCTGGCCGACAGCCTCACCGAGCTGTTCGCGGCCCGGTCACTGACCTACGAGACGGCGCGCGGGATCGACGCGGGGGCCGACGTCAAGGTGCAGCACGCCCAGTGCTCGATGGCCAAGCTCTATGCCGCCGAGATGGCCGGCCGGGTGGCCGACCGGGCCGTCCAGGTCTTCGGCGGCCGCGGCTACATGCGCGAGTACGCCGCGGAGCGGTTCTACCGCGAGCTGAGGGTGGAGCGGATCTGGGAAGGCACCAGCGAGGTGCAGCGCTCGATCATCGCGGACCAGATGATCAAGCGCGGTCCCGGCCGCCTGGCCTGAGCCGGTCTAGCCGGCTGGCGGCGGGCGAACGCACGGCCAGCCCGGCCTGCCTGCGCGCTGAGCTGCCCGGCGCTAGCCGGTCAGGCTCGCCTCGATCGCCTCGACGACCTCGGGTGCTTCGGGGTCGGTCATCGGCCTGAACCTGGCCACGATCTTGCCGTCCCGCCCGATCAGGAACTTCTCGAAGTTCCACTGGATGTCGCCCGCCTGGCCCTCGGCATCGGCTACCTCGGTCAGTTCGGTGTACAGCGGATGCCGCTCCGGCCCGTTCACGTCGATCTTGGCGAACATCGGGAACGTGACGCCGTAGTTCAGCGAGCAGAACTCGCTGATCTCGTCGGGCGTGCCGGGCTCCTGGGCGCCGAACTGGTTGCACGGGAATCCGGCCACCGTGAAGCCGCGCTCGGCGAACCGGTCGTGGAGCCGCTGCAGGCCTGCGTACTGGGGCGTCAGGCCGCACTTCGACGCCACGTTGACGATGAGTACCGCCGATCCGGCGAATTCGCCGAGGGTGGCCGGATCGCCAGCCAGAGTCTGAAGATCGATATCACGAACGGTCACGTCGGCGCTCCTGGGGGTTCACTGCTGGGACACGTCTGCCGGGCACAGCCGACAACAGTGCATGCGGCATGGTTATGCCCCGTCTTCGAGAGCTTTGGAAGCCTGCGGCGGCAGCACGCGCGGCAGCTCCTTCCCCTCCGCCTAGGATCTTTGCTGGAAACTCACCGTTGTTACTACGACACGAGGAGTTACCTGTTAGCTTGTGAGCCTTTAGCAGGACACAACCGTCCGTCACGTGTGCAGAGGAACAGTAATCATGAGTCTGAGACGCCGATCCGTCCTGTTGAGGGTTACCCTGCTCGTCTTAATTCCGCTGGTCTTCTTAGTCGGCATCTTCAGTTACGCGATCACCTCCTCGGCGGTCGCTGCCCTCACGCTCATCAGGGCAAGGTCGGTGATCAGCGACCTGAAGCAGCCGGTCGCGAACCTGCAGCACGCGCTCACGCACGAGCGCGCCCAGATGATCGTGTACAACACCCGGCCTGCGCCTGCCGCGTACGCGGCGCTCCAGCGCCAGCAAGCGATCACCGACCATGCGACCGCGTCCTTCCTGGCGGCCGCGGATTCCCCGTCGGTCAGGCACAGCACGACGGCAGGCACGGCGAAGGCCATAGCCACGCTCCGCGCTGGACTGACCGGCCTGCCGCGGCTCCGGGCGAAGATCACCGGCCAGTCGATCAGCGGCCAGCAGGCATTCACCGCCTACAACGACCTGATCGCCGCCAGTTACCAGATCCTGGAGCAGTCGATCATTGCCGTGGGCAATGCCCGGCAGGTGCTTCCCGCGATCGCGGTCATCGAACTGGCGGTATCCAATGAGTACCTCCAGCAAGAGAGCGCGCTGCTGGACGGCAACTTCGCAGCTCATGCCTTCCCGGCCAGCGAACAGCAGGCCTTCGTCAGCCTGGTCGGAGCGCACCGGCTCCTGTACGCCCAGAGTTACTCGTACCTGAACCCGGTGGACCGCGCCAACCTGGATCGTGACGTCAACCCGCAGGTAGCACACACCCTGGTCGGGCTCGAGGACACGCTAGTCGCCAGCCCCGCCACCCCGAAAGCGGCGCCCCCAGTGCCTGCGGAGGCCTGGAACGCGGCCGTTGCCACCCTCAGCAGGCAGACCCGCCGGGCGGTCGAGCAGGCCGAAGCGCGGCTGGCACAGCAGGTCAGCGCGCAGGCCACGGCCAAGCTTCACTCGCTCTACCTCGACGGTGGTCTCGGCCTGGCCGCGGTTATCGTCTCCCTGATCGTGTCCCTGTGGATCGCCGTCAGGCTGGCCAGGCAGCTGCATGGCTTGCGGGACTCGGCGCTGGAACTGGCGAACGTCGCCCTGCCCAGCCTCGTGCGGCGCCTGCGCGCCGGAGAGGAAGTGGACGTCGGCGCGCTGGTGCGACCGCTTGAACCAGGTGCCGATGAGATCGGCCAGGTCAAGGCAGCATTCAATAGCGCGCAGCGCACGGCCGTGGAATCGGCCGTCGACGAGGCGAGGGTACGCCGCGGCATCAACGACCTGTTCCGGAATCTGGCTCGGCGGAGCCAGTCACTCCTGGAACGCCAGATGGGCCTGCTCGATGCGCTGGAACGCACAGCAGCCGACCCCGGCGACCTGGACGGCTTGTTCCGGATCGACCATCTCACCACGCGCATGCGCCGCCATGCCGAAAACCTGCTCGTGCTGGCCGGTGACTCGCCCAAGCGCGCGTTCCGCGAACCGGTGCCGTTTGTGGACGTCCTGCGGGCCGCCGCCACAGAGGTCGAAGATTACAAGCGGATCAAGGTCATCGCCCGCACGCCGGCGGCGCTGGCTGGCCCGGTCGTCTCTGACGTGATCCACCTGCTTGCCGAGCTGCTGGAGAACGGCACGATCTTCTCCCCGTCCGACACCGAGGTCCGCATCACCGGCGCACTGGTGGCAAACGGTTACGCGGTCGACATCGAGGATCGCGGGCCGGGCATGAGCGGAGAGGAGCTCGCTGCGGTCAACGCCAGCCTGGCCGACCCACCGCTGTTCGACATGTCGGGCTCTGACCGGCTCGGACTCTTTGTCGCCGCGAGACTTGCCCGGCGGCACGGGATCGCCATGACGCTACGCGAGTCGCCTTACCGCGGCGTGACGGCCATCGTGCTGATCCCGAGGGAGCTGGTTGTCCTGGCGGATGCCATCGGACCGGGCACCCCTGCCAGCCAGCAGGCAACCGGCCACCTGGCCGTGGCGGGCCATCATGCCGTCACGACGCCGCTCGTCAACGGGGCGGGACCCGCCACCGGACCAGCTGGCCTGCTAGCCGTCGCCGAGCCGACCGGACTGGCTGAACCAGCACCGCCGGTGGAGCCAGCGGAGCCAGCCGGGCCGTCGCCGTCACCGTCGCCGTCGCCGTCGCCAGAGGATGCCGACGCCAGCGGTGCACCGCCCGCACTGACCGAGAACGGGATGCCGCGGCGGGTCCGCCAGTCGAGCCTGGCGCCGCAGCTCAGGACGGCAACCGCGCTGGTCACTGACTGGGGCGCGGCGGCAAGCTCCCGTTCGCCCGAGAAGGCGTGCGGCGCCATGTCGGCCTTCCGGCATGGCTGGCAGCAAGGGATTTCCGGGTCCGCGGTGCACACCGAAGCGGACACCGGCCAGGACAGCGTCGAACCGCAGGATGGGGAAAGCCGATGACGATCAACCTCAGCGAGCAGCTGCCCCAACGGGCCGTGAGCACGGACAGCCACCTCAACTGGCTCATTGATGACCTGGTGACACGCTCGCCGCACGTCCAGAAGGCGGCCATCATCTCCAGGGACGGCTTCGCCATCGGCTGGTCCGCGACGCTCAGCCGCGAGGACTCCGATCACCTCGCGGCCCTCGCAGCGGGCATAGCGAGCCTGGCCAACGGCGGCGCGCAGCACTTCGGCGCGGGCCAGGTGCATCAGACCCTCATCGAGATGGACCAGGGCTTCCTGTTCGTCACAGCCGCGGGACCAGGCGGCTGCCTGGCCGTCCTCGCGGGTCCTGAGGCCGATGTCGGCCTGGTCGGCTACGAGATGGCGCTGATCGTCCGGCAGCTGGGACAGCACATGGCGCCAGGCAAGCGACCGACGCAAGCAGCCGACGAGCCGAAGTGATGCCGCAATGCTCCCAGCTCGCCATGAGCCGCCTGACGCCACACCCGGTCCGCTGGTACGTCCCTACTGGCTCGTCCGCGGGCGGACGAGCCTGACCGGCGAGATGTTGGACGTGGTCTCGATGGTGCACGCGGTAGCCACGTTCGCGCCCGATCCCACCGAACTTGAACCGGAGCACCTGGCGGTGCACGAACTGTGCGCCAGGCCCATTTCCGTGGCGGAGCTGGCAGCCAGGCTGAAGCTGCCGCTCGCCGTGGTCCGCATCCTGCTCGCCGACCTTCGTGACCAGGGGATGGTTAGAATCCGACGGCCCCGCCCGGCAGGGCTCACCGACATCCGGCTTCTCAGGGAGGTGGCCGATGGCCTACGACGACTGTGACGCTTCCGGCGAGGATAGCCACGGCGACAGCTGGGCACCGGTAGCCGTCAAGATCTTGATCGCCGGCGGGTTCGGCGCGGGCAAGACGACGCTGGTGGGCTCGCTGACCGAGATCCGGCCCCTGCGCACCGAGGAGGACCTCAGCGGGCCCGGAGCGCTCATCGACACCGTGGTCGGCGTGGACCGCAAGCGGACGACCACCGTGGCCATGGACTTCGGGCGCATCACGATCAACGAGGGGCTCGTGGTCTACCTCTTCGGCATGCCAGGTCAGGAGCGCTTCTGGTTCATGTGGGACGACCTGTCCTACGGGATGCTGGGTGCCGTCGTCCTAGCGGACACCAGGAGGCTGGCCGACTGCTTCCCGTGCATCGACTACTTCGAGCACCGCAAGACGCCGTTCGTCGTCGCGCTCAACTGCTTCGACGGGTCGCCCGATCTCGAGA
>DATKQH010000233.1:0-6441 GCA_035532775.1 Streptosporangiaceae bacterium
CCTGCTCGCGGGCGTGCAAGCGGACCAGGTCATGGAACCGGTACCGGCCCTCCAGGGTCTCCTCCAGCAAGCTGGCATCGGTCAGCGCATCCAGCAGCCGGATCATCTCCCGCGAACCAGTCTCGGTGGCCGCGGCGGCCAAGCCAGCGGTGAATTCGGACCCGGGCAGCAGTGACAGCAGCCGGTAGGCACGGGCGGCTGCAGGTGGGAGCGCCCGGTAGGAGACGTCGAAGACCGCTTGCACCGACAAGTCCTCCGTCAGGGATAAGGCGGCCAGCCGGTGCCGCTCGCTGGAAAGCTCGGCAGCCAGGCGAGGACGAGTTTCCCGCGCCGAAGTTCGGCCATCCCAAGGACCGCCGCCCGGACCTGAAGCAGGTCCAGGCCGGGATCGCGGTCAGCGGGGACGGCGGCATCCCGGTGTTCCACCGCGCCTTCGACGGCGGTGCCGGCGAGGTCAGCCAGGTCATCCCGGTGATGAAGGCCCTGCAGGAGATGGCCACCCAGCGCAGGCTGCTGATCGTCGGTGACTCCAGGCTGATCTCGTATGCGAACCTGGCCGCCATGGACGGCGGCGGGGTGACCTTCGTGGCCCCGGCGTCCAAGACCTATGTCCCTGCGGCGCAGCTGGCCGGGCTCAGCGTGGAGCAGGCGGCCAGGGTCGACTACGTCGCCCAGCGTGACCAGGGCAAACCCGCTGGCCGGCGCGGAAGGTGGCATGTGGTCGAAGACACCATGAGCCTGGCCGGGCCCCGCAAGAGCGACCCGGTGCTGTGACACTGCGCCGGGTGCTCGTGCACTCCTCGGCCCGGGCGGATGCCGCGAGCAAGGCCCGGGCGCTCAAGCTCGAGCGTGCCCGCGATGACCTGGAACGGCTGGAACGCGGCCTGGGCTCACGGCACTACCCCGACACCGGCAAGGTCGAGGCCCGGATCGCGGTCATCGCCAGCCAGCGGCGGGCCGGCGCCTACCTGCATGCCCGGGCCGGAACCGGTCCTGACACCGGGAAACCGACCCTCACCTGGAACTTCGACCAGCAGGCGATCGACGCCGAGGCCGCCACCGACGGCTGGTACGCACTGCTCACCAACCTGGACCCCGGCCAGGCCGACGCCACCTGGGTACTCCTCCTCTGCAAAGGGCAAGAAGCGGTCGAGCGCCGCTACTCCGCGTTCAAAGGCCCGCTCGCTGTCGCCGCCCTGTTCCTGAAGAGCAACCGGCGCATCGCCGCCCTGGTCACCGTGATCTGCGTGGCCCTGCTCATCTTCTGCCTGGTAGAACGCCAGGTCAGGCAAGCCCTCGCCGAGCAGGGCCAGACCAAGGTCGAAGGCCTGTACGCCGGACGGCCCGCCGTCCCCACCGGACGGCTGATCCTCCAGGCGCTCGCCACCATGAAAATCATCCCCAGCACCGGCCAGGACCCGCCGGTCATCCCCCAGCCCACACCCCTCCAGCTGCGACTCCTCGACCTGCTCCACACCGACCCCCGGCAACTCCGCTGACGATCACCCATGTGCGGAAAACGGGCCTAGCCGGTAGCCACCAAGTGATCCGCGTAGCCGAGCCATGCCTGTTCCGACAGACGGCCGCGCGCCAGCAGCGGAACACCTTCGTGGTGCGCCCACGCCCGAACCTGAGTCTCGTCGAGAAGACCCTGCGCGCCTAGGTGATCAGTCATGCCTGCTGAGTGCAGCAGATAGGATGCGACGATCTGTGCGGTCACCCTCCCGTTCTGGCTGACGGGGAGGCCGCGCTGCTGTGCCCACTGGCGAGCGGCAGCGGTATCTGCCCGGTCGATGGGAGTTCTCGCTCGTTTCCGTACATTCTGGGCCAGGCATCCGCAGCTGCGGGTATTGCCGCTAGTGACCTGAGATTGAACCGCGCCGGTGAGCATGGCGCCACACCGGCACTGATAGTCGCGCAGTGTGGTACCTCCGGGTTCGGCACTCCGGTAGGGATTGCCCGCGGGGGTCAACAGGCTGCCGGGGTGCGGGGCAGTGGCCCTGAGGGAGCGTTCCTTGGGTACAGCTCCGCACGCAGCAGCGCGGGCAGGTTTCCGTCTGGGGCTGGGCTCGCCCCAGACGGCCCGGATGTAAGCCTCCGCCAGGTCCTCGTGGCGGGCGCTCCCGGCGTCGATGTAGCCCCAGGCGCCGCTGATGGCGCCGGGATAGCAGGTCTCGAGCGCTTCGATCACGGCGCGGGCGGCCTCGAACGGGGTCGCCCGCTCTGGAACCGGGCAGACGATCGCGGGAGAGTCCAGTTCGGGCAAGTCACCAAGCCGCAGGCGGACTGGCACGTATCTGAGCTCCACGAGTAGGCCATCCTTGGCAACCTCGAAGGCCACCCGGTTTCTGCGGGCGCCTGAGTGGTGGTAGGCGCCGTCATATTCGACGGCGACCAGGCAGCAGGGGTGACGGAAGCAGGCGTCGACTTCCAGTTGGCCGTAACGCCACTCGGCTGGCTTGAGCGCGGTCGGTATGTCGATCTTGTGCGAGCCAAAGTCCGGAATGCCTTCCGGGAGCCGGGGATCCGGCCGATCTGGCGGGACAAGTTCGAACAGGCCAGCTAGCTCAGCTGCCAGGCGGACTTGCTCCTTGGAAATGCCGGCGGTTGAGCACTGGGGGCAGCCGCCGCCCTGGACACGGTTCAGGATGGTCGAATGCCAGGTGTGTCCATGCTGGCATCGCCACCGAATCTTCGAATAGACCCCACCGCCCTCGCCCTCTCGCTGTTCCCGCTGAGAGGCGTTGTGGATGCTCGTCGGCAGATTCGCTGGGTCATGTTCGGGATCGTCGACCTCGGCCGCCAGGTCGGGGAACCACGTGAGCAGCGAGTTCGTGTCGTCGATCTTGTATCCGGCGCACACCAGGCACCCGTCACCTTGAAGCGCCCGGCTCTTGATCACTGCGTCAAAGCGGTGTGCGGCCTTGCGCCATTCGCCAGTGGCTGGGTCAGCAACCCATGTCAGGCACGCCCACGGGGCAGTCTGATGAGACGCGTGCGTGACCGCCGATGCAGGTTCGTCGCCGAGGTACTGATCGGCGAGGGTCGGGAGGTCGGCGAGCATGAGCATGTGACGGCACGCCGGGCAACCCGAGCCCTTCTGGATCCGGTCCTTGGGCAAGGCAAGCCAGGGCTCGTGGCCTTGGGGGCAGACCCACAGATACTTGTGGGCCTGCTCTGTGGCGAGCACATGATCTGGCGATAGCACGTTTTCGGGATGGTACTGGGCAGCGACCTCCGCGATGTCTGCAACCATCGTCTGTCCCCGGCCGGCCGTGCGCTCTCGCCACCGCCGTGTCACTACGTCCCTGTGATGGTCCCAGGAGTCATTCACACTCTGCTGCGCTCGCCGAGCACTCTCCAGTTCGACAGCAACGCGCGCCCTGCGGCTGTCGTTGATCTGGCTCCAGTACTCACGCATAGCCTGCAGCATGCGCAGACGGTCGGCGCGTGTTGATCCGCCGGGATCAAGGCGCCCCGGCTGCGACGGCCACGTCCCGGCTGGAAAGTCCGTCACGGTACGACGCGACTCGCTGCCGACCATCTAGACCCTCCTATCGACGACAAGCTCACCGACGATCTCCTCTGACCCACCGTGCGAGATCAACGAGAAGCCTCCAGCGATGACGAAACCGCCTGTTCAACGAACACCACGGTCGCGCACATCCGGTGAGCCATCAAAGGGCAATCCGTGAGGATCAGTGTCAGCGAACCACGTCCACCGCGACGGTCAGATCACGGTCAAACGATCTTGACACTGATCAGAATGACAAACACATAGGGCCCTGACCTGGTCTTTCGGGTGGAGCTACGGGGATTCGGACCCCGGACCTCTTGCATGCCATGCCGGCCAGGTCAGTCCGACAGCATAGCGCTGCGTCGCTCATCCGCAGTTCAGGGCAGGTCCGCTGTCCGGCCACGGTCGGCTCCGCCCGCTGAGGTTTGGCTGCGTAGTCACTTGGTTGGTCACTGGTTTCCGGGCCTCACCTCAGGAGGTGAGGCCACATGTCAATCGAGATCAACGACGACTTCATGTACCTGGAGATCGGCGGCAGGGTCATTGCGACCGCCAGACGGCGGGCCGACGACTGGTGGGAAGTCACCCACTGGCCGAGGTTCAACGACCGCAACCAGGCCATCACAGCCCTGACTGTCACCGAACTCCTAGAGGACGGACGCAACAACGACGACCCGCTGGTGATTGCGCTCCGCGAGGAGCTGCGATGACAGACCGGCTGATAAGGATCACGACGGCTCTCGCGGTGGTGGCCGTCGCCGCGGTCGCCGCGATCATCTCCTACCAGCACGCCTACGAACTGGTGCGCTCGCACGGCGAGTCGGGTGCTACTGCCCGGCTGCTGCCGTTCACCGTCGATGGCCTCATCTGGGCGGCATCGATGGTCATCCTCAACGCCAGCCGCCGCAACCAGCGCGTTCCACGCCTGGCCGCCTGGAGCCTCGGCGTCGCCATCGTCGCCACGATCGGCGCCAACCTGGCGCACGGATTGGGACACGGCCTCATAGGTGACCTGGTCAGCGCCTGGCCCGCCCTGGCCCTGGTGGGCTCCTACGAGCTGCTCATGATGCTCATCAGGGCAGAACACGAGATCAGCGAGCGCCAAGCCCCTGACGCGGCCAAGAGCCACGCTGCGCCAGTTCCGGAGCAGGATGTACCACCCGTGCCAGTCGAAGCGCCAACGGTGGAGCAGACGGTACGGGCATGGCACCACGCGGGCCGTAGCCAGAGAGCGATAGCCCAGGACCTCAAAATTGACCGCCGCAAGGTGAAACAGATCATCGACTAGCCCGCATAGCAGAGGAGCCCCTGCCGACCCGGTCCGATGCCGGGCGGCAGGGGGCATCTTCTTGCTTCCAGACGCGGGTCATCCGCCCACCACCGCGGGTAAGCGTGGGTCGGCCTGCATCCGGCTGTGACTGAAAGTCCGTCGTAGCTAGCTACAAGCCGCCGGATCGAGATGCAGAGTTAAAATCCGTACTTCTCTTTTCGGAGCCGAAATGCTCGCTCCCCGCCTTCCATGATCTGCGTAATCTCACTTCGAACCGATGGTATATCTATCGCTCCCTCCGGCTTGACTCGGCCACCAGAATGATCGCCCATCGCCCGATAGTCACAGCAGATAACCAGCTCCGCATCACCATTGACAACGAGGTTCGCATTGTGGCTCGCAAAGATTAGCTGTTGCCTGCCTTTCGCGGTCCATATCTTGCTAACTATCTCTTGAATAACAGGGGTGTCGAGGTAATCCTCCGGTTGATCGATGATCAGTGGCGGACCCTCCTGATTGAGCAACGTGCGGCGGAGAGCGGTTGCATGCTGGCCAGGAGATGCAGCCGAGAAGTCTATATATTCACCTTGTCTCGCCATGTACTCAAAGTATGGCTGATCCGCGATGGGTGCGGCTCTTTCGAGGTGAGCTGGTTACGCTGCGAGAATGTAGGCCTCCTGATATCTGGCGTGGTGGATGCGCTCGTGCTCGCGGCGCAGGTGGTAGCGCCAGTAGTCGTCGAAGTCGCCGCTGGCGATGAGGGCGCGGAGCTTGAGGATGGCCTCGGCGCCTTCGAGTCCCCATTTCACGCCCGTTATGTCCATTCTGTCCATTACGATGCTCCTGCATGCGCCCTCTATGATCCCGGTGGCGATGGGCCAGCCTTTCCTCCGTGCGGTGGCGTAGCCCAGGTAGTCCTTCTTGTGGTCCAGGTAGCGGGCGCATTCGCCGGCGCCGGCGCGCTCGGCGGGCGAGTACCGGCAGGCAGTGGCGCGGCGGCGGATGCCGGCCGCGACCTGGCGGGCGTTGCCGTTCTGCGCGGGGGTGCTGATGATGTCCCCGGGCGTGCGCGGGACCGGGACGGCGTCATAGACGCAGGCCAGCCCGGCCATCCGCTTGCGGCCGCTCTTCTCCCCGGGCGACAGCCGGGTGGTCAGCTTGTTCTCCGATGCGGCGGCGGCCTTCGCGGTGGCCGGGCGCAGCGCGTCCGGGAGCATCACGATGCCCTTGCCGTCGAAGGTCAGCACCAGCGGGTGGCCGTCCGGCGCCGGCTCTATCACGCGCCAGGCGTAATACGCCTCCACGTGCGCGGCAGCGCGGCGGGCCAGTCCTTCCAGCTGCCGTTTCCCTGTCCTCACGCCGGTCGCGCGGGTGACCGCTGCGCCCGCCGCCTCGATCGAGCCGCGCGCGGCCTCCACCGCGGCGAGCTTGCGGAGCCCGCGGGAGTGCTTCTCCTCCGGCAGGCTCAGCGCCGCGTCCAGCGGGTGCACGTTCGGCCTGCCCGGTGACCGGCAGGCGATCCGCGACACCGTGACCTGCCCGAACTTCGTCACCAGCGGCCGGGTCCGGCCTTTCTCCGCGCGCGTGCGGACGACGCCGTCCTCACCGGTCACGTCATGCCGCCGCTCCTCGCGGGAGGCGGTCAGGTCCAGGC
>DATKQH010000234.1:0-61621 GCA_035532775.1 Streptosporangiaceae bacterium
GGTTTCATGGCGGTTTGGACCCAGGGCAGATCCTCGGCGACCTCGGCCACCCTTGTTCTGGACGCGGTCTGTACCCCTCGCTTGATGCCGTCCCAGTGCAAGGCGTACTGGTAGCCCGCAAACCTGCCCCTGGTGTCTTCATTGGCGCTGGTCAGTGCCCGGAGGAAGCTGCGCGGGCTGGTCTGGCCGATGCCGTCCATGAGGTGATTGGGGAGCCAGGTATAGGTGTGTCCCCTGCGATGGTTTGCACCCATCCACTGGCCAGCGATGCCGGTGAAGACCTCCCGTTGCACATCCTGGTCGCCGATGAGGTTCCGAGGCAGAAGGTACCGGTTGGCTTCGGCTGACTGCCAGGTACCTGTCGCGGATCTGAAGGTCGACGCGTGCGGGCTATCGGCATTACCGAGCTGGTGGAAGAAGAGCCCATACAGGTTGGGGACCGACCAGGTAAGGTCGGCGGCGTTGGAGGTCAGCTTCGAGGCATCCGCGAAGTGCAGCCTGGAGCTGTCAAACATGTCGGGTCGTATGAAGACCTTGGCCCTGAGGTTCCTTGTTCGGGTCCGAAGCTCCAAAGCAATACGCAGGATTCCCTCGATGAGACGGTTGGTCTGCTCCCGCGAGGTATGCAGGCGGTCCAACGCGTCAAATAGGATCAGCCGCGTGGTCTTGCCCTCGCCTGCCCGCTCGTCCGCCGCTGCAAGCGCCTCGTCCTGCTCGTCAGGATGGTCACGCAGCCACCGCACGCGTTCCGGCCAGGATTGCGGCTGCTGAATCCTGGGAGTTCCAAGCGCGCGCAGAAGTACCGTCATCCAGATGTCATAGGGGGCGGTGCCGTCCTCAAGCATTCGTCCCAGCGAAGCAGGTCCAGGATAGAAGTCCGGTCGCAGCTCCGTGCCGTAGCCGGCCAGCGTTTCCACGGACTTGAGCCGTGCAAGCTGGTAGTCGTTGGCGGCAAGCGTGCGGAGTTTGCCGTCTTGGAGGGCCTTGAACCAGACAGTCTTGCCGACGCCCCGTGCGCCGCGGACCACAGTGACATCAGGGTCGAGCGCCAGCCGGTGGCTATCCGGGGTGAACAGCGTGCGTGGTTCTGGGTCCACCGTGTCCGCGTCGGTGGATGTGGCCAGCGCGACCTGGATCAGCTCCCGGTACTCGTCGGCGCTCAGGCTCGCCGTCATGAGCGCTCCCCCAGGATGAGGTCGGTTGCGGTGTCCACGAATGTGGAATACGCGCTCGGATCGATTTCGTGCCAGTTCCGGCGAGCCGCCGGGTCGAGTCCGACAAGCTCTGGGATGAATAGAATCGGCAAGGGGGCGTGGGGGGCTGCGTCATCATCGGGTGCAGGATTGAATAGTTCCGCGTCCTCCAGGGCACTCACGCTCGGGACATCATCATAGAGAGTTGCGGCAAAGCAACCCTGGGCGTGGTCTCTGAATATCTCCAGGTACCCCTCACGGCGGTCGCGGGGAACCATCGCGGCAACCATGCGCAGCCGTTCCCTGATCGCTCTCGCGCGCTCCGGGATCTGGCTCCACTGCTGGAATAGCGCTCGATAGCCGTTCCAGGTCGGCACACTGTCGGAGCCGAACAGCAAGCTGAGGTCGCCAAGCTGGGTAATGGCGATGGCTGCTATATCGTGGATGCCCGCGCGGCTATCCAGCAGTACAACGTCGGGCTGACGGCTTCTCCGGGCGACCTGCTGCTCGCAGTCATGTACTGCGGCTTCTAGCCGACTGGCCAGGCCAGCCGGCCGTTCTACCGCATCACCGCCGGGCAGGTCAAAGTAGGCGCGGTTGAGTTTGGCAAGGTAGTGATAGCCATTGCGGGGCCTGCCGCCTGCCGGTGCCACCCACACCTCGCCGTTGCCGCTGACCTGGACCGTCTTGCTCTTGGCAACGAGATCGAGCCCATCCTCGTTGCCCACCGCGCTTTCCGCGAGATGGTCGACTAGCCCGTAGTCGGGGAGGTCATCGTCGCCCTGCAGCAGCGCGCCGAGCCCTGGCGACTCGAGATCCAGATCGACCGCGAGCACGCAGTGGCCTTGACCTGCGAGGTGCTGAGCCAGCATGAAGGTCGCCGTGGACCGGCCGACTCCGCCCTTGAAGCCGTATAGCACCACTCGGTTGCTGCGTTCGATCCCTGACTCCGGGCGCGGGTGCAGCCACTCAGCTCCCACCACGCCGCGTTCGAGAGTGCTTACTCGCCCGCTATCGCCGGCCGGATCCTGCACGGTCACGAGATCGCGTGCGTGCAGAATCTGATCCGGGGCGAAGAGCGTGGATGCGAGAGTGACAGGCGTAGACATAATGAATGGTTCCGCCTCTGCAGCCAGTTTCACGCCCAATTCTTCGACTAGGCTGCTTGTCGGCGGGTCGCCAGCCGAGTCATCGAGTACCACAGAGACCCGTCCGAGAATGTCACGTACCAGAATCACGTCCAGGTGCGTGCTTACGCTGGCCAGCTTGGCAACTACGAACGCCTTCGCCCACGCATCATCAAAGCGGATGGTCATGGCACGACTCCGTTAAGTACAGCCTGCTCAAGCAGTTCCATGATCTTCTTCGCCATGTCGAGATGCTCTTGTGCACGCTGTTCCGTGATCGCGTTCCCGTCACTGTATCGGTCAGCAATGTCCCAGCTCGCGAAGGGCTGCGGAGGCAGACCCGCTATCAGCGCGGCGAAAACCGATGCAGAACGCCCGCTGATAATCAAGGGAAGCTCGCTCCACAGATGATTGACGTGGCCGAGCGGCTTGGCAGGCTGTCCCCACACCGGCTTGCTGTTATTGCCGAGGCTTGCCCCGAAGTAACCCAGCAGGATCGCCTTTAGCCCGCACTCGGCCGCCACCCCGGCCAGATGATCCGCATTGGGCCACCGCCGATCGGCCAGCAGGAGCTGCGCGTCCTGGTGGTGCCGATGTGCAGCCACCGGGAAGTCAGGGTTAGGCACCGGTGGAGCGTACCGCGACTAGCCCTGTAAATGGAGACGCCGCGGCCGGGTTCCACTGCCGGTACGTGCCCGGCTGCATCGGACCTGGCGGCACTGCGCTAGCAGGCCCGGGAGCGCTAGCGAGGAGCACGGGTACAAGCACAGCAAGTGTAGGATCGGCCACCTGCAGCTCGGCTGGGCGCCCGAGAGGGATGGCCACACCGAGATGCTGAGCCCGCAGGGGTTGAGGCGCTGGCGGACCGAGGATCCGTGCCTCGACAGGCTATGGCCGGGTGGGTTCCGGAGCCGATGTCAGCCAGCAGCTCAGGCTCGCGACCTCATCGTCCAGTTGTGCGAGTACGGGCTGCATCTGGACGCCTTCGAGGTGGCGCTACCCGAAGAACTACTTTGAAGGACCGTCGGCTGCGACTACGACTACGACTGCGGTCTGCGAGACCGTCATCGACCGTCGGCGGACGCACAAGCCGACCTGAGGCGATCCACGCAGCCGAGCCGTTCGTCGCCTCTCCATCCGGGCAGTAGCGCGGCTGCACCGCTGCGGTCGGCGGTGTCTGATGCCTTAGCGCCGCCGGTCGACCGCGAATGCTACGAGCGGTTCAGATCTTGGGAGCGTCTCCAGGTCGCCCTGGCATGTACAGGACGGCCATTGCACCCGGCTGCGTCGGGCGCTCGCCAACGCCCACGATCCAGTCCACCCGGTCAGTCAGGGCATGCTGCGCCACCACAGGCGCCGACGGATCAAGCTCCTGCAGGCGGGCGATCAGGTCGGCCACGGTGCGGATCGGATTGGGAGGCGTCGTCATGGGACCGCACGTTATCGCCTGGTGCAACACGTTGGCGGCCAGCGAGGCAGATTCGCTCTCCGCGTACTGCTGATGGCGGACATCTACTGTCGTCACGGTTCACTCGACTGTCGCATCCGCGGCTTCAGGAGGGGAACGAGAATCGCGCCAGCTCGGCCAGAACCTGTTCGGCCGATGGAAGATCGGCGAGCCGGGCGGCGGCAGTGGCGAGGGCGAGGCGTTCGGGCAGTGCCTCGCTGAACTTCAGGCCTGTCAGCGCGTCCGGCTCTACGTCTGGCAGGCACAGCCGCTGTTCGGCGTCTGCGGCTGCTTCCTGCCACATTCCCCGGGTGAGGTCGGGGCGCATCCGGAGGTAAGTGTCCGTGAACCGCTGCTCTCGGTCGACAAGATCCGAAAGCGTCGCCGCTAGCGTCGCGTTCGCGCGGAATCCAGCCCATGTCCACCAGCGGACGTCGTCCTTGCGCCGCTCGATCACGGTTCCGGCGGGGTGCACCGTGCCGCGTTCCTGTTCGCGTAGCTTGGCGAGTACCTTGCGTTGCCCGGTCGGTCAGGTCTACGTCCGGGTCGGCGCTGAGCAGCACGTCCCGCACGGACCTGGTGAGGGCGAAGCTGGCGCCTGCGGTGCCGGTGGAGAGCCACAGGGCCTTGCCGCCACAATCTGCCGGCTCGACGAAGCAGCGCTGGCGTTTCCAGTCGACCCAGTTCACCTTCCAACTGCGGCCGGCGAGCAGGATCAGACGTGGGCCGGTTACTTTCTCGGTGAGCAGCATCGGGTTGGTCCGGCCGATCTCGTCGCGGCCCGCGAATACGGTGAACTGCGGCGGTGCGGTGAACGCGGCCGTCATCCCCATGAAGTGCGGAGGCTGTAGCCCAGTATTTCTTCAGCAAAGCGCCTGCGGCCTGGGTGGGACCGCTGCGCCGCAACGGGTTCTCATGCTCAAGGCCCTGAGCGCCGGCTACGGTCCGGCCGCGAGCGTTCACGGCTACTCATACGGCATGGTGCTGAGGGATCATGTGCCAGCGCTAGTCGCCGCTGCCGGCTTGTCGGCGCTGAGCTTGCTCTGCCGGGCGCTCGATGATGTAGTTCGCAGGGAGCCGTTCCTGGGTCGCGGAGACTCCGCTGAGGATGGTTCGCCGATCTGGCGGCCCAGCATCGACGGCCGCGGAAGCCGTTCCGACTCGGACTTGCGGCACTCGATGGTCGAGGCCGTACGGGACGCAGCATCTAGCCTTATCGATGGTGGCGTTGCCAGTGTCGCTGACGTCGTCTCCGAGTTGGAGTCTTATCCGCGCGTGATCTTCCGGCGGATCGCTCTGCGCCTGCTGTCTCGCTATCCTGCGCAGGCACCTGACCTGGTGGCGGAGCGGCTGACCGACGAGGCGATCAGCGCTGACTGGCGGCTGGACCTGGAATACCTGCTCCTGGCCCGCGGAGGCGCGACCGGCCTCGGGTCCGCGCACCTGCGCAGGCTGCTATGGCTGATCGACGGCGGCCCGCGTCCCATCCGGTCAGCCGAGACCTCGGCAGACGGTGAAGACACGGACCCGTGGACCCGGGACCGCGTGGCACGGTGGCAGCGAAACCGGCTGGCATCCATCCAGCGTCGTCTCCCGTCCGAATGGGACGCCCGTTACCAGGCTCTCGTCGCGGAATTCGGCCCGGCGCCCGATCCGGATGCCCCAGGTCCGGACACGTTCGCGTTCTGGGCTGATGAGAGCCCGGTGACGGCCGGGGACCTGGCGGCGATGCCCACCGACGCGCTCGTGGCGTTCCTGAAGACCGGGCAGCTTCCCGGGCAGAGCGGGCAGGTGATCAGCCCGGCATCGGTACGCGGCGTCCTCGGCAGCGCTATCCAGGCCGATGCAGAGCACCGGTCAGCTGAGGCCTCCTCGTTCATCGGGCTGCCCGCCGAGTACGCCGGCGCGGTGATTAACGGACTGTGGCAGGCGACCACCAGCGGCAGCACCCTGGACTGGGATGGCGTCATCACCCTCGCTGCCTGGATCAACCAGCAGGCGTCCGAAGAACTCGCAGACAGCGGACACGCAGGTTTCCGGTCATGGCGCGAACCGCGCGCCGACATGCTCCGGCTTCTCATCGCCGGGCTCAACCTCGACCCCAGTCCCATCCACGAGCGCCAGGCCGCCGAAATCTGGGCGATCATCGATGACTGCTGCCGCGATCCTGACCCCACGGCCGAGCGAGAAGCCGAGCCCATGGCCGTGCCCGACAGCCCAATCGTGTCGCTGGCGCTCACCCGCGGTGCGCACTCAGGCAGTGCACGCGGTGGTCAGCTACGGATTGCGGCTGCGTCGCGACGCACCCGACGCCGACCTCACCCTCGTCCAGGCGATCCTTGACCATCACCTCGACAGCGGCGGATATCGTCGAGGTGGCGAGCTTCGCCCAGCCTCATCACGGCCCCCATCTCAGCGCCGGGGTAACCGCATTTTTTACTTGGTGGCTGAAGGCCAGGGTACTGAGTACGACTACTTCCGCTATGTCAATGCCTTCTACGGATCCGACCACGGCTTCTACATTCGGTTGCCTAATCAGCGGCGAGGACTGTCGGCATCGCAGGTCGTCGGCGAGGCAAGCCGCGCAAGCGAAGATACCAGACAGTGAGGGTGCGGAGGTCTGGGCCCTGTATGACCACGATGGCCGACAAGACATCGATCAGGTCTGTGCACGGGCGCGACGGCAGGGCATTCAAGCCGCGCTGTCACATCCGTCGTTCGAGCTGTGGCTCCTTTTGCACTTTCAAGATTTCTCACCGGCCGCACAGAACGGCTCAAACAACGTCATCTTGGAGAAACTAAGGGCGGCGCACTCTGAGTTCGCAGGCTTTGGGGACGGGAGCAAGCGCATTGACGAGCGGCGCTTTGCGGCACTCGTTGAGAACGACGGGATCAGACGCGCTGTGGAACGATCGCGAAGACTGCTGGGAAACCTCACTTCCCAACCCCAAGTGGCCGAGATCCATCGACTGAAGTCTACCCACTTATCGAGGAACTCGGCATCCTGCCCCGATTAGCTGGCAGTCCCCCAGGACCTCAACTTTCTGCTAAACCGCCAGTCCGAGACATCGGCCAGCGACTGCGCACCGATCTGTCTGATAGTACCCGTCGCCTGGTTTCAGGTATGTATCGTAATCCATAAGCGTTACTGCTGACCTGTGAAAGGCCAGGTCTCGTCGCACCGGCAAGAATGTCAGTGCCCCGTGCATTACGATTAGCGGTATAAGCCCTAATCCGGCTCGTGTCAGCTTTGCTGAATGCTGTCCCATTCACTATCCGGAGTCTGGCGCCAGCGGCGCAGGCAGAACCGATTGCTGACCCATGGTTACGTGGCGTAGTCCATGAGCATGGTTTCTACATTGATCCCCGCCATCCGCAGGTCATTGACGATGCTCAGTCCGGCCGCGTCGATATCGCCCCAGTAGATTACATCTCGACTTTCGCCGTTACGCGGCAGCGTCTTCCCAGGCCATCTGGACGGTCCGGATTTCTTCGGTGGCCGGCTGACCTGGGTGAGCTGGCCGATATTTCGCGGCAATGATGGCGCGGCGGAGCCGGGCGGCGATGTCCTCGGTGGCCGTGGTGGTCTTGGTCGTGTACCAGGCGCGAGGGCGCGCCGCGCTTCGGCGTCGCCGGGGTAGCTGGCGGCGGTGGTGGCGTGCCAGAGCATGGCGATGGTCTGGCAGGTCAGGGTGAACGGGACGGTGCGGCTGACCGCGGCCGGGTGGCGGTTGCGGGCCTGGCCGCCGCCGGAGATCTGCTTGGCGTCCTCGATCGCACCGACCTCTATGGACCATCTGGCGGCGTAGCGCTCTGTTACCTGTTCCGGGCTGGCGTCCAGGCCGGTGGTGGCCAGGGCCAGGTCGTATCCGGTGGCGGAGCGGTCGCGGATCAGCACGACGTTCACTGTCCGGGTGCCGAAGACGCCGTGCCACAGGCAGGTGATCACCGCGGCGTGCACGGTGGCGGTCTTGCCGTAGCGGCGGACGGTGACCTGCCGGAAGCCTGCGGTCTTGGCCGGGTCGGCCAGGGACGGCAGCCGGGCGCCCTTGACCCGGGGCCGGCCGCGCCTGCCGGTGCGGGGGCCGGGAAGCTCGTACAGGGCGGCGTCTTTGCGCAGCCGGGTGGTCCAGGTGACCTGGCCGGGCAGCCGGGACAGTTCCTTGCCGGCGCAGGCGGAGTCCGCGACTACGCGGATCGTCCGGCCGGGCAGGGCGCGGGCCAGCCCGGCGGTGACCTGCCTGGCCTGTACCAGCCCTGACGCCGGGGCGGGCTTGAGGCCCTTGCGGATCAGGCGGGCCATCACCGGCAGCGCGACCGGCCGGGTCATGAACGGAAGCCGGACCACGATGGCGGCTATCACCCAGTTGCTGCCGAACCCGACCTGCCGGCCGCCCTTCGCCGAGCCGTCGCGGAACCACCCGGCGGCATAGACCTTCTTACCGGCCCTGCGGAACAAGGTGCCGTCGATCGCGACCAGCACTGGCGCGCCGGGCGGGACCAGCAGCGTCACCACCAGCCGCGCTAATGCCAGGCCCAGGGCCCCGGCGTCCCGGCGGGCGCGGGAGAAGAAGCGGTGCGCCCGGTGATGCGGCCAGATCCCGGCCAGCCCGGCACCGGACAGGATCCCGCGCACGGTCCGCTTCCCGGTCTGGGCCAGGAACCCGGCGGCCAGCGCGCGGAAGGTACGGAACGAAGGGGCGGTGAACAGCGGGCGGAACCAGGCGAGCAGCTCATCAAGGGAGCCGGGAAGCGGTACGGTCAGGTCCGGGAGCATCGGTGCTCACATTCAGTGAGGTAATAGACACGCCGATGCTCCCTTGATCATGAACCGGGATCCCGGACCCCAGGATCAGGCGGCATGTCGCAGCGCGCTCCCGGGCAGCCCGGCGGCGAGTAGCCGGGCCTCAGCCCGCAGCCAAAAAGGCGAAAGTCGCGTGTAGTCCCGCGCCTGCTTTCGGTCCGACGGCCATCGATGTGCCGTGATTTGCCATGCGTGCAGGCGGTTCCGGCCGTCAGGCTCCCCGCTGCCGCCCGGCGCGTCGGTTTAGCGAGAAACAGTTCAGCTACTAATCTCTCTTTCGGATCAGCTGAATTGTAAAGCGCGCGTTAGCCATAAGCAATGTAATAGCAATATCGATTATGGCGATGCGATAAATGACGCTCAAGTCGCTGGCTTTAACCGGGGGGTCCGTTTACCGGGTCCGGCCGCGACTTCACGGGGAGGACGTCATTCGTCATGGTCGGCGACGGATTCGCTATTGCGGCTCTCTGCGCGCTGATGCCCCTGAGCGGGAGCCAGGCTGCTACCGGGCACGCGGAGCGCGAGGTGAGCGCCACGCTGGCCAGCAGCACGCTGGCCGGTCACGCACGGGTGCACCTGAAAATCGTCCGGTATCGCGGCTATGCCTTTCTGGTGCCCAGGTCCTGGCCGGTCATCGACGACCGGACGCAGTCGCGCGGCTGCGTCCGGTTCGACCAGCACGCTATCTACCTGGGGGCGGTCCGGGGCGACGAGTTCTGCCCGAGCTGGCTGCTCGGCACGACCGAGTCGATGCTGATCCAGGCGGGACCCGCCAGGTCGGCACGCGGATCGGCGGAGAACCCGGTCGCGCGGGAGATCACCGCGCGTGCCCCCGGCATCGCCATCAGTGCTACCTTCGGCACCGATCCGACGGTGATCTACCGGATACTCGCGAGCGCGTCGCTCCCGCCGCCCGTCATCCTTCAGGAGAGCCCGGCCAAGGCAGCCGCCGCCGGGCATCTGGACGGGGCGGCGTCGCGGGCGGACCGGACGCGAGGCGCCTCGCCCAGATCACCGCGGATGCGCCAGCCGATGCCGCCGCCGGCGCTGCCGACCGCGGTCGCCAGCTACCGGGGGCTCGGCTTCGATGCGTGCACCGCGCCGAGCAGGAGCGCCATGCGTGCCTGGCGCCGCAGATCTCCCTACCGTGCGATCGGCATCTACATCGGGGGCGCCGACCGGGCATGTGCTCAGCCGAATCTGAGCCAGGCATGGGTGCGCGCCGAGGCGCGGGCAGGCTGGCGCTTCATCCCGCTGTACGCCGGGCCGCAGGCGGCGTTCGGTGAGCTGCATGCCCCGGTGCGGCAGGGACTAGCGGCCGCGCGCGACGCCGTCGCGCAGGCGCGGAGGCTAGGCTTCGGCCGCCGGACACCCATCTACTACGACATGGAGGCCTACAACCCCGGCGTCAGGATTGCGGCGCTGAGGTTCCTGTCCGCCTGGACCGTCGAGTTGCACCGGCTCCGATATTCCTCGGGCGTGTACAGCAGCTCCGACTCGGGCATCGCGGATCTGTCCCGGCAGTATGCCCGGAGAACCTACGCCATGCCGAACGTCATCTACGACGCATTGTGGAACGGATCGGCGAGCACGAGCGACCGGAACCTGCGCGCTGGCCAGTGGCACCTGAAGCGCATTCACCAGTTCAGCGGGAACGTCACTCAGCGATTCGGCGGGCACACCATCAACATTGACAAGGACTTCCTCGACGTGCGCCTGCGAGCGCCGGTTGCGACCTCGCAGGCAACCTCGGCGGTCACCCTCCCGGACGGGTCCGTCGACCTCTTCTACCGCCTGCAGGGCAGCCAGCTCTGGTTCGACCGCTACTCCGCCAGGACCGGATGGGCCAGTCCGGTCCGCACTAGCGCCGGGGCCTCATCACTTCCCTCGGTCGTCTATACCGGGTCCGCGGTCGACGTCTTCTACACCCGGTCCGGCGGGAATCTGTGGGTGGACTCCTACCAGGCGGACGGCAAGCTGTCCGGCAGGCACCAGCTGTCGATGATGGGGAAGCTCGGCTCGGCTCCGCGGGCGGTCGCGCAGCCCGGCGGCGTGATCGACGTGTTCTGGCGGGGATCGGCCGACGACCACCTGTGGCACGGTCAGTATGTGCCGGGTTCCGGCTGGTACGGGCCGCAGGGCCTGGGCGGCGATCTCGGATCCGATCCGGTCCCGGTCGTGTCGTCGCCGGGAATCACGACCGTGCTGTGGAAAGGGCGCGACGCGAGCCTGTGGAGCATCTCGCGCGGCCTGCTCGGCCGGTGGTCGTCCCCGCGCAGCCTCGGCATGGGGCCGCTCGGCGGGCAGCCGCAGGCGACCGCGCAGCCAAGCGGCGGAATCCAGGTGTACTGGCATGGCTCGGGTAACTCGTTCGTCTGGGAGGGCTTCTACCGGCCAGGGACGGGCTGGCTCGGCCCGCGAGACCTGGGCGGCGAGGTCCGGTCGGTGCCCTGGCCGGCGACCGCGGCCGGCACCGTGCGCGTCCTGTGGCGCGGGCCGGGCAACCGGCTGACCTATATCAGGCACCGGCTCGGGCGGCGCTGGAACCTCGCCGAGTGGCAGGAGCCCCGGCCGCTGCGGACCAGCTGGCTGGGCTCGGCTCCGTTCGCCGCGGTCGGCAGTCCCGGCGCGGCCCTGCAGGTGTTCTGGCCGGGACGGCACGACCGGCTGTGGACCGCCGCGCTCAGAGCAGGCGGCTGGACGAAGCCGATCAGGATCGCCGGGTAGGCGCGGGCCGGCTGCAAGCAGCGGCTGGCCGGCTACCAGCCGAGCTGGCTCGCCGATCGGCGCCAGTCGATGGTCGGGACCATCGCCTCCGGCCTGACCCGGTGGGCGAAGCGCTTCGTGATCTCGAACAGCGACTCGATCAGCGTGTCGGAGAGCAGGTGCGGGTCCAGGCCGAGGTCCACCAAGCCGGAGTGCACCACGTTGTAGTGATGCCCTTCCTCTTCGACCCGCGGGTTCGCCAGATGCTCGATGGTCACCTTCTCCGGGCTGACCCTCGCGATCGTCTCCGCCATCTGAGTAATGGACAGCGACTGAGTCATCTGGTTGAAGACCCGGAACTCGCCGCGGTCGGCCGGGTTCTCGCAGGCCAGCTGGAGGCAGCGGACGGTGTCCCTGATCTCGATGATGCCGCGGACCTGGCTGCCGTTGCCGTAGACCGTCAGCGGCAGGCCGAGCACGGACTGGATGACGAACCTGTTCAGCACGGTGCCGAACACGGCGTCATAGTCGTACCTGGTCGCCAGCCGGTCGTCCCGAGCCGTCTCCGGCGTCTGCTGGCCGTAGACGATGCCCTGGTTGAGGTCGGTCGCCCTGATCCCCCAGATCCGGCAGGCAAACTCGATGTTGTGGCTGTCATGCACCTTGGACAGGTGGTAGAAGGACCCTGGCCGCTTCGGGAAGAGCACCCGGTCCTTGCGGCCCTTGTGCTCGATCTCCAGCCAGCCTTCCTCGATGTCGATGTTCGGCTCGCCGTACGCGCCCATGGTGCCGAGCTTGACCAGGTGGATGTCGGGGTTGATCTCGGCGATCGCGTACAGCACGTTCATCGTGCCGACGACGTTGTTGACCTGGGTGTAGACCGCGTGCTTGCGGTCCACCATCGAGTAGGGAGCGGCCCGCTGCTCGGCGAAATGCACGATCGTGTCAGGCCCGAACTCCCGCACGACGTGGCAGGTGAAGTCCGCGTCGGTCAGGTCACCGATGTAGCAGGCGATCTCGCGGCCGGTGAGGGCCCGCCAGGCCCGGATCCTGGCCTGGAGCGTCTCGATCGGCACGAGGCTGCCGACGCCCATCTCGAAGTCGTAGCCCCGCCGGGCGAAGTTGTCGAGCACGGCCACGTCGTGGCCGCCTTCCGACAGATGCAGCGCGGTCGGCCATCCGAGATAGCCATCGCCGCCGAGTATCAAGATCTTCAATTCAGGCTCCTGCCGTCCGCGGCTCGGATCCGGTGCGCGGCCATGCCCCGCTCCCGCGAGGCCAGCGATCTTATTGCATTAACCATCGCACACGGGGTAATAACCTGTGCCGGGGTACAGGCATCGTGGCTGGCGAACGCCGGGTCAGCGCGCCGTTTCGGTTGCGTTCTCACCTCGGGCCGAGCCGGTTCCCGTACTGTATACGTGTCTCGTGACCAGCATGTCTTCGCCTAGCAAGGACATCAATGCCAAACCTCATCGACAAGTTGCCAGCCGCGATAGGTAACCGGCTGCGAACTCGCCTCGGCAGGCAGTTCAGCAGGTTCGCGGTGGTCGCGGTCGTGTCGCTTGGCACCAGCGAGCTCGCGCTTTTTGTCTTCACCGAGCTGCTGCACCTGACCGGGGGCATCTCGGGAGTGTCCGCGGCGGCGATCGGCGCCCTGACGAGCTACCTTCTGAGCCGGTGGGCATGGCGGCGCAAGGGCAGGCCGAATGTTCTGCGAGAGACGATTCCGTTCTGGATTGTCTCGGCTGGCGCCTGGATCGTGCTGGGCCTGGCGACGAAACTGGGCCTGCGCATCGCGGCGTCGGCGGGGGCGACGGGTTTCAGGCACTTCCTGGTCGTGGGCGGTGTGTACTTCCTGGCCAACTGCGTGACCTTCGTGCTCAGGTTCCTGATCTTCCACTACGTGCTCTTCGCCGACCGGGGCGGCAAGGCCGGCGCGCCGGGGCCCGGCCCGGGCGGCGGCATCGAGGCCGAGTCGCTGTCACCCATCGCGGCGATGGCCCAGGCCGCCGAGGAAGACGAGGAGCGATCGTAGGCTGCTGCGAGCATCGTCTGGCGGCAGGCAACGTCGGCAGCGGCCGCAGCCGTCGGCTAGCCGCCGCGGTCGTTAGCGGGGGGATCAGGCGGCTGAGCGGGTCCTGCGGCGCTCGCGCATCCAGGTGCCGCCGATAACCCGCGCGAAGTAGAGCCCGTAGAGCGCGTTGTGGCCCTTCTTGCTGTGCCCGACCTTGCGCTTATGAATCGTGGCTGGCCGTTCGGTCACCCGGTAGCCGTGGGCGAGAACGCCGATCAGCAGCTCGGCCGCCTGGTACTGAGGCTGCTCGAGCCGGACCGCGCCGGTAACCTCAGCCCGCATGGCGCGGAGCCCGAAGGAGGGGTCCGTGATCCGCTGCCCGGTCAGCGCGCTGATCGTGAGGGCGAACACCCGGACGCCGAGCTTGCGGACCGGGTCCTTGGTCTCCTCGCTGCCCTGGGTCCGCGAGCCTGAGACGAAGTCCGCCTCGCCGGCCAGGATCGGTGCCAGCAGCGCCGGGATCTCCGCCGGGTTGTACTGGCCGTCGGCGTCAGTGGTGACGATGTACTGCGCCCCGCCCTGGCGCGCCAGCCGGTAGCCGAGCCTGAGCGCGGCACCCTGACCCCTGTTGGCCGGGACGTCGCAGACCAGCGCGCCTGCGGCGTCCGCCTCCTTGACGGTTCCGTCCGCCGAGCCGTCGGACACGACGATCTTGGCGACCTCGAGCCCGGCTATGACCGGCGGGAGTGCCTCGATGACCGGGCCGATCGCGCCTTCCTCATTGTACGCGGCGATGACGATCGCCAGCGGCGGCAAGGCCGTGGCGCGGGCGCCGTACTGGCTGGAGAACGCCTCGACGGCCGCGGCATCAACCGCATCGTCATCGATGACCTCGCTGCTGGCGGCGCGGCTCTGACGGGATGTCACTTGGCTGTCTCCGAGAATTCTGGCCACATGGTGGCGATGCCTGCCTTGAGGTCGTAGCGGGGCTGGTGGCCCAGCGACCTCGCGGCCGAGATATCGATAATGACGGCCGGCATCTCCCCAGGTTTCGCGGGGACATGCTCGACGGGGATTTCCGCTCCCGTGACGGACCGCGCAGCGTCCACGATCTCGTTCACGGTCACCGACTCACCTGAGCCGAGTACCAGCGGTCCATCGTGCCCGGCGCGCCATGCGGCGAAGATGCCGGTCACGAGGTCGTCGACGTGGACTAGGTCCCGAAGCTGGGTGCCGTCGCCGTAGACCTGCACGCTCTTGCCGTCTCTGGCGGCTCGCATCAGCCGCGGGACGAAGCTGTCCTTGGCTTCCATGCCCGGGCCGTAGACGCTCGAGAATCGCAGCGCGGCCCCGTGCAGGCCGTAGCTGCTCACGTAGCCGGCGAGCAGCATCTCCGCCGCGGCTTTGGTGGCGCCGTACGGAGTCAGCGGGCTGAGCGGCAGCCGCTCGGTGATCGTGGCGCTGCCGACATCACCGGTCACGGCGTTGGTCGAGGCCAGCAGGAAGGTGCCGACACCGCGCTGCCTGGCCTGCTCGAGCAGGGCAGCGGTTGCTTCCACGTTCAGTCTGAAGGTGCCGGCCGGGTCCTGCATCGAGCGGAGTACTGAGGTGACCGCGGCCAGGTGGATGATGACATCGGTTGGCGGGCTGACGGCGTCGGCAATGACCGCCGGATCGCACAGGTCGCCGACGACCGAGCGAACCCGCTGGTCGGAGGACGCGTGCTTGTCTGCCGTGGTGACCTCGTGACCCTGATCGAGCAGCGCGCGGACGACGGGTCGGCCGATGAAGCCGGCTCCGCCGGTCACCAGTACCCGGGACAGGCTCCCGTCCGCCAATGAACGCTCCTCGCGTGCGCCCGCGCCCTGACACCCGGTTGCGGATCCTGGCCGGATTGTTGACATCGATAGTGAACGAACCAGTTCGCCGGATCGTGCCCCCGAAATAACTTTTGCACCTGCGGGCGGTCCGATGACCGCAGATGCCAGGCCAGTGTAGCCGCCGGCCCGGATCTGGTTGCCCAGACTCGAGAGCCGGCCGCCCTCCGCCCGCTCTCAGCGGCTACCGGGCTGATCATGCGTACAGCCGTATCTCCCGGGCCGATGCACGGCGGGCTCCGGAACGCTGTGTCATGCTGAATTGCCGACTCAGCGTGTCCGGACCTGTACGTTGCGCCACCGAGCCGGTCAGCCGACGACGGCAGGACAGTGAGTACTGGTGGTGCCGCTCACGCCGGCCGGCCAACGACACGGATGCGGGGGAACGTGACCTGGCGGGACGGGCTGCACGGGCACGATGAGGCAGTCGCCGGCGACTCAGCGGACGCCGAGCGCCTGGCGCTGCGATCTCGGATTGACCTCGCCGGGCTGCCTCCGCTGACGCGGACGGTGACCGAGCAGATCATCGGCACCAGCGCCGATCTCGGTTACGCGAATGATCTTGTCTGTTCTGAGCGCTGGCTCGAAGTGGCGGTCGGCGCGCTCGCGGCGCGAGCAGCGGTAGTCGCCGACGGGCCGATGGTCGCTGCCGGGCTCGCTACCGGCGCGGTGATCTGCAAGGTCGGCGAGTCTTTGACGGAGCGGCTGGCCCGGACAGCGGGTATCGCGATGGCAGCGGCCGCGGTCCGGCTCGCCTACGGTGACGCCGGACCTGGAGCCGTCTGGGTGGTGGGCAGCGAGCCGGTCGCGATCTACGAGATCCTGTCCAGGAACGTCCAGCCCGCACTGGTGATCGGGATGCCGGCCGGCTTCGTTGCCGCGGTGGAGGCGAAGAAGGCGCTCAGGGGAAGCGGGCTGCCGGCGCTGACGAACGTCGGCGAGAAGGGCGGCCCCGCAGTCGCGGCGGCTGCCTGCCTGGCGCTCCTTGCGCTGGCCAGGCAGGCTGCCGCGATGGAATCCGAGCAGCGAGGCTCAAGCCGCGGCGGCCGTCCCGGCAGTGCTCACCAGCGGCTGCGGACACCCTGAGATCCGGCTCATGCCGAGCCCGTCTCGCTAGATTCCGGCGACAATCCCGAGTCGCCCGGCGGCTCGTTTGGGTCAATGCCGGCGGTACCCTGCGGTGGCGGCGCACAATTACCCAAGGAGCGTTGTTTGCGGTAGTGATGGCATCTGACATGTCATGGCTGGAGCGGCCGGTGACCTGGTTGGATGGGTGCTTCGAGCAGCAGCTGGATAGCGGAGGCCCGTGGGCATGAAAGAGGGACAGGGAGTGGCTCCCGCATCGGTGCCCTGGGGCGCCGACGATGCCGCGCGGGTTTCCGCGCGGCCGCCCGCTCATGCCCGCCGCGGTCCGGCCCACGCGACCGGGCCCGCCGATGCTGCCGACCCGCACGTCCCGGCCCACGCGGCCGGGCCCGCCGATGCTGCCGAGCCGCATGTCAGGGTTGATGCACGCAAGCTCGAATCGGCCTTGCTCGAGGTCCGGGAGGCGGTCGGCAGGACGCAGCTTCTGCTTGACTTCCCCGGCATCGAGGCGGCCAGGGCCGAACGGCAGCAGCTGATCAGCCAGGTCGACGACTACCTGCTCCCTCGCCTGCGCCAGTCCGGCGCGCCCATCCTGATCGCCATGGTCGGCTCGACCGGTGCGGGCAAGTCCACGCTGCTGAACAGCATCGTCGGCAGCCAGGTGAGCGCG
Organism: Streptosporangiaceae bacterium; assembly: GCA_035532775.1. Classification (GTDB taxonomy): domain Bacteria; phylum Actinomycetota; class Actinomycetes; order Streptosporangiales; family Streptosporangiaceae; genus Chersky-822. The sequence continues at coordinate 16,928 of DATKQH010000234.1, forward strand.
ACCGGCGTCCGCCGGCCCACGACCAACAGCCCGGTGCTCGCCTGCCATCCCGAGGACGCCGGGTGGTTCGCCGAGAATGTCTTCCTGCCCACCCTGCCGCGAGTGCGCCAGCAGGGCCTGGCCAGGCCCGGCCGGGACGGCCTGCTGGTGCTGGCCACCAGCGAGGGCATGCCGCGCGGGATCGCGCTGCTCGACACACCGGACATCGACTCCGTGGTCGCGGCGCACCGGCAGTTCGCCCGTCAGTTCCTCGACGCCTCTGACCTGTGGCTGTTCGTGACCACGGCGCGCAGGTACGCCGATGCGGTGGTCTGGGAGCTGCTGAAGGACGCGCGGGACCGGGGCGCGTCGCTCGGCGTCGTCCTGTCCAGGGTTCCGCCTGCAGCCGGAAAGCAGCTCAGCGAGCACTTCGAGGCGATGCTCGAGGCGAACGGCCTCGGCGAGGTACAGCGGTTCGTCATCCCCGAGACCATCGTGACCGACGCGCAGCTGCCCGCCGAGGTGTCGGCGCCGGTCAGGTCCTGGCTGGAGGAGACGTCGCGCCGCGACGAGCGGCGGATCGCGATCCTGACCCAGACGATGTCGGGAGTGCTCGACTCGTTCGAGGTCAGGGTCCCGGCTCTGGCCGGGCACGCGGAGACGCAGCTGGCGCTCGGTGCTGAGCTCCGGTCGGCCGCGGACGCGGCCTACTCGGCGGCGCTAGCCGAGCATGACGAGGCGATCAGGAGCGGGTCGCTGCTCCGCGGCGAGGTACTGGCCAGGTGGCAGGACTTCGCCGGGACCGGGGACCTGATGCGCACGCTGGAGGTGCGCAAGGGCAAGCGCCCTTCGCAGCGATCGAAGCGGCACGCGGCCATGCCGGCCAGGGCGCAGGCACTCAAGGCCGCGCTGCGGCTCAGCGTCGAGGCACTGACGACGTCACTGGCCGATCGGGCTGCCGAGGACGCGATGGAGCGCTGGCAGGCCAGCCCGGCAGGAACCGGTCTGCTGGCGGAAGCGCGCCAGGCGCAGCAGGTCCACTCAGGGGCTGAGCTGTCCTATGCCTCGCTGCGGAAGTGGGAGGGTGAGCTCCGGTGGGGTTTCCCCGGCGCGCAGAGTGACCTCGCGGCCAGCCTGCCGGCCGGCGGCGTCGACGCGCTGAGCAGGTCGTCAGCTGACTTGCCGCGCCGGGTCGCTCAGGCGGTCGCGGCGTGGCAGGACCATCTGCTGCACCTGGTGCAGACCGAGAACGTCACCAGGCGCTCGATCGCCCGGATCGCCTCCTTCGATCCCGAGTCGCTCGCCCTGGTCCTCACGATCGGGGTGCTCGGCTACGGCGCGGGGGATGTCATCGTCAGCGAGGGCGCGAGCGCGGTCCCGCAGCGGCTGCTGACGTCGCTTTTCGGTGCCGGCCTGATGCGCGATATCGGGGGGCAGGCCCGCCAGGATCTGCATGAACGGATCGGCCTTCTGTTCTCGGAGGAGGCACTGAGGTTCACGGCGCTGATGGACGCCGTGGGTGCCCCGGACGAGGCCGCGCCGACCGAACTTTACCAGGCCAGCTATTCGTTGGAGTCCGCGCGATGAGTGCACGACGGCAGGCTACGGCCGACCGGGAGAGCCGGGTCCGCGTGCGGCCCGACGCCGAGGAGACGACGGGGTCTGAGCTGGCCGGACCTGGGCCGGCTGGGACTGGGCCGGCTGGGACTGGGCCGGCTGGGAGCGGGCTGGCCGGGGCGAAGGCTGCTCCCGCCGCCCGGTCCGTTGCCGCCCAGGCCGCCGGGTCCACGGCCGCCAAGCCTGGCGGGTCCGCGACCACGGAAGCCGCCGGGAATGGTGCCGCCGATACGGCGAAGCCGGCCAGGAAGCGGCCAGCCCGGCTGCCCACCCGGGTGCCCGCGAGCCAGCGTCGCGGCGCTCAGCCGGGTTCCGGCCCGAGGCAGCCAGCTGAGCGCCGGGCTGCGGATCCGCCGGCGACGGATCCGCCGGTGACGGATCTGCCGGTCCGCAGTCCGTCAGCGCCGACCGAACAGCAGGTGACCGCCGGTCTGTCAGCGCGGCTGATGGCGCTGGCGAGGATGATCCAGATCGGCTCGGCCAGGAGCGGCAGGAACGGCTTCACCAAGAAGCTGCTCGCCGACGCCGAGGATGTGCTCGCCCGGGCCGGCGAGCGGATGCGGCTATCGTCCAGGCACACCGTCGTCGTCCTGGCCGGCGGCACCGGCAGCGGGAAGTCGTCGCTATTCAACCGGCTGGCCGGCGCCGACCTGTCCACCGTCGGCGTGACCAGGCCAGTGACGAAGGATGCGCACGCCTGCGTGTGGGGTGGCGCGATCTCAGGCCCGATCCTCGACTGGCTGAACGTGCCGGCCAGGTACCGGTATTCGCGCGCCAGCGCGCTGGACAGCGGCGAGGACGATCTCGCCGGGCTCGTCCTGCTCGACCTGCCCGACCACGACTCCGTCATGACTCACGCGGGCGAACTGGTCGACCAGCTGGTCAGCATGGCCGACGTGATGGTCTGGGTGCTTGACCCGCAGAAGTACGCGGACGCGGCCGTGCACCGGCGGTTCCTGGTCCCGATGGCAGGCCACTCCGATGTACTTGCCGTCGTCCTGAACCAGTCGGATCTGCTGGCTGCCGCGCAGGTCGACGACTGCGCGGCCGACCTGCGCAGGCTGCTGGATTCGGAGGACCTGCACGAGGTACCGATCCTGGTCACGTCGGCGGTCAGCGGAGCCGGCCTGGCCGAGCTGCGCAAGCTGCTGGGCGACGGAGTAGCCGCCAGGCGCGCCGCGGCGACCAGGATCTCGGCGGACCTGGACGGTGTCATCTCCCGGTTCGAGCCGTATGCCGGTGACGTAGGTGCCCCGGCTGGCGGCGTTCCGGCGGCCAGCAGAACTCGTCTCGCGGACCGGCTGGCTGCGGCCGCGGGGGTCTCGGCGATCAGCGACGCCCTGCGGAGCGCGCGGGAGCTGCGGGCGGTTGACTTCGTCGGCTGGCCGGTGGCGTGGTTCATCCAGAGACTGAGCGGCCGGGACCCGATTCGCAGGGTCCGTCTCGGCATGCTCTGGAACGACCTTCGCTCGGTGACGGCCGGCCCGGCCGGAGCGCAGCAGGCCGAGATAGACAACGCGCTGACCGATCTGGGCGGCGAACTCGCGGACGAGCTGCCCAAGCCGTGGTCGCATACCGTCAGGACGGCCGTGCGGTCCAGGGCCGACCAGATTCCCGCCGCGGTCGGATCGGCCATCGGCGAGGCACTTCCGGCTGAGGACAGCGTCGTCTGGTGGTGGCGCTTGGCTGGGCTGTGCCAGGGACTGCTGCTGGGTACCGCGGCGGTCGCGGTCGTCTGGCTGGTGCTGGTCATGGTGTTCGGCGTCTTCCACGCGGCTTCCGGGGTTCCCCGGCTGCTGAGTGACACTGGTGCGCTGCCCTGGATCGGAGTCGGAGCGGTGGCGGCGCTGGGTCTGGGCGCCGCGACGGCGTCGGTCTGCATGCGGCTGGCCGCGTCAACAGCGGAGCGCGAGAACACGCAGGTCACTGCCGATATGAGGGAACGGATCGCTGGCGTGGCCGACGAGATGGTGATCGTGCCTGCCGAGCAGGAGCTGTCGGAGTTCGGCCGTTATCGCGAGGAAGCCAGGATCGCGTCGCGGGACGTCGGGACCGCTCCGGCCGGCTGACGGGCCAGCCTGCTCAGCCCAGTCCTCGAGCCGGGTCGGCCGGGTCACACGCGCTGACAGTCCGGCCGGCCATGTTCCCACACTCGCACTGGCTCGGTGCCCGCTGATCCACAGGCGTGCGGCCGGCCGGCCGCGTTGTCCACAGCCTCAGCACGCATCGCCCCGGCGAGCCCGTTCTGCCGCGATCTTTAGGTGCAGGTAAGCCAGGCGGCGGAGGCCGCCGGCGCGGCAGTCCTTGCGCGAGAGGCGCGCTGCTGCCGCACAGCTCTGGAGGATCGCGATGCTGAACGAGGCTCAGATCAGCCTGACCGGATACGTCGCTACTCAGCCGGTCACCAGGCAAGTCAAGCCAGGCGTGTCGAACGTGTCGATGCGAGTTGCCTGGACTCCGCGCCGGCAGGACAGGGTCACCGGTGAGTGGGTCGACGGAAATACGAGCTACGTCACGGTGATCTGCTGGCGCAAGCTGGGCACCAACGTGGCCATCTGCGTGCGCAAGGGCGACCCTGTCGTGGTCAAGGGCAGGCTCTCGGTACGGCCGTACGCGGACAAGGAAGGCGTGCCGAGGATCTCGGTCGAGGTGGATGCGAACTCGGTGGGGCATGACCTGTCTCGGGGTGTCGCTAGTTTCCAGCGGGTCAGGCCCCAGACGGGCATGACCGCGTCGGAGTTCGCGGCAGCCAACGCGCCAGCGAACGGTCAGGCCGCCGATGGTCAGGCCGCCGATGGCCAGGGCAACGGCCATGGCATGTCCGCCGCGCCGGCGTTCGGCTCGGGCAGCGGGTATGACAGTTCGGCAGGCTCGGCTGATTCAGGCTCGGCTGATCCAGGCCCGGCCGAGCCGGAGCCGAGCTTCTTCGACGAGTCGGCGATCAGCGAGCAGGACGCGGCGCAGGAGCCCGCGGCCGTGCCGTTCTAGCGGACGGCCGGCCTGCGGCTACCTTGCCGACCCGGCGGCCGCGGACTCTGTCACGGCAGGTCAGCTGCACCGCGCTGGCTCCGGCCCGGCGCTATCCGGGTTGCCAGCGAGATCGGCTACGCGGCTGGCCTGCCGTGACGGCCCGCGAACGTGCCGCCGAGCATAACTGGCACCCGGTGACGGCGGATTCCTGCCGTCGTGCGAAGTGCATGTCGACTGCCCCTACCCTTATGACATGCCCGAGTTCATCTACCAGATGCATGCCGTGCGCAAGGCGCACGGCGACAAGGTCATCCTCGACAACGTTACGCTCGCCTTCCTGCCCGGTGCGAAGGTCGGCGTGTTGGGACCGAACGGCACAGGCAAGTCGACGCTGCTGCGGATGATGGCAGGCGTCGAGCAGCCGTCCAACGGCGAGGCACGGCTCATGCCGGGCTTCTCGGTCGGGATCCTCGAGCAGGAACCGAAGCTGGACGAGACGAAGACGGTGCTCGGCAATGTCGAGGAGGGCGTGGCCGAGACCAAGGCACTGCTCGACCGGTACAACGAGATCGCCGAGCAGATGGCGACCGACTACTCCGACGAGCTGCTCGAGGAGATGGGCAGGCTCCAGGAGCAGCTCGACCACAGGAACGCCTGGGATCTCGAGAGCCAGCTCGAGCAGGCCATGGACGCGCTGCGGTGCCCGCCGCCCGATGCCGACGTCAGCGTGCTGTCCGGCGGTGAGAAGCGCAGGATCGCGCTCTGCAGGCTGCTCCTGTCCCAGCCCGACCTGCTGCTGCTCGACGAGCCGACTAACCACCTCGACGCCGAGAGTGTGCTGTGGCTCGAGCAGCACCTGGAGAAGTACCCCGGCACCGTCGTCGCGGTCACGCACGACAGGTACTTCCTGGACAACGTGGCCGGCTGGATCCTCGAGCTTGACCGGGGCCGGGCCTACCCCTACGAGGGAAACTACTCGACCTACCTGGAGACCAAGGCCTCCCGGATCAAGGTCGAGGGCCAGAAGGACGTCAAGCGGCGCAAGCGGCTCGAGGAGGAGCTTGAGTGGGTGCGGTCGAGTCCGCGCGCCCGCCAGGCCAAGAGCCGGTCGAGGCTGCAGCGATACGAGGAGATGGCGACAGAGGCGGACCAGAACAAGAAGCTCGACTTCGAGGAGATCCAGATCCCGCCGGGCCCGCGGCTTGGCAGCCTGGTCGTCGAGGTGGACGGACTGTCCAAGGGCTTCGACGACCGGATGCTGATCGAGGACCTCAGCTTCAGCCTGCCGCCGAACGGCATCGTCGGCGTCATCGGGCCGAACGGTGTCGGCAAGACCACCCTGTTCAAGATGATCGTGGGCGAGGAAGATCCCGACAGCGGGTCGATCAAGGTCGGCGAGACCGTGAAAATCGCCTACGTCGATCAGGCGCGGGGCCGGATCGACCCGGACAAGAACGTGTGGGAAGTCATCTCCGACGGCGAGTCTTACATCAGGGCAGGCAAGTCGGAGATCCCGAGCCGCGCCTACGTCGCCGCGTTCGGGTTCAAGGGCGGCGACCAGCAGAAGCTGGCCGGAGTCATGAGCGGCGGGGAGCGCAACAGGGTCAACCTCGCGCTCACGCTCAAGCAGGGCGGCAACCTGCTGCTGCTCGACGAGCCGACCAACGACCTGGACGTGGAGACGCTCTCGTCGCTGGAGAACGCGCTGCTCGAATTCCCTGGCTGCGCGGTGATCACCAGCCACGACCGGTGGTTCCTGGACCGGATCGCCACCCACATCCTGGCCTGGGAAGGCGGGTCGAACTGGTTCTGGTTCGAGGGGAACTTCGAGTCCTACGAGAAGAACAAGATCGACCGTCTCGGCGCCGAGGCGGCCAGGCCGCACCGGGTGACCTACCGCAAGCTGACCCGCGGCTGACGGCGGTGGCCGCTCTGGTGGCGGGCCAGGCGGTTTCGATCGGCACCGACATCTGGCCCCGGGGCGGTGGCGTCCAGAGCCGCCCTGATCGCCGCCGCTATCGTCTCGTCGGACTCGATAGCCCGCCGTAGCCGAGGACGGCCAGCGCCTTGCGGTAGAGCGACTGCAACGGCACCGTTCCCTCAGTCCCGGCGGTGGTGCCGACCAGGACCAGGCGGCCACGCGGCTTGAGTGCCTGGACGGCGATGCCGGTGTAAGGTCCGCCCAGCGCGCCGTTGCGCCGTTACTTAGTCGCGCTACCCGGGTCATCCGGCAGCATTCGCGATCGGCGCGACATCATGACCGGGTGATCGCTGGCATATGCTCATCCATCGACTTCATCGACTCCATCGCCACCGAACCCGGGGTAGACGCCACATGACCACGCACGGAAGCGACCAAGCAGGTAACGAGCGGGCCGGGGCCGGCCAGCCGGCGCGCGCCGCGCGCAAGCTGCCCGACCGTGCCCGGGTGGTCGTGGTGGGCGGCGGGATCATCGGCACCTCGGTCGCGTACCACCTCGCGCAGCTGGGCATGAAGGATGTCCTGCTGCTCGAGCGGGACCGGCTCACCTCGGGAACGACCTGGCATGCGGCCGGCCTGATGGCGACGTTCGGCTCCACCTCCCAGACCTCGACCGAGCTGCGCCAGTACACCCGCGACCTGTACAAACGGCTGGAAGCCGAGACGGGCCTGGCCACCGGCCTGAAGCAGTGCGGCCTGATCGAGCTGGCGATCGAACCCGGACGGCTGGAGGAGTATCGGCGGGTGGCGGCCTTCAACCGGCACTGCGGCGTCGAGGTCCACGAGATCTCGCCCCGGGAGGTCGCCGAGCTGTGGCCGCTGGCCAGGACCGACGACGTGCTGGCCGGCTTCTACATCCCGGACGACGGCCGGGTGAACCCCGTCGACGTGACGATGTCGCTCGCCAGGGGCGCGCGGATGCGGGGTGTCACGATCATTGAGGGCGTGCCGGTGACCGGGTTCCTGCGCGAGCGCGGCACCGTGACCGGGGTACGGACCGGCCAGGGCGACGTCGACGCCGAGTACGTGGTCAACTGCGCGGGCATGTGGGCTCGCCAGCTCGGCGAGCTAGCGGGGGTCTCGATTCCGCTCCAGGCCGCCGAGCACTACTACCTGCTGACCGAGCCGATCGCGGAGGTAGACAGCTCCTGGCCGGTGCTGGAGGATCCGGCGTCCTACGGCTATTACCGTGAGGAGGGCGGCGGCCTGATGCTGGGCATGTTCGAGCCGGTCTGCGCTCCGTGGCGGGTCGACGGCATCCCGGCTGACTTCTCCTTCGGCGAGCTGCCGCCGGACTGGGACCGGATGGGCCCGTACCTGGAAGCCGCCATGGCCAGGGTTCCGATCACCGAGCAGATCGGGATCAGGAAATTCTTCTGCGGCCCGGAAAGCTTCACCCCCGACCTGCTGCCGATCATCGGCGAGGCTCCCGAGCTGCGCAATTACTTCGTCGCGGCCGGACTGAACTCCATCGGGATTCTCACCGGCGGCGGGATCGGCCGGACGATCGCGCAGTGGATCGTCGACGGCAGCCCCGACGCCGACATCACGGCGATGAACATCGACCGGCTCCATCCGTACCAGGCCAACCCCGAGTACCGGGCGACCAGGACCGTCGAGTCGCTTGGCCTGGTCTACGCGACGCATTACCCGCACCGGCCGACGAAGACCGCGCGCGGTGCCAGGCTGTCGCCGATCCACAGCAGGCTCGCCGCGCAGCGGGCCTGCTTCCGCGACGTCAGCGGCTGGGAAGGCGCCGACTGGTACGCACCGGAAGGTGCCGAGCCAGAGGTCGGCGAGCTCACCTGGGGCCGCCCGCACTGGTTCGGCTACTGGGAGGCCGAGCACCACGCCACCCGGAACGGCGTGATCGTGATGGACATGTCGTTCATGGCGAAGTTCCTCGTCCAGGGCAGGGACGCGGCCCGCGAGCTGGAGCGGATCTCGGCGAGCCAGGTCGCAGCCGAGCCGGGCCGGATCACCTACACGCAGTGGCTGAACGAGCGCGGCACGCTCGAGGCCGACCTGACCGTCACCAGGCTGGACGACGAGCAGTTCTTCGTGGTCGCCTCCGACACCGCGCACCGGCACGCGGAGACCTGGATGCGCCGTCATTTCGGTGACGCGCACGCCTTCGTCACCGACGTCACCTCGGGTTATGCGCAGATCAACGTCCAGGGGCCGCTGTCGCGCGAGCTGATGGCCGCCGTGACCGGCGCGGACATGTCGAACGACGCGCTGCGATTCCGCGCCGCGCGGTACATCGACATCGGGTTCGCCAGGGTGCTCTGCATCAGGATCACTTACCTGGGCGAGCTTGGCTACGAGCTCCATATCCCGGCCGAGCAGGCAGCGGCCGTCTACGACCGGCTGGTGGCAGCGGGACAGCCACTCGGCCTGCGGCACGCCGGCCTGAAGGCCCTGGCCAGCCTGCGAATGGAGAAGGGCTACCGCGACTACGGGCACGACATCGACAACACCGACTCGGTACTTGAGGCCGGCCTTGGCTTCGCCGTGGCCCTGGACAAGCCGGGCGGCTTCATCGGCCGTGACGCGGTACTGGCCCAGAAGGCGAAGGGCCCGCTGACCCGCAGGCTGATCCAGGTGCTGCTGACCGATCCTGAACCGCTGATGTTCCACGCGGAGGTCGTCAGCCGTAACGGGCGCCCGGCGGGGTATATCCGTTCTGCTTCCTACGGATTCACCCTCGGCGGCGCGGTCGGCCTGGCGATGATCGACGCGGACGAGCCGATCGACCAGAAGTATCTCGACGCTGGCGACTGGACAGTTCGGATCGGTGACGCGGTCTACCCGGCCAGGACGTCGCTGCGGCCGCTGTATGACCCGTCGAGCAAGCGCGTGCAGATGTAGGACTATAGAACCCGTCGCCCGGACTGGGCGGAGCGCCGGGACGAGTGACTAAGGAGGGGCCCGGATGGCCGATCTCGCCGATTTCGAGGCGCTGGTGCCAGCAGATCATGGCCTGGTCGTGATGACGGTGATCGGCCCGGGCGGTCGCATGCGGCCGTCGGTGGTCAACGCCGGGGTGATCGACCACCCGATCACCGGGGTAAGGGTCGTCGCGGTCGTCATTCACGGCAAAGCCCGCAAGCTGGCTCACCTGCGTGCCAGGCCGCGGGCGTCGGCGGTGTTGCGAGGCGGCTGGCGGTGGGCGGGCGTCGAAGGACCGGTCGAGATCGCGGGCCCCGACGATCCGATGGAGGGGATCGGGCCTGAGCGGCTCAGGCTGCTGCTGCGCGAGATCTTCACCGCCGCGGGCGGAACGCACGAGGACTTCGACGAGTTCGACCGGGTGATGGCGGCGGACCGGCGCGCTGCCGTGCTGATCACGCCGGAGCGGGTCTTCGGCTAGCCGGGTCGGCCTCACCGTCGGCCTTACCGGTGGCAGCGGCCGCTCGGGCCGGGGAGATCCCCAGGTCGGCACGGTTGCCGCCCGGCTCAGGTCCGCCCTGGGGCGCCTGGTTCACCAGGCCGTGGGCGGCCATCACCAGGTAACGCCACAGCTCCTCGTCGTGGGCCGGGTCGAGCGCGAGCTCGTCCAGCGCGGTGCGCATGTGCCGGAGCCAGGCGTCGCGCTCGGCCTCGCCGATCGAGAAGCGGACGTGCCGCATCCGCAGCCGCGGGTGGCCGCGCCGCTCGTTGTACGTGCCCGGGCCACCCCAGTACTGGATCAGGAAGAGCCGCAGATGCTCCTCCGCGGGTCCCAGATCACGGCTCGGATACACCGGCCGCAGCAGTGGATCGGCCTCGACCTCGGCATAGAACCGGCGGACCAGCCGGGTGAAGGTCGCTTCGCCGCCGACGGATTCGTAGAAGCTCTGCTCCGGCTGGGCGGCCTGCTGTTGCTCTGCGCTGTCCATGACGGCATCCAGCGTACTTCCCGCGGCCGGGCGTTCTGGCTTCCGCAGGGGGTATTTGCGCTGCGACACGCCGGGACCGGGCAGCCTCTAGCTGCAATGTCATCCGGATCTCACTGTCTGTTCGCGATCTCGAACGCGACTAGCCCGCAATTTGGTGTTGGCGGTTTTGCGGTCGTGCGGTCACACTGGTCACGGGTGCCCCGGCAGCCAGCGGGCGGCCCAGCCTGGGAGGTGGCATTGCGCAGGGTATTGCTGCTCAACATCACGTATGAGCCCCTGACCACCGTTTGCCTGCACCGGGCCGTGGGCCTCGTGCTGACCGAGAAGGCGGAGATCCTGCACAACGAAGTCTCCGGGATGGTGCTGCACTCGGCCTCGGTCAAGCTCGCGGTCCCGTCGGTCATCAGGCTGCGCAGGTACGTCAGGATCCCGCACCGCAACCGCGTCCCGCTGACCAGGGCCGCGCTGATGCGCAGGGATGACTATCTGTGTGCCTACTGCGGCGCATCCGCGGACACCATCGACCATGTGGTGCCGCGTAGCCGCGGCGGTGCCCACGTGTGGGAGAACTGCGTCGCGTCCTGCACCAGGTGCAACCATCGCAAGGCGGACCGCCTGATCGAGGAGATCGGCTGGACGCTGCGGTGGGATCCGCTCGCCCCGCGCGGCATGCACTGGCGCCTGATCGGCGCTGCCCGCGACGGCGACCCGCAGTGGGCAACTTACCTGGCTGCCACCACCGCCGCCTGACCGGAGGCCGGCGCGGCGTTCACGCCGAAGTTGCGGAACTCTCGCATCGTCGCAGCCAGGAGCACAGCGAGCGCGAGGACGGCGCCCGCGGCCGGGAAGAACGGCGCCGGGCCGATGCTGCGCACAATCACCCCGGACAGTGCCACCGAGGCGGGGAACGCCCCGATGCCGGCCAGCATCACCAGGCTCATCACCCGCCCGAGCAGATAGGCAGGCGCCCATTGCTGGAGCAGCGTGACGATGATGACGTTGCCGAAGCTCCCGGCCGCGCCGAAGACCAGAGCCGCCGCCGCGGCGCCCGGCAGGCCGCCCAGGAACGGCACGAACGAGATCGCCACCCCGCCGATCAGGAATCCGGTGCACGCGGCTATCGCAGGTCGCCGAAGGCCGGTCAGCCTGGCCGCGGTCAGCATTCCGCCGAGCGAGCCGGCGCCGAAGCACGCGATCAGCGAGCCGAAGCCGGTGGCACCGAATCTGGCCTGCGCAAGCGCGGGGAGGGCCACCTCGAAGGCACCGGAGATGACGAAGTTCGCGAGCACGGCGATGAGCACGATGGCCTGCAGGACCCGCGCGTTCATCAAGAACCGCCAGATAACTGGTCTCTTCGCGGCTCGCCGGATCCGGCTGAGCGGCTGCGTCAGCTCGCAGTGCTGCCTCGGGCGCACCTCCGGCAGGTGCGGCCGCGCCAGCCGGTCCCCCTGTAGCCGTGGCGCTGGCGGGATCGGCGGCGCCCGACGCCCATTCCTGGCTCGCGGGACCGGCCGCTGGCTCCCGGCGGCCGCGCATCACAGCGAGCGCGGCGGCCGAGATCGCGAATGAGGCTGCGTCGATGCCGAAGGCTGGAGCAGATCCGGCCGTCGTGACCAGGATCCCGCCAAGCACTGGTCCGGCAAGGCTCCCGATCTGGATCATCGCGGCGGACAGGCCGTTTCCCGCCTGCAGTTTGCCGGCCGGAAGCAGGGACGGCATGATCGCGGCCGATGCCGGCAGGAACAGGCCCTCGCCGGCTCCAATCAGCGCAGCGACTGGGCCGAGGAAGGCCACGGATACCAGGCCGCGCGCCGCGAACACGGTCAGGACGGCAACGAGTACGCAGCGAACGGAATCTGCGGCGAGCATGACCGCCCGGGGGCTCAGCCGGTCGGCGAGGATGCCGCCGACCGGGATGAGCACCGTGCGCGGAACCCCGTAACAAGCGAGAACGGTGCCGAGTAGTACCGTCCCGCCGTGCGCTGACAGGACCAGCCAGGGCAACGCGACCGCATAGCAGAAGTCGCCGACGGTCGAGGCGAGCTGGCCGAGGCTGAGCAGCCTGAAGTCTCTGACCGCGAGCGGCCCGTCGCGGAACGCGCCGGCCAGTCGTTGCGCCAGGCCAGCGCGTTCCGTGATGCCAGCAGCCATTGTCGCGCTCCTCGTCTCGCCGCTCAGATGCCGGCGTCGGGAGTGAACCAGGGGGTGAAGTCCAGCATCACGTGCACCCGGCGGGCGCCGGGCGGGCGATTCTCCGGCCGGAGGCGCCGGTATTCGGACAGGATCTGCCGGACCCTGGCCGTGGCCTCATCGAGTTCGTCCGGGGTGACGTGCAGCACGTCTTGACTCGATCCGGCGGCCCGCTGCCACTGCCGGGGAAACTGGGATTCGCGGTCGAGGTAGTCGGCCCGCACCTCGTCGAAGCTGGCTCGCACGCTCTCCACGAGCAGCCGGCTCGCCGCCTTGACCGCTTCGGGGCGGTTCGGGTCGGACCCGACCGTGATCGCGACGACCCGGGCGCGCCACGGCCGGTGCCGGCCGTCGGAGCCGCCTGCCGGATCCTCGTCGACAAACCCGTACCGCGCCAGCGCCCGCAGGTGGTAGCTGCATGCCGAGGGTGACAGGCCGGCGACCTCTGCGCACTCGGTCGCGGTGGCCGGGCCGTCGAGAACCAGGTGCTGCAAGATCACCAGACGTGCCGGATGTGCTAGCGCCCGCAGTGCCCGCGGATCGGAGATCTCGACCGGCTTCTCCTGGCTGCCGGGCTCTGCCTCGCCGGAGTCGGGGGCCTCGTAATGCGGCTGTTGCCGTCCGCCCGGTTCTTCCGGCGTGTCCGAGTCTTGCGGCTGGCCGGGGTCCTCGTCTGGCATTGTGAAGGACATGGAAAGCATAGTCGCGAAAGAAGGACTTCACAACTTAGGAGTTGCCCGGGACCTATCATGACTTCGCGTCGTTTTCGCGCCCGATTTAGGAGCAGGTGCGACGTTCGCGGCCACCGAACTCATGATATGTCGATGTCCAGCCCTCTGAGGGTCGTGACGAGCGGGCGATCCGGCGGCGAGCTAGAGTTCTGCGCCGATTGCCGGGATTGATGGAACGGTGCGGGCTGCGGCCGGGGTGTCGCCTGTCACGAAACCGGCCCGGTCCTGCTGACGTGGCCGTGTTACTTTCGCGGTGCACGATCTGGCCAGCCGCGAGGACGGGTACATGCAGCGCGACATCTTCACCAGCGACCATGAGGCCTTCCGGGATACCGTGCGCTCGTTCATCGCCAAGGAGGTCGCTCCGTACCACGAGCAGTGGGAGCGCGACGGCGTGGTGTCCCGTGACGTCTGGCTGGCCGCCGGCCAGGCCGGGCTGCTTGGCATCGACATGGACGAGCAGTACGGCGGCGGCGGCAACGACGACTACCGCTACTACCTGGTCCTGAACGAGGAGATGACCAGGGCCGGCGCGCACGGCCCAGGGTTCTCGGTGCACAACGACATCAACGGGCAGTACTTCAGCCGGCTGATGACGCCCGAGCAGGCGCAGCGCTGGATGCCCGGCTACTGCAGCGGCGAGCTGATCACGGCGATCGCGATGAGCGAGCCGGGGGCCGGCAGCGACCTGCAGGGCATCCGCACCACCGCCGCCAAAGACGGCGACTTCTACATTCTCAACGGGCAGAAGACGTTCATCTCGAATGGCCAGCTTGCCGACCTGGTGATCGTCGTGGCCCGAACCGGCGCCGAGGCAGGCCACCGGGCGATCAGCCTGCTCGTGGTCGAGCGGGGCATGGCCGGATTCGAGCGCGGCCGCAACCTGGACAAGGTCGGGATGCACGCGCAGGACACCTCCGAGCTGTTCTTCAGCGACGTCCGGGTTCCGGCCGAGAATATGCTCGGTCCCGAAGGCGGCGGGTTCATCGCGCTGATGCAGAACCTGCCGAGGGAGCGGATCGCCATCGGGACCGCGGCCCTGGCCGGGGCCGAGGCCACGTTCGAGACGACGCTCGAGTACTGCAAGCAGCGGCAGGCGTTCGGGCGGCCGATCGGCAGGTTCCAGCACAACAGGTTCGTCCTGGCCGAAATGGCGACCGAGCTTGCCGTCGCGCGGGCTTTCACCGACAAGGCGGTGCTCGAGCACAACGCCGGTCGGCTCTCCAACGAGGACGCCTCGATGGTGAAGTGGTGGGACACCGAATTGTGCTGCCGAATCGTCGACCGGTGCCTCCAGTTGCACGGCGGTTACGGCTACATGCGCGAGTACCAGGTCGCGAGGGCGTTCGCCGACTGCCGGGTGCAGACGATCTTCGGCGGCACGACCGAGATCATGAAGGAGATCATCGGCCGCGGGCTGGGCGTCTGACCTCAGGCCCCGGGCATCAGAGCGGCTCGGCATAGGCGGCGCGCCAGGCTGGGCTCGGGTCGGCGCCCAGGCTGGTCCAGTATTCGGCGCCGCGGACGATCTGGCCTCCCGCGACGGTCCAGAAGGACGCAACCCGGAACACACCGAGGTCCTTGTGCGGTAGCCCTGATGGAATAAGTCCGAGATACCATGCTCGATCGCAGCACGCACAGGCCGGGAACCTACCGGCTGGCGCTTACCGCCCGCCGGGCGACCGTCTCGCCGTGGTTCAGGATCGAGCTGGCTTCCCGGCTGTACGCCGGAGCCATCGCGAACGCGCTGTCGTTCTACCAGAACGAGCGTGACGGACCGGACTTCATCCCGAGCGCGCTGCGGTCAGCAGCCGGTCACCTCAGCGACGCGCGCGCGATGACGTTCCGCGCGCCGAAGGTAAGCCCGAACGGCAACTTCAAAGGCTCGCTGCGGCCATATGCGACCGGGCTGCGGATCAACGCGACCGGCGGCTGGTTCGATGCGGGCGACTACCTGAAGTTCACCGAGACGACCAGCTACACCGTCGCGATGATGCTGCAGGGAATCGCGTCGTTCCCGGCCAGGCTCGGCGGCGCCAGCGGCAACGGTCATGGCAGCTTCACGGCCGAGGCCAGGTTCGGCATAGACTTCCTGCAGCGAATGTGGGACCAGCGGACCAGGACGCTGTACCTGCAGGTCGGCACCGGCGAGGCAGATAACTACTACGTCGGGGACCACGACATCTGGCGGCTGCCGCAGGCCGACGATCACTACCACGGCACGGACCCGCGCTACCAGTACATCCGGCATCCGCCGGTCTTCCGCGCCGGGCCGCCTAGCGCGCCGATCAGCCCCAACCTGGCCGGCCGGCTCGCGGCCGACTTCGCGCTCTGTTACCGCGTCTTCCGCGCGAGCGACCCGCGCTACGCGAGCCGGTGCCTGCGCTCGGCCGAGACCGTCTATTCGCTGGCCGGGACGCACGGGAAGGGCAAGCTGCAGACCGTGCTGCCCTGGGACTTCTACCCGGAGACGTCCTGGCGTGACGACATGATGCTCGGCGCGCATCGGGCCGGGACACGCTGAACCTGTACGACGTCAGCGCGCTCGCCGACTACGAGCTCTATCGGGCGATCGGCGGGTCCCACCCGCACCTGGCAGTCACCAGGGCCGCGCTGCTGGCGAACCTGCGAAGCCAGCTCAGGCGGGCGACCGGTATCGCGGCCGGCGACCCGTTCGGCTTCGGGTTCGCCTGGGACCAGTGGGACACGACGGCGCACGGTCTCGGGCTCGCGGTGATGGCTGGCGAGTACGACGAGCTGGCGGGCAGGCCCGCCTACGCGGCGTGGGGCCAGCGCTGGCTCGACGACGTGCTCGGCACGAACGCGTGGGGCGTGTCGCTGATCGTCGGCGACGGCACGGTCTTCCCCTACTGCATGCAGCACCAGGTCACCAACCTGGTCGGCTCGCACGACGGGACGCCGCCGGTCCTCGCCGGAGCCGTCGTCGAAGGGCCCAACAGCTTCGCCGCGGTGGGCGCGGTGCCCAACATGCGGCCGTGCTCAGTGAACGCGCCGGGGAACGTCCCGTACTCGGCGTTCCGCGGGCACAAGGCCGTGTTCCGCGACAACGTGCAGTCCTACTCGACCGTCGAGCCCGCGATCGACCTGACCGCGCTCTCGCCCGATGGCCTTCGCCTGGCAGGAGGCTGGCAGCCGAGCCGGGTTCTAGCCGGGAGGGCCGAGTCGCTCCCCGCGTCGAGCCGCGTCCGCATGACCTGTCGTGCGCGGTGCCCTTCTTCACTGGCATAACGCAAGGCTCGTTCGCTAGCCTCGCCGCGTGCAGCCAGATCTCGCCGCCCGTGACTCGCCGTGGACTGTGACCACGGGAGAACAGGCACCGGAGACGGTAGACCGCCTGCTCAGGTCCCTGCCCGGCTGGTTCGGCATCGAGTCCTCGATCATCGAGTATGTCGAGGCTGCCCGCGAGACGCCGACGTACCTGGCCCGGGCGCCAGGGGAGAGCCCGCCGGTCGGCGTTCTCCTGGCTTCGAGGCACTTCCCGGCGGCCGGCGTGCAGCTGCTCCAGGTGAAGACGCTCGGCCCGTCACGTCCCGACCCTGGCTACGGACGGACCAGGCTGTTCTACGAGGGCGTCGGGTTCGCGCCGCTTGAGGAGATCACCGGCCTGTGTCCTGACAACCCGTGCCTGATCATGGTCAAGGTTCTCGGGTAGCCGGGCAGCGTGGCCGGCCGGGCGGACTGCGGGTCGCTGCTAGGCCTGGCCCGCGCGGTGGCGCTGGCGGTGCGAGATCACCGCGAGCTGGCCGTCGGCCATCTTGATCACGCCTATTCCGGCGCCGAATGCCTCGCTCAGCAGGTCGTCCCTGAGCACCTGGGTCGGCGGGCCGTCCGCCGCTACCCTGCCCTGGCGGAGCAGGACCAGCCGGTCGGCGAACTGCCCGGCCAGCGTCAGGTCATGGATCGCCGACAGGACCGTGAGCGACCGCTCCCGCCGCAGTTCGTCGATCAGCTCGAGCGCGTCGACGCGGCGGCCGAGATCCAGCGCGCTCGTTGGCTCGTCGAGCAGCAGGATCGGCGCGTCCTGGGCCAGGGCGCGGGTCAGGACGAGCCGTTGCACCTCACCGCCTGACATCGTGGCGAGGCGGCGGCCGGCCATGTCGGCTAGCTCCAGCCGGTCGAGGAGGTCCAGGCAGATCCGGCGGTCCGCGTCCGACTCCACGGCGAAGTAGCCCAGATGTGGTGTGCGGCCGAGCAGGACGTAGTCGAGGCCGGTCATCTCGGGCGGCAGCTGAGGGTGCTGCGGCACGTAGGCGATGAGCCGGGCCCGCTGGCGGTGGCGGAGGCCGCCGGCCGGGCGGTCCGCGATGCGGATGTCACCGGCCGGGCGGATCATGCCGGCGACCGACCGCAGCAGCGTCGTCTTGCCCGCGCCGTTCGGGCCGATCAGCGCGGTCCATCCGCCGGCTGGCACGCTGATGCTGACGTCGTCCAGGGCGACGGTCGCGCCGAACCTGACCCGCAGGCCGTCGACGCTGATCATGACGCGTCCATTCTGGCCCGCCTCGAGCGGAGCACGAAGAGGAAGAAGGGCGCGCCGACCGCGGCGGTAATGACGCCGATCGGGACCTCGGTGTCGGCCTGGACGGTCCTCGCCGCGATGTCGGCGAGCACCAGGAACGCGGCGCCGCCGATCATCGACACCGGCAGCACCACCCGGTAGCTCGGGCCTGCTATCAGGCGGATCACGTGCGGGACGATGATTCCGACGAAGCCAATCAGCCCGCTCACCGAGACCGCGGCAGCGGCCCCGAGCGTCGCCGCGATGACCACGACGAGCCGGAGCCGGGCGACATTGACGCCGAGCGTGCCGGCCTCGGTCTCGCCGACCCGCAGGACGTCGAGCAGCCGCCGGTGGGCCAGGAGGGTGACGGCGGACAGGAGAACGTAGGGGATGATCAGCCAGACCTGGCTCCAGGTCGCACCCGACAGGCCGCCGAGTATCCAGGAATAAATCGACTGGAGTGTCTGGGCGTGTGACTGCTGGAGATAGGTCTGCGCGGCGGTGAGCAGCGCCGCGACCGCGACGCCTGCCAGCAGGATCGAGGCAGTACCCGAAGTGTCTCGCTGACCGGGATCCTCGCCTGCCCGTCCCGCGCCGGTACCGAGTGAATAGGTCAGGGCCACCGCTCCGGCCGCGCCGCCGAAGGCGGCGACCGGCAGCAGGGCGGGGCTGGCTCCGCTGATGATCACCGCCGTGGCGCCGAGACCCGCGCCGGCCGCCACGCCCAGCAGGTAGGGGTCGGCCAGCGGATTTCGGAAGACGCCCTGATAGGCGGCACCGCCGCCGGCCAGCATCGAGCCGACCAGGGCGCCGAGCACGACCCGGGGCAGCCTGATCTGCCAGATGATGGCCGAGTCGATCGCGGGCACTGCCACCGCCGGGTGCCACGGCAGGTGCGCGGCCAGCGAGCCGGCGATGGCGCTCAGCGGCATCGCGACCGGGCCGATCGATATCCCCGCGATCAGCGCGACGACCAGGATCGCGGTCGAGGCGATGACCGCGCGGCCTCGCCGGTGCCCGGTTCCGGAGTGCCCGGTTCCGGGCTGGCCGGCTCCGGGCTGGCCGGCTGCGGCTGCCGTAGTCGTGGCCCCGCGCGACCTGGTCGCGCCGTCCGCCTGGCCCTGGCTGGCCTGATTCCCTGGTTCCGCGGGCGGCCTGCCCGGTCGGCCAACGTCCGCGGGCGGACCGGGCAGGGTGGACCTCACGGGCCGCCCCTGATGCCAGCCAGCACGGCGCGGAGCAGGTCGACGACCCGCGGGCCCCAGCGGGACGCGATGTCGTCGTTCAGCAAGATCACGTGCTTGGACTTGACCGCGGCGATGCCGCTCCAGCCAGGTCGGCCTGCCACCGTCGCGGCGTCCTGATGGCAGCAGATCGTGTCCGCCAGGATGATGTAGTCCGGGTTGGCCTTGACGATGTACTCGGCCGAGAGCTGCGGGTATCCGCCCGCGGCCGTCGCGCCCTTCGCCGCATCGGCGATGCTCTTCATGCCCAGCAGCCCGAGCAGCCTGCCGATGAAGGTGTCGGACGTCACCGAGTAGTAGGTCTGATCGAGCTCGTAGTAGTAGGTCAGCGGCTTGGCGTGGTGCGGCACCGCGGCGCTGATCTGGCCGATCTGGCGGCGCAGCATCGCGACCTCCGCCTTGGCCTGCGCCGCGTGACCGGTTGCCGTGCCGAGCTGACCGAGTTCGGCGTAGACGCCCTTGAGGTTCGCGGGCGCGGGCAGCGACAGGACGGGAATGCTGAACGCGGCCAGCCGCTTGGTCAGCGTCGCGGCGTCGTTGGAGACGACGACCAGATCGGGCTGCTCGGCCACGATCGCCTCGACATTGGGAGTGAAGCCCGACAGCTTGGTTCTCGGCGCACTGGCCGGGTAGTTGGAGTCGTTGTCGACCCCCTTGACCTGGGCGCCGGCTCCGATGGCATAGAGCATCTCCGTCGAAGTCGGCGAGAGCGACAAGATCGCCCTGGGCTGCTTGGAAAGGTGCACCGTGCCGTTGGCCGCGGTCACGCTGACCGGGAACGTGCGGCCGCCGGTGACCTGGCTCGGCGATCCCGAGCCGACGGGCGGCGACGTTGTGGCCGGGCTGCCGCAGGCAGCCACCGCCAGGCCTGCGGTAGCGGCGACGACGATCAGCCGCCGCGTGTGAACTCGCTTCATCACTCATCCTCCGGTTTGCCGTTGGAGGACGAAGTGCGTCCGTTGCGACTCCCCGGAGGGATCGGAACGAACCGCCCTTCCTCCGAGGACAGGTCGTCGACACTGGCCAGGCGTCCGGGCTTGTCCTCCTGGCGGAGGCATCACCGTTGCGGGACAGCGCCGGATTCACACCGGCTTCGCTGCGCTCAGCATCATCCCGAGGCTCGCCGCGGGACAGGGGAATCCTACTGCACCCGGGGGTGACAAGCACGGGGTGAACGTGCGCCGGTCGGCCGCATGTTGACGAGCTTCACGCGAACCGGCTGGTCCCGCTGCGCGATGATCATCGGACCGAGGTAGCACGGCCTGGCCGGCGGGACGATCGTGTTCTTGCCGCTGGCATCTGTCCCGTTGTCGAGCTGGACGTAGCCCTGAAGCAGGGTCGCCGGAAGATCGCTGCTCATCTTCTGGCTGAATCGCTTCAGCGCGATCTCGTAATAGTCACATCCGCAGTAGGCGATGGTGTCTGGCACGGCCAACTGGATGTAGTTACGCAGGTTATTGGCATTGCCCTGCCCGAGTCCGGCGAAGGAGTCGAAGAACTTGCGCATCCCCGTTCCGGCAACCACCTCTTGCATCACCGGGTCCACCGCGGGGAACGGGCTGCTGGCATAGTTGGGATAGGGTTCGAAATAATCCGGCGGGCGTTCGGGTCGAGCGCATCGGGAGCAGCCGAGGTGAGCAGCGCTGTCGTCGCCTGGCCCGGCTGCGGGACGACAGCGCGATCTGCAGGCTGCCGCATGACCGGCGTCACGGCGCTCTCGATGGTGCGCGCAGGTACCATGAGCTGGGCTGATTCGGGACAGGTGGCGCTTGGGGCACGGCCGCCTCTGATCCGGCCGCCTCGTCGTCAGCTGCGGCGTCGCTCTCGTCCGTGAGATCTGCCGCCCTGGTGGCGAGTGTCGTAGCGTCTTTGAATTTCTTGCCCATAAAGCTTTTCGCCAAGCATGAATCCTGGTATCACGGGATATCATTATCAATCCACGAGAAGCGATGGCTGGCCACGCGAGAGGCTTACTCGCCTGAGGCGCTCTTCGAGGCGGGACGGACCGCGTCGCGATTGGAGGCGGCGCTCGGCTGCCATGAGCCAGGCAGGATGGCCATATGACGGTCTGGCGCAGGCCTGGCCGTACCCTGTCATATAGGGGTTGCGGGAGGGCCGACGTCTGCCCCGGGCGCTGGGTCGGTGGCCCGGGCCAGCGGCGTGCACAGGACGGAGCAGAACGTGGCAGATGTCGATCACGAACTGGTGGTGCCCGAGGGCGGGTTCTGGCCCGCGCCGGAGATACCCAGGCCCAACATCTACCCGATGGAGTGGCGGGTGGAGACCGAGAAGCTCGCGGCGATCTACCAGAAGTCCAAGCTGATGGCCTGGAATCCGGCGGATCTTCCGTGGGACGGCTTGCGGGCCGAGGACTTCACGACCGAGCAGCGGCTCGGGATCATGTACTGGTTCTCGGTCCTGGCGAACTTCGACGCTTCGGGCCCGGCGGTCTTCGCCAGGGCAACCATCCGGGCCTTCGAGGAGCACGAGGAAGACCCGGTCCGCAAGTGCTTCTTCTCGATCACCAGGGACGAGATGAATCACGAGGAGTGCTGCCAGCGCTCCATCGCCACGCTGTGGCCGGGCGGGCCGCTGAACTGGACGCCGGAGACCGACCTCGAGCGGGCGGCGCATAACAACATCGGCTGGCTCTACCACAACGGCGGCAGGTACTGGAACGGCTACAACAACGCGGTCGGCAGGTACTCCCTGCCCGTGCTGTTCACCAGCTTCATGATGGGCGAGATGGCAGCCTCGACGCTGTTCCGCGGTATGGCCTCCGGTACTGAGCATCCGGTCTTTTCCGAAATGTTCCACAGGATCGGCCGGGACGAGTCGCGGCACCTGCAGATCTGCATGACGATCCTGGAGAACGAGTGGCCCGGCCTCACTGACGACGTGCGGTCGACGATCACGCGGCAGCTCAGGGCCGGGTTCATCTTCCTGTCGATGATCTTGTGGGAGCCCCCCGAGGGATTCTGGGATCTGCCGCCCTACTTCCTGCCCAATCACCGGGTGCTGATGGATCATGCCAGGGACGCCGGTCTCGGCGTGCTGTCCTTCGAGGAGCAGGCGGAGAACTGGCGCAGCGCCATCGCCAAGATCAGGGTGATCGTGCAGCGGTGGGGGATCGAGTTCCCCGCGATGCCCGAACTCGACATCGAGGGCGTCGACGTGTCCGCGGATATCAGCGCCGAGGACATCATCCCCGTGTTCTGACAGACACTATGCGGCTCTGAGCGCCGGCCTGTTGGCGGACGTCCTGTGGATGGCGGCGGTGGAAAACGCCGCATTCTGTGGACAACTGGCCCCCGCGCGGTGGACATCCTGTGGACCGCTAAAGAATCATGAAATTAGTCTCGGAACCCTCTTGTGCGCGAGCCCTGAGTGGCTGTAAAACTTCTCTACCAGCGAAAACGGGCACCACTCGGAGGCAGCTTCGGGAGTCCCAGGGGGAAACCCCAGGGAATCCTGAGGGCGGCTGTGAGAGCCCCGAGAGGCTCCGGGGAACTCGAAGGCAACTTCGAGTTCCGTGGACGACTCTGAGGAACTCTGGGGGAAACCCCCGGGCGACTAGGGGGCGTCCGCGAAGATCTCAGGGCCAGCTCTTCGAGGGTCACAGGGGAAACCCTGAGGTCATCGGGGAGCAACTCCGGGGCAGTCCGGAGAACCGGGCAACCGGGTCTCCGGCGGGTGTACTGGACCGGTGGTGGACGGACTAGCGCGCGGATCGCCGATTGCCCCGGCGGCCCAGGCTCGCCGGGGCAATCGGCGGGTTTGTACTAGGTCGGCCGAGCGAGGCCCCTGCATCTCATACATGCGGGGGCCTCGTTTCATGTGCTGGCGCTCGTGCTAGGGCAGCGGCAAGTGCTCAGCGTTGTGGTGCCCGGGGCTACGACGACGCCTGTCCCGCAGCGGATTGCGCGCAAGCTGTAACGGCGTCGGCATTGGCGACCGATACTGAGATAGACGCAGGCGGCGTGGGTACCCCCGAGCTCACGTCGCCTGGTCCTCTTCCCGGCTAGTCGTCCGTCCCGTTAGAGCGCGGTCACGAGAGCACCGCGGTCACGAGAGCACCGCGAGGACGAGCAGGACCGCGGCGGTCGAGAGCTCGATCATGGCGCCGAAGACGTCGCCGGTCATCCCGCCGAGCCGCCTGACCGCGACCCGGCGCACGCTCGCCGCCAGCGCGAGGGCAACGGCCACGGCGGCTAGACCGCGCAGGGCGAGCAGCGGGCCGCCCGCTGCCGCCCCCGCGACCGTCACCGTCGCCGCCAGCACCGCCGCCACGCTCACCTTGGCCCGGCGCGTCGCCGCGCCGGCGATCAGGGCGCCGAATCCCTGCGGGCGCGCGGCGGGCGCGTCCGCGGCCAGCAGCACGGCGACCCGGCTGGTGACGACGGCGAGAATCATTGCCGCAGCGCCGAGCCAGCGGGACGGGAGCACGGCGAGCGCGGCGACCTGCACCAGCACAACGAACAACAGCGCTGCGACGCCCATCGGGCCCGTATCGGACCGGCGCATGATGTCGAGGGCCTCCTGACGGGGACGGCGGCTGCCGAGGCCGTCGACGGTGTCTGCCAGCCCGTCGAGGTGCATGCCGCCGGTGAGGATGCCGAGCACGCCGAAGGCTACCGTGGCGGCCAGCAGCCGGCGTGCGATCGAGTCGCCGCCGACCTCGACAGCCAGCAGGGCGCCGGCCGCCGCAGCTCCGAGCACGCCGCCCAGCACCGGCAGCCACAGCACGATCCGGCCCGCGTCGTCCCGGCGGATGTCCGCCGGCCCGGCCACGGGCACGACGGTGAACATGGTCACGGCGGAACGCCAGGCCGGGATTGACGGTCGCGTCTTCATCGCAGCCGCTGGGCGATGCCAGCCGTGCACAGCCAGACCTCGTCAGATGCGGCGGCGAGGCGGGAATTGAGCCAGCCGAGCTCATCACGGAAGCGCCGTCCCGACGGCGTGGCGGGCACGACCCCGCATCCGACCTCGTTACTGACCGCGATGGCCCGGCGGCGAGTCAGCCGCCACGCCTCGACCAGCCGGTCCGTCCGGCACGCGAGCTCAGCGTCGGCATCTTCCTTGCCCGCCCAGACGCCGCAGCCGTCCATGACCCGCGCCAGCCAGGTCGAGACGCAGTCGATCAGGGCCGCCGGGGCGGGCTCCGGCTCGGCGAGTACCCGCGCGACGTCGAGCGTCTCGATCGTCCGCCAGCCGGCGGGGCGCCGTTCCCGGTGCTCGCGGATCCGCTGGTCCCATTCCGGGTCACCGCTGCCCTGGCGGTGGCCGGTGGCGATGTACTCGACCACGCTCACGGCCGCCAGCATCGACTCAGCGGTGGCCGACTTGCCGGACCGGGCGCCGCCGAGCACCAGCACGCGGCGGCCCGGCCTGGATTCATGCTCCCCGGCGGCAGCCGGAGCGGTCGCGCTGGCTGCCGCGTCCGGCGCCGGCATCAGGGTTGCCGAGCCGGCGTTATCGTCGGCTGTGACGCACCAGATGCGCTTCTGTGCGGCCTGCCTGGCGATGCTGGCGTTCACCAGGGCATCGTCGGCACAGGCCAGAACAAGCCAGGCGCCGTCCAGGCCGGACACCGCTGCGCCGCCCGTGCGGGCGGCAATGACTCCGCGCGCGGCGAGGCCGGCCAGCGCGGCGCTCAGCACGGGCGCGACGACGAGCACGTCGGCACCGGCCGCGAGCAGACCGTCGACGCATCGCTCAGCCGCCGCGCCGCCGCCGACCACGACCGCTCGCCGCCCGCGCAGGCGCAAGCCGAGCGGGAAGATCACGGGCGCGGGCTCCGCCAGGCACGTGCGCCCATCGCCCTACTCCTTGACGCCGGAGACCCCGGCGCTGTCGAACGTCGCGACATCCCGCAGGAGCCGGGCCGCCGACTGCACGATCGGCAGCGCGAGCGCCGCTCCCGAGCCCTCGCCGAGCCGCATCTCCAGGCTGAGCAGCGGTCGCAGCCCGAGCGCGGCCAGCGCGGCGCGGGCACCTGGCTCGGTCGACAGGTGACCGGCCACCATGCAGTGCACCGCATCGGGGGCCAGCGCGGCGGCGGCGAGCGCCGCCGAGCAGGCGATCACCCCGTCCAGCACCACCGGCACCCGATGCGCGGCGGCGCCGAGCAGGAAGCCCGCCAGCGCCGCATGCTCCAGACCGCCGACGGCGCTGAGCACGCCTACCGGATCGGCCGGATCGGCCCGGTGCAGCGCCAGTGCCCGGCGCACGACGGCTACCTTCCGCTGCCAGGTCTCGTCGTCGACGCCGGTGCCGCGGCCGGTGACCTCTGCCGGGTCGGTGCCGGTGAACACCGAGATCAGCGCAGCGGATGCCGTGGTGTTGGCAATGCCCATATCACCGGTCACCAGGCACCTGTGCCCGGCAGCTACCAGGTCAGCGGCGACCTCGATGCCGACTTCGACCGCGCGCTCGGCCTCGTCACGGCTCATCGCCTGTCCGGCGGTCATGTCGGCGGTCCCAGGCCGGATCTTCCTGGCCAGCAGCCCGGGGGCGGACGGGAGCTCGGCGGCGACGCCGACGTCCACGACGCAGACCTCGGCGCCAACCTGTGCGGCAAAGGCATTGACCACCGCACCGGAGGCGAGGAAGTTCGCCACCATCTGGGCGGTGACCTCCTGCGGCCACGGCGTGACGCCCTGAGCATGCACGCCGTGATCCCCGGCGAAGATAGCGATCACCGCGGGCTCGGGGATCGGGGCCGGGCACTCGCCCGCCAGCCCGGCCAGCCGCACGGAGAGATCCTCCAGCGCCCCGAGCGAGCCGCTCGGCTTGGTCAGCCGTTCCTGCCGCTCGCGCGCGGCCGAGATGGCGGATTGATCGGGCGGCCCGATCATCGACATCGTCTCGCTCAGCAGCGAGCGCTGCGGTGTTCCCGCGATGGCGTCGGTGCCTGGTTGCGCGATCGAGTCGTCGTCGTGTGCCACGAGTACAGCCTTCCTGGGAGTAACCGCGCTCCGGGACGAAGGATCGACGGCTGGAGTTCCTGGCTTCCGGGATCGACCCGCTGAGCCTCCGCCGATGCGGCTGAGGCATTCAGCCTGGCTCGCTCCCCGGTTACAGTGGCGGGACCGCGCCGGATTCGCACCGGCTTCCTGCCTGGCCGTCGAGAGGACGTCACAGAGTAGACCACCGCCGCGCCTGCCTCGTCAACCAGAGTCTGCACCGCCCATGCCGAGAACGTGCAGGTGGGAGGAGTGAGCGAGGTAAGGCCGAGGTTAGCTCGTGCGCCGAGGCCGGGATTCGCCGCGCCCAGAGTGTAGCGTTCGTTTCATGAGTGAAACGAACGCCAGGAGCGGCGACGCCGCCCCGACGCCAGATGCCCCGTTCGGGCGAATGCTCACCGCCATGGTCACGCCGATGACGAGCGACGGGGCCGTTGACAACGCCGGGGCGGCGCGGCTTGCTGACCACCTGGTCACCCAGATGCGCAACGACGGCCTGGTGATCAGCGGCACGACGGGTGAGTCGCCGACCACCTCGGACGAGGAGAAGGACCGGCTGCTGCGGGCCGTGACCGAGGCGGTCGGGGACCGGGCCCGCGTGATCGCCGGCGTCGGCACCAACGACACCGCCCACACCTGCGAGCTCGCTCGCCAGGCCGAGCAGGCGGGCGCTGACGGCCTCCTCGTCGTCACCCCGTACTACAACAAGCCGCCGCAGCACGGCCTGGTCGCGCATTTCACCGCCGTGGCCGACTCGACGGGCCTGCCGGTGATGCTGTACGACATACCCGGGCGGACCGGCGTGCCGATCTCGACCGAGTCGCTGCTCCAGCTCGCGCAGCACCCGCGCATCGTCGCGGTGAAGGACGCGAAGGGCGACCTGACCGCGGGATCCATCGTGATGGCCGCGACCGACCTGGCCTTCTACTGCGGCGACGATCTGCTGAACCTGCCCTGGCTGTCGGTCGGCGCGTCCGGGCTCGTGAGCGTGGTCGGGCATGTGGTGGGCGACCGGCTGGCCGAGATGATCGCCGCCTACCTGGCCGGTGACGTGGGCACCGCGCTGCGCCACCACCGCGAGCTGCTCCCCGTCTACACGGGCATCATGACCCGCACCCAGGGCGTGATCGCGACGAAGGCCGCGCTGACCTTGCTCGGGCTGCCTGCCGGGCCGACCAGGCTGCCCCTGGTCGACGCGACCGCAGCCGAGATCGAGCAGCTGCGCACCGACCTGGTCGCGGGCGGTGTCAAGCTCAAGTGAGCCACCCCCACCCCGAGCTCGGGCCGCCGCCGATGCTCGCCGACGGCGGACTGCGGATCGTCGCGCTCGGCGGACTCGGCGAGGTCGGCCGGAACATGACGGTCTTCGAGCACCAGGGCCGCCTGCTGATTGTCGACTGCGGCGTGCTCTTCCCCGACCCCGACACTCCGGGCATCGACCTGATCCTTCCCGACTTCAGCGCGATCGACGACCGGCTCGCCGACATCGAGGCGCTGGTGCTGACCCACGCCCACGAGGATCACATCGGAGCCGTTCCCTACCTGCTCCGGCGCCGTCCTGACATCCCGCTGGTCGGATCGAGGCTGACGCTCGCCCTGGTCGCCAGCAAGCTCACCGAGCACCGGATCACTCCGCAGACCATCGAGGTCGACGCCGGCGGGCAGGGGCAGTTCGGGCCGTTCGGGCTCGAGTTCTTCGCTGTCAACCACTCGATCCCGGACGCGCTGGCAGTGGCGATCAAGACGGGCGCCGGCGTGGTCCTGCACACCGGCGACTTCAAGATGGACCAGCTGCCGCTGGACGGGCGGCTGACCGATCTGGGCGGTTTCGCGCGGCTCGGTGCCGACGGCGTCGACCTGCTGATGTCGGACTCGACGAATGCCGAGGTGCCTGGCATCGTGACCAGCGAGCGGGAGATCGCCTCCGTCCTGTCGAACGTGTTCAGCGCCGCCGACCAGCGGATTATCGTCTCGTGCTTCGCCAGCCATGTGCACCGCGTGCAGCAGGTGATGGACACCGCCGCCGAGCACGGCAGGAAGGTCTCGCTGGTCGGCCGGTCCATGGTGCGCAACATGGGAGTGGCCAGGGAACTCGGCTACCTGCGGGTCCCTTCCGTACCCGGCGGCCTGATCGTGGACATGAAGGACGCCGAGGAACTGCCGCCGGACCAGATCGTGCTGATCTCCACCGGCTCGCAGGGCGAGCCGATGTCGGCGCTGGCCCGGATGGCCGGGCGGGACCACCCGATCAGGATTGCGAGGGGTGACACCGTGATCCTGGCGTCGTCGCTCGTACCGGGTAACGAGACCGCGGTGTCCCGGGTGATCAACGACCTGACCAGGCTGGGAGCCAGGGTTGTGCACAAGGGCAACGCGCTGGTGCACGTCTCGGGCCATGCCCCGGCGGGAGAGCTGCTCTATGTGCTCAACATGGTCAGGCCCAGCAACTTTATGCCCGTGCACGGCGAGTGGCGGCACCTGAAGGCGCATGCGGAACTGGCCGCGCTGACCGGGGTCCCGCCCGAGAACATCGTGCTCGCCGAGGACGGCATCGTGGTCGACCTCGTGGGGGGCAAGGCATCAGTGACCGGCAAGGTGCACTGCGGTTACGTCTTCGTCGACGGGCTGTCGGTCGGCGAGGTGACCGAGACCTCGCTGAAGGACCGGCTGATCCTGGGCGAGGAGGGCTTCATCTCTGCCGTCGTGGTGATCGACATGACGAACGGCAAGCTGGTCGCCGGGCCTGAGATCCATGCGCGCGGCTCGGGCATCGACGAGGCCGCGTTCAGCGAGATCCGCCCGCTTCTCGAGGAGGCGCTGGCCACGGCGGCCGCGGACGGCGTCAACGACGCGCACCAGCTTGGCCAGCTGATCCGCCGCACGCTCGGCAAGTGGGTGAACAGCAACTACCGCCGCAGGCCCATGATCATCCCGGTAGTGGTAGAAGTCTGACGCGGTCCGGCGGTATCCGCGGCCGAAACTCAGTCGCCTCCGGCGGGCGGCTCCGCGATGATGTTCTGCCATGGACGAAAGCGCCGATCGCGATGAGCCGGACGGTTCACGCCAGGCAGTTCGACGGGTGGTCGCCGGGGCTGGCGGCGAGACGGTGCTTGAGGCACTCGCCGACGGGGTCTCTGGCGCGGACCTGACCACGCTGCTACTCGAGGTGTGCCGCCGCCGGGCCGAGCGGCTCAGCCCGGCGCACGTCATGCGCGGTTACCGCACTGACCGGTTCGTGGCGGCTGCGACCGCGGACTTCGCCGCGCTGCGGCGGGCCGAGGACGCGATGCTCGGTGCGCTGCCCGCGGGTTTTGACCGTTCCGTGCTCGCGCCTGTCCTGCCGCTGGGCGCTCATACCGCAGTCGCGGGCGTCGACCCGCGGAACGTGATCGCGACCGTCAGGGGCACCGAGGTCGCGGCCGATCCGACGAACGGCCTGGCGCTGGAGGCCGCGGCGCGACGAGGCCGGCTGCTGGCCCAGGCGCCGCGCTCGGCCGAGCCGGTCAGGCTGGCGGCCAGCCAGCGCGTGACCCGTGCGCAGGTCTTCAGCGGCCCGGCCAGCTTCGCCCATTTCCAGCTGCTCGGCGTGGTGACGGCGGGCCGCGACACGGGCAGCCATTCCTTCGAGCGGCAGCACCTCGCCGAGCACCTGACGTTCGCGGCGGAAGCGCTCGCCACGCTCGGCCTGCCACGCGTCACGATCGCGATCACCTGCCTGGATGAGAGCGGTCAGCAGGTACTCGCCGCGGTCAGGGACGTGCTCGCGGACTCGCCGGGTACGGAGGTGACCGAGGCTCCGGAGCGCGAGAGCGGGCGGGCGTACCATCGCGGGCTGTGCTTCAAGGTCTTCGCCGCACGGGCAGGCGAAGAGCCGCTCGAGGTGGCCGACGGAGGCTTCGTCGACTGGACGGCGACGCTGCTCGGGAACCGCAAAGAGCGCATGCTGATCAGCGGCTACGGACTCGATCGACTCGCGATCGTGAGCGAGGGGCAGTAGTGAGTGCCTGACCGCGGGCTGACGCTGGCGAGCGTCGGGCTCGCAGCGATCGTGGCGGGAGCCCTGCCCGATGCCACCCGGGCGGCATTTCGGCGTCAGGCCGCGCGGCTAGCCGTAACTGAATCAGGATTCGTTGTGCTTTAGTTACCGGCAAGCTGCCCGAGCAGGACGGACGGTAATCGCGGTGATGCACGGGCTATCGCGATTCGGGCCGAGCAGGCGGCACTTCCTTGCCGCGGCCGGGGCAGCCGGGCTGGCGTCGACGCCAGCGACGCGGACGCGGGAAATAGCCAGCGACCGGACTATCTCAGGCACGCCACCGTCGGCCCTCGCGCAGATCTCCTCGCAGCAGTCCAGGTCGCTCACGCCCTGGTTCGCCGGGTTGTCCGACCGGCTGTCAGCCAGCTGCAATGTCGTCTGCCTCAGCGGCGTCGCTCCCGTGACGTTCTAGTCGCGGCTGCAGACGGTCATCGCCGATCTGGAAGCGCGGCTGGCGACCCCGCGTTCTTGTCGTTTAGCTGAGGTCACGAAGCTTGAAGCGCTGGAGCTTGCCGGTGTTGGTGCGCGGCAGCGACGGCAGGAACTCGATGACTCGCGGGTACTTGTACGGGGCGATCTTCTGCTTCACCAGCTCCTGCAGCTCGGTCACCAGCTCCGGCCCGCCCGTCGCGCCATCGGCCAGCACGACGAAGGCCGTGACGATCTGCCCGCGGGTTTCGTCGGGCATGCCCACGACGCCGCACTCGGTCACCGCAGGATGCGTCAGCAGCACATCCTCCACCTCCGGGCCGGCGATGTTGTAGCCGGCGGAGACGATCATGTCGTCGGAGCGTGCCTGGTACCAGAAGTAGCCGTCGGCGTCGCGGACATAGGTGTCGCCAGTGAAGTTCCAGCCGCCGCTGACGTAACTGCGCTGGCGGCCATCGGCCAGGTACCGGCAGCCGGTCGGTCCCTTGACGGCGAGCCGTCCTGGCTGGCCGTCGGGTACGGGCTCGCCGTCCGCGCCGAGGATGAGGGCGCGATAGCCAGGGACCGGGATCCCGGTCGAGCCGGGCCGGATCTGATCGTCGGCGGCCGAGATGAAGATATGCAGCAGTTCGGTGCTGCCGATCCCGTCGATGATCATGACGCCGGTCGCGTCGTAGAACGCGTGCCACACCGATGCTGGCAGCGTCTCGCCGGCCGAGACCGGGCGGCGCAGGCCGCGCAGCTCGTCGGCCTTGCCCGCGGCCAGCATGGCCCGGTACGCGGTCGGCGCGGTCGAGACGACGGTGACGCCGCGCGCCGCGATGTGGTCAGCCAGCTCGGCCGGCGTGGCCCGCTCGATCAGCAGGGTCGACGCGCCGGCCCGGATCGGGAAGATCAGCATGGCGCCGAGGCCGAACGTGAACGCCAGCGGGGGAGTGCCGGTGAAGACATCGTCCGATGCCGGCTTGAGCACGTGCGCGGAGAAGGTGTCGGCGACCGCCAGCACGTCGCGGTGGAAGTGCATCGCGGCCTTCGGCCGGCCGGTCGTGCCCGACGTGAATGCGACGAGCGCGACGTCGTCGGCGGCCGTCTTGACGGCGGTGAAGGTGCCGGGCTTGCGGGCGGCCAGCTCGTTGAGGTTGCCTGGCCCGCCCTTGCCAGCCGCGTCGTAGGTGAGCATCCGCAGTCCCGGCACCTGCGCCGCGCTGAGCTCGTCGGTGAACCTGTCATCGCACAGGGCCAGGCTGACCTGGGCGATGTCGCAGACGGTGATCAGCTCAGCCGCGCGCAGCAACGGCATCGTGGCGACCACCACGCCACCGGCGAGCAGGACGCCGAACCAGCAGGCAACCAGCCACGGATTGTTCGGCCCGCGGAGCAGTACCCGGTTGCCAGGCACCAGTCCGAGATCGTCGGTCAGCACGGCGGCGATCTGGCTGGCCGTGCTGGCGAGATCGCCATAGCTCCAGGCCGGCTCGGCCGGGTCCTGCGGCAGCAGGCAGGGCCGGTCGGCACCGTGGACCGCGATGGTGTCGCTCAGCAGCGCGTCCGCGCAATTCAGCTGCTCGGGATAGGCCAGCTCGGGAAGGGTGAATTCCAGCTCGGGCCACTGGTCGGCCGGTGGCAGATGGTCGCGGCAGAACGTATCGACATGGGCGGACGGCGTGAGCGACATCGGCCAGGCCTTCCTCGGGCAGCAGCTGTGATCGTGCCCAGTATTCCTGCTATGTGCCGCTAGTCAATGGGGTGCCCGGCCCTAGACCTGCTGTTCAGCATGCCGTCGCCGGAGGACGGAGTTCCGCGGGCGACCTGGTAATCAGAACAAATTGTTATATAGGAACTAAGGCGACTAAGTGGCCGATCTGGTGGCGCATAAGGTAACTTCCGCTCCGGCACCCTCGCCAGCCGTCAGGAGCCGTCATGAAGCGTCTCAGCCGCCTGGGCATCGCCAGCGTTCCGGTCGCCCTCGCGGCGCTGGCTCTCGGCGCGGTGCCGTCACTGGCCGCCTCGTCGCTGACGGCGCCGATCCCGGCCGTCCCCAGCATTTCCATCAGCGCTGGTCCGTCAGCTGGCGATCCGGCAACCCTGTCAGCGACTGCCGCGGACCGCAATGGCCTGATGCTCCAGAGCATGACTGTGCACGTCTACTCCTCGGGCATGACGGACGTTTACGACGCCGACATGCAGCTTCAGCCAGGCGGCACACCGGTCTCGCAGACCTGGACAGCCACCGCGCCGATCAGCCAGCCCGGTCTTCTGGCCGGTTCGTACACGATCACGGCCGACGCGTCGGACGGCACCGAGACAGACGACGGCCTGGCCGCTGGCTCACTGGTTATCGGCGGCACGACGATCACCGCAGCCGCCAGCCCGGACACGATCAGCCATGGCCATGGCAACGTGACGATCAGCGGCACGGTTACCGGTGTTCCGGCTGGCGTTCCTGTCTACCTATATGACACCGACACGTTCGTCACCCAGCCGATCGGCACCACGCAGGCCGACGGCAGCTACAGCGGGCCGGCCCAGCTGATGGACGATCGGTACGACGTCGTGGTGCAGGCCAGCCTGATCTGGAGCGCGGCGAGCGTCGGTCTCGGCTCTACCTGGAAGACCGATCCGACCAGGGTCACGGCCAGCGTCACCCCGGTCGACTTCACCTACGGCGGGTCGGCGAAGGCGACCTTGTCGGGCACGGCCGAGTACCAGGACGGCTCGACCTGGCGGCCGCTGTCCGGATACAGCGTCCACGTGGCCGGGGGCGGCACCTCTGCCTTCGTGCAGACGGACGCCCAGGGGAACTTCACCTGGCCGTACGCGCCGGGTGGCGTGCGGGGCTGGCACGTGACCGTCGGGGCAGGAGGAAGTGACCTCGGGCTCTCCCAGGCTGGTGGGACCATCCACATCGCCATGCCGACGACGGTCACCGGGTTCGCCGCGTCACTCAGCTCCGCTGGCGTGCTGGCGGCGAAGGGCTGCGTGACCGAGTCGGTGCCCGGCTTCTCTCCGCCTGGCGCGAGCCACTCCGTCATCATCCAGTACGCCGCCAGCCCGGGCGGCCCGTGGCTGACCCTGGGCAAGCTCGCCCTCGGCGCCGCGGGCAGTACGTCGTGCACGGGCGCCGCGGATTCGGCCTTCGCTGGCTTCTTCCGCGCGAAGCTCGCCGACGCGTACTACCGGGCCGATTACCCAGGTGACGTGGACTACCGGCACGAAGTCAGCTCGACCGTGCATGCCTGGATGTACGTCACCAGGATCATGCACCTGAGCGTCACGCCGCGGACCGTCTCATCCGGCGGCGACCTCACGGTGAGCGGCAGCCTTCAGCAGCACGCGGGTTCCTGGCGGAGCCTGCCGAAGCATCAGATCCTGATCATCCTCAAGCCCCAGGGCAGCAAGAAGTGGTACTGGGTCCACAAGGTCACGACCAGCGCCAGCGGCTCGTTCAGGGACCGGTTCACCGATCCGGTCAGTGCCACCTGGTCGGTCGAGTACGACGGCAGCAAGACCACTCTCGCGTGCACCGGCCCGACCCGCTACGTAACGGTGCGCGGTGCGGCCAGCGCGCAGATCGTGCCTGGCAGACAGCCCGCTAACTGACCGGACCGGCCAGATCGCCCGGCTGGCTGCCTGAGCCGATGACGGCGAAGCCCTGGATTTCCACGACGGCCGCCTCGTCCCAGAGCTGCTGGACGCCGACCGCCGCCATCGCGGGGTAACGCGGTCCGGCCAGCTTCCGCCACACGGCGCCGATCTGCCTGCCGTGAGCCCGGTAATCCCGCAGGTCGGTCGCGTAGATGGTGAGGCTGGTCAGGTGCTCGGGCTCGCCGCCGGCCGCGCGCAGCGCGGTGAGCAGGTTGCCGAGCGCCTGCTCGAACTGCTCCACCACCTCCCTGCCGACGATCGCTCCTGACGCGTCGAGCGCTGTCTGGCCGGCCAGGAAGACGAACCGCCCGCCGGTCGTGGCGACCGCGTGCGCAAACCCCGATGGCCTGGCCAGCTCGGGCGGGTTGACCGGTTCGATAGTCACGGTGATGCCTCCGTCGGCGCGGGCGCGGCGGGCGCCGCCGCCTGCGCGGGTCTGGCTGGCGCGGTCGCGCCGGCCCGGGCGCCAGCGGGCGGGCGCCAGCGAGCGTGCCGCGTTCCGCCGGTGCCGAGACTCGCCTCGCGGATCAGCGCCAGCCGCGGCTTGGGCCCGTCCGTCCGCCCGGTCTGCGGCGGCCGGCTGCCCGCGGCCCACTGGTCCGGCCAGGTCGCGCCCGGACCCGAGTATCCCTGGGCCGCGGCGGCATGCAGCGTCCAGTTCGGGTCATACAGGTGCGCCCGGCCGATCGCGCACAGGTCGGCGCGGCCGGCCAGGATGATCGAGTTGACGTCGTCGTAGGACGAGATGACGCCGACCGCGACAGTCGCGATGCCAGTTTTGTTACGAATGGCATCGGAGAAGGGCGTCTGATACGACCGGCCGAACGCAGGCTGCTCGTCGGGTGTGACCTGCCCGGTCGAGACGTCGATCGCGTCGGCGCCCGCGGCAGCGAAAGCCTGGGCGATCTGCAGGGAATCCTGCGCGGTCGAGCCGTCTGGCACCCAGTCCGTCGCCGAGATCCGCACCGTCATCGGCTTGCCGGCCGGCCAGGCCGCCCGCATCGCCGCGAACACCTCGAGCGGATAACGCAGCCGCGCCGCCAGCGATCCCCCGTACTCGTCGGTCCGCCGGTTGGAGACCGGCGAGATGAAAGAGGACAGCAGGTAGCCGTGCGCGCAGTGCAGCTCGATCAGGTCGAACCCGGCCCGCTCGCCGGCCAGCGCCGCGGCGACGAACTGCTCCTTGATCTGCTCCAGCTCGGCGACAGTCAGCTCGTGCGGCACCTGGTTCAGGCCCGCCAGGTAGGGGATCGGCGAAGGCGCGCAGACCTCCCAGTTGCCCTCCTCGAGCGGCTCGTCGATCCCGTCCCACATCAGCTTGGTC
The DNA here is from genome assembly GCA_035532775.1 of Streptosporangiaceae bacterium. Classification (GTDB taxonomy): domain Bacteria; phylum Actinomycetota; class Actinomycetes; order Streptosporangiales; family Streptosporangiaceae; genus Chersky-822. Next base: position 52,445 of record DATKQH010000234.1, read on the forward strand.
GACCCCTTGCGGCCTGAATGCCCGAGCTGGAGGCCGATCCTGGCGGTGGTGTACTCGTGCACGAACTCCGTGACCCGCCGCCATGCGGACTCGTGCTCGGGCGCGTACATTCCCGCGCACCCCGGCGTGATCCGCCCGGCCGGACTCACGCACACCATCTCGGTCATCACGAGCGCGGCGCCGCCGGCCGCCTTCCCGCCGAGGTGGACCAGGTGGAAGTCGGACGGTGTGCCGTCGCTGGCCGAGTACATGTCCATCGCGGACACGACGACGCGGTTCTTCAGATCCAGGTCGCGCAGGCGCATCGGCTGGAACATGGGCGGCACGACCTCGCCGGTGCCGAGCCCGCGCCGCTGGCAGTCGGCGGCGAACCAGGCGTCGACGCTGGCGGTGAACTCCGGGTCGCGCAGCCTCAGGTTGTCATGGGTGACCCGGCGGCTTCTGGTGATGATGTTGAAGGCGAACTGCTCGGGATCCTGATGGGTGTACTGGCCAAGGTTCTCGAACCACTCCAGGCTGGCCTGGGCCGCGCGCTGGGTGGACTCGACGACCGGACGCCGCTCGGCCTCGTAGGCGAGCAGGGCGGCATTGACGTCCGGCTGCTCGTTCAGGCACGCGGCGAGGGCCAGCGCGTCCTCCATCGCCAGCTTGGTGCCTGACCCGATCGAGAAGTGCGCGGTGTGCGCGGCATCTCCGAGCAGCACGACGTTGCGGTGCCACCAGCTCCGGCAGCGCAGCGTGCCGAAGCTGATCCACGTGGAGTTGTTCGCCTCGATCTGGTGCCCGCCGATGATGTCGGCGAGCAGGTCCGCGATCCTGGCGATCGACGCCCCGTCGGACTGGCCGGGCGGCGTGCCGGCCGGTGCCAGGTCGGCGAACCCGGCGGCCGCCCAGACATCGCTGTGCATCTCGACGATGAAGGTACTGCCGGCGGCGTCGTAGGGGTAGCCGTGCACCTGCATGACGCCGTACGGGGTTTCCACGATGTAGAACTTGAAGGCGTCGAAGACGAGATCGGTGCTGAGCCAGATGTACTTGCACTGACGGGACTCGACCGCGGGCCCGAACGCGCCAGCGAACTCCGCTCGCGTCGCCGAGTTCACGCCGTCTGCCGCGATGACCAGGTCGTAGCCGGTGGCCAGGGTGGCCGGGTCGGGAGCCTCGGTCCGGAAGTACATCCGGACCCCGAGCCCGGCGCAGCGCTGGCGCAGGATGTGCAGCAGCCGCTTGCGGCTGATGGCGGCGAACCCGTGGCCGCCGCTGGTGATCACCCGGTCGCGGTAGTGCACGTCGATGTCGTCCCAGCGGGCGAACTCGCGCTCCATCGCCGCGTAGATCTGCGGGTCGGCGTGCTCGATGCCGCCGAGGGTCTCGTCGGAGAAGACCACGCCGAAGCCGAACGTGTCGTCGGCCGCGTTCCGCTCCCAGACGGTAATCTCGTGCCGGGGGCCCAGCTGCTTGGCCAGCGCGGCGAAGTAGAGCCCGCCTGGCCCGCCGCCCACGACCGCGATCCGCACTCCCGCCGCCCCTCTCGCCGCCCGACCTGTGCCGAAGCTACGTGCCGGGTCCGCCGCCCGTCAATGCGCCCGCCCGCTCCGCTCCGCGCTCCCGCGCTCCCGCGCTCCCGCGCTCCGCGCGATTTCATGATCGTGGTGGATTCACCTGCAATAGCGCGGTCAATCCACCACGATCATGGATTCCAGTCCTCCCGGAGGAGAGCGGACGTGCTGGAGCCGGGATTGCTGAGGTCTGTGGGGTTGCTGAGGTTAGTGACTCGGCGCGGCGGTCCACGGGCTGCGGCGCCGGAGTGTCGGCGGCGCGCCGACACTCCGGTCTGGTGCTTGGGATTTGGCCGGGTGCTGGTTACCGTGTGAAACATGGCGACTCGTGCGCCCAAGGGTGCGGCACGCCCAAAGGGCGGAACCGCCGGGCGGAACCGCCCGGCGGGCAGTTCAGGTCGCTCAGGTGCCACCTCGGGCGGGCGCGGCTCGCGCGGCGCTGCGATCCGCACGAGCGCCAGCCGGAGCGGCACGGGCCGGGGCGGGACGAGTTCCCGGCGCGGCGGCACGCCCTATTACCGCAGCCGGAGCACGCCCACGCCGCCTAGGCGCGGCTCCGCGCGGGGAATGCGCGGGTCGAGCAACCCCTTCGTGATCATCATCGGCTGGCTCGTGTCGGCCGTCGCCGCGGTCTGGATGGAGCTGGCCGGAGGCGTCGGATTCGTCGCGCGGCTGTTCGGCGACAGCGCCCGCGAGCTCGACCCCGCCCACCGCAGGGACGGCGCCGGGCTTGCCGTCCTGGCCGCCGCCGTCATCGCGGCGGGGACGGCCTGGTGGCGGCTCGGCTCGCCGCTCGGCCGGGCGCTGACCGCAATGATCCGTGGCACGTTCGGCGTCATGTCATGGACGCTGCCGATCCTGCTGGCCCTGCTGGCCTGGCGGCTGCTGCGACACCCCGACAAGAACGCGCACGCGGGGCGGATGGTGATCGGATGGACGGCTTTCCTCGTCGGCGTGCTGGGCATCGTGCATATCGCGCTCGGCAGCCCGAGTCCGTCAGCCTCCGATGGCGTGGCGGCGATGCAGTCGTCCGGTGGCCTGATCGGCTACGCGATCTCCGCCCCGCTGCAGGTGCTGCTGACCACGTGGGTGGCGGTTCCGCTGCTCGCACTGATTGCCGCGTTCGGCGTGCTGGTGATCACCGGCACGCCGCTGCACCGGGTGCCGGAACGGTTCGCGGAGTTCGTGTTCCTGATCCGGGGCGGAGTGACGGAGGTAGCCGAGGATGGCGCGGAAGCCGGGCAGGCCGGGCCGTCCGCTCCGCGGCTGGGCAGGCGGAAGAACTCCGCCGCGATCGAGGCCGGCGAGCACGATCGGCCCTATGACACGCCGCTGCTCGGCGGCCTGGTGCCGCGTGGTGCTGCCGGCCGGGTGGCCAGGGCCGGTCAGGCAGCGGCCGCGGCGGACCCCGGCACCGGGGCCGAGACCGCGGCGCAGGCCGGCGTGGCCGCGCATCGCTCCGTCGACGACGAGGTCATCGCCGAGGCGCTGATGTTCGGGACGTCGCAGGCCGGACCGCACGCCGGGCCGCACGGCTATCCCAGGCACGGCCCGGCCGCACCGGACGCGGGCGCCTACGGTGCGGGCCGGGCCGGGGCGGCGTCAGGGGCCGAGGCGTCCTGGCGCAAGTCGTGGTTCGGGAGCGACGAGGCGGCGGCCGATGAGCCGGCCGGCCCCGGCGCTGGCGCGGGTGCGGGTGCGGGTGCGGGTGCGGGTGCGGGTGCGCACGAGCCTGCCAAGGCGGGCCGGCCCGCTGAGCAGCTCACGCTGACCGGCACCAGCTCGTCGAGTTACACCCTCCCGCCCTCGGCGCTGCTGAAGCCCGGAACGGCGCCCAAGGCGAGAACGCGTGCCAACGACGCCATGGTCGAGGCACTGACCATGGTCCTCGAGCAGTTCGAGGTCGATGCCCAGGTCACCGGGTTCAGCCGGGGGCCGACGGTCACCCGGTACGCGATCGAGCTCGGCCCGGCCGTCAAGGTCGAGCGGGTCACCGCGCTGTCGAAGAACATCGCCTATGCGGTGAAGAGCGCCGACGTGCGGATCCTGTCCCCGATTCCCGGCAAGTCCGCGATCGGGATCGAGATCCCGAACACCGACCGCGAGATCGTCAGCCTCGGTGACGTGCTGCGGTCACCGGTCGCCGAGAGCGATCACCACCCGATGGTCGTCGGCCTCGGCAAGGACGTCGAGGGCCGCACGGTCGTCGCCAACCTGGCCAAGATGCCGCACATCCTGATCGCGGGCGCGACCGGCGCTGGCAAGGCGCTCGCGCTGGACACGCCGATCCCGACGCCCGGTGGCTGGACCACGATGGGCGAGATCAAGGTCGGGGACGAGGTCTTCGATGAACTCGGCCAGCGCTGCTCAGTGATCGCAGCGACGCCGGTCATGCACGGTCGCCCGTGCTACGACGTCGAGTTCTCGGACGGCACGATCATCGTGGCGGACGCCGATCACCTGTGGCGGACGGACACGGTCGCCGCCCGCGGCCAGCGCTCCAAGCCGAGGCGCGGGACGCCCTACTGGCCGGCCGCCGAGGTGGCGCAGGTGAACGCGCGGGCAGCGGAGGTGCTGACGGCGCCTGACCGGCTTGCGACAACGGCAGAAGTACTTGCGGACGTGGGCAACCAGTTCCGCAACGTGCTCTACCACCTGACGCGCGAGCTTCCGCATGAAGGCAGGTGCGCCCGGCAGTCGTACGCCCGCAACGGCCGTGCCGTATGTTTCTGGGCGCCGGCCTACTCGCGGCACCTGATGTACAAGGCGCTCGCGGAACGGGTCAGTACTCCGGCAGGCTTCGGTCATCGCCGCCGGTTCGGCGAAGCTGTCAGCACGAGTGAGATCGCGAGTTCGCTGTACGCGGCCGGACGAGTGAACCACTCCATTGGTGTGTGCGGACCGCTCGACTATCCGGAGCGGGACCTCCCGGTGAAGCCGTACACGCTCGGCGCGTGGCTCGGATACGGGCACTCGGACAGTGCCCGTATCACCTCCGCCGATGCGGAGATCCTCGATGCGATTCGTGCTGACGGCTACACCGTCACCAAGCACTCCGGGCGACTGCTGTACGGCATCTCCGAAATAACTCCGGGCTCCGCGTGGCAGCAGTCCCGTGCGGGCGTCTCGGCGCGCCTGCGCAAGCTGGGCCTGCTCGGTAACAAGCACATACCCGAGTCGTACATGCGAGCTTCGATCGAGCAGCGCCGTGCCATCCTGGCGGGCCTGCTCGACACGGACGGTTACTGCGGGCGCGGCGGAGCCGTCGTATTCACAGCCACGAATGAGCGCCTGGCAAGGGACACGCTGGATCTAGTCCAGGGACTTGGCTACAAGGCCAGGCTGCTCACCCAGCCGTGCCAGGGACGGACCGAGGCCACGTCAGTGGCCTACAGTGTGTGCTTCCGGCCGCACGAGCCGGTGTTCCGGCTAGGCCGCAAGCTAGCGCGGCAGGCTGACATCGGGCCCAGCAGCCAGGCCCGCCAGCGCTACATCACGGCAGTTAGGCCCGTGGCGTCGATACCGGTCCGCTGCATCGAGGTGAGCAGCAGCAGCCGGCTTTACCTAGCCAGCCGCTCCTGCATTCCGACGCACAACTCGACCTGCATCAACGGGCTGATCACCTCGATCCTGATCAGGGCAAACCCGGACGAGGTCAGGATGATCCTGATCGACCCCAAGCGCGTGGAGCTGACGGCTTACCAGGGAATCCCGCACCTCATCACCCAGATCATTACTAATCCGAAACGGGCCGCGGACGCGCTGCAGTGGGTGGTCGGCGAGATGGACCGCCGGTATGACGACCTGGCGGCGTCCGGGTTCCGGCACATGGACGATTTCAATAAGGCGGTCCGGGCCGGGAAGGTGAAGGCGCCGCCGGGCAGCGAGCGGGAGTACGTGCCCTACCCGTACCTGCTCGTGGTCGTCGACGAGCTGGCCGACCTGATGATGGTGGCGCCTCGTGACGTCGAGGACGCGATCGTCAGGATCACTCAGCTGGCCAGGGCGGCCGGGATCCACCTGGTGCTCGCGACCCAGCGGCCGAGCGTGGACGTGGTCACCGGGCTGATCAAGGCCAACGTCCCGTCCCGGCTGGCATTCGCCACCTCCAGCCTGACCGACAGCCGGGTCATCCTCGACCAGCCCGGGGCGGAAAAGCTGGTCGGGCAGGGAGACGCCCTGTTCCTCCCGATGGGGGCCAGCAAGCCGATCAGGCTGCAGAACGCCTACGTGACGGAGAAGGAAATCCGGGAGATCGTCAGCCACTGCAAGCGGCAGGCGGAACCTGATTACCGCGAGGACGTCACGGCGGCGGAGAGCAGGCAGCGCGAGGTCGACGCGGATATCGGCGACGATCTCGACGACCTGCTCCGCGCGGCCGAGCAGGTCATCACCACCCAGTTCGGTTCGACGTCGATGCTCCAGCGCAAGCTCCGGGTCGGGTTCGCCAAGGCCGGCCGGCTGATGGACCTGCTGGAGAGCCGCGGCGTGGTCGGGCCGAGCGAGGGGTCCAAGGCCAGGGACGTTCTGGTCCGCCCCGACGACCTCGCCGACGTGCTCGACTCGCTGCGCGGCTCGTGACGGCACGGCGCTGCCGCGGCTGCCTGCCCTTCCTGTTCGGCTCGGTGGCGAAAGGTCGTCCAGTGCGTGGGTGTTGGCTGGCTGACCTGTGGGCATGAGGGGGTGGGGATTGCGTAACCGGATTTGCATATTGGCATTGACCCACCAGACACCCGGTCCGGTTCTCGCCGCAGAGTAGCGGGGTGTCTACACTGGGTCACCAGCCCCTGAAAAGGGGAACGGGGGAGCGGGATCATAGCTATGCGCCCGAATCTGAACCGGCAGCGGCCATTGAAAAGGAACCGTGGAGGCGCGGCATGAGTATCGGTGACGCGCTGGCAGAGGGACGCCGCCAGGCCGGCCTGACCGTCACGCAGGTGAGCCAGCGCACCTGCATCAGGGAAACCATCATCCGCGGGATCGAGCGCGACGACTTCTCGGGCTGCGGCGGGGACTTCTACGCCCGCGGGCACATCCGCAGCATCGCCGGAGCCGTCGGGATAAATCCCGAGCCCCTGATCGATGAGTACGACGCGACGATGGGCGCGCCGCAGGCGATCAGCGCAGCGGACGTCTTCCAGCCGGTGACGCCGGTCAAGCTGAAGGAACGACGCCGCCCCAACTGGACCGCTGCCATGGCCCTGGCGCTGGTGGTGATCGCCGGGATCTTCACTTATCAGCACGTCGCATCGCACTCGAGCACCGCGGCGAAGCAGGACGCGCGGGTGCAGAACCCGAGCACCGCGTCCAGGCCCAAGGTCAAGACGTCGCCGGTGGCTCATCACGCGCCGCGCCACCTGCACATCAAGCTGACCGCCACCCAGGACTGCTGGGTCCAGCTCACCAGGGTCGGCGGAGCAACCCTGTTCAGCGGGATGGTCTACGCCGGCAACTCGATGAACTGGACGGAGCGGCATCCCGTCACGATGATCCTGGGGAACCCGTCCGGCGTGAAGGTGCTCGTGAACGGCAAGAACCCCGTCCCGCGGGGGTCGGTGAGCATGGTGACGCTGAGCCTGCACGCCGGGCGGGCGCACTAGCCGGGACTGGGGCGTCCGGCGGCTGCCGCAGGCAGCGGTTTACCGTAGTCTGCCGGTGTGTCATCGACAGGCCCCACACCACCGGGCGCGGCATCCTCAGGCGCGGCACCACCACGCGCGGCATCACCAGGCACGGGGCGCTCCGTGCGGCTGGTGACCCTCGGCTGCGCGAGGAACGAGGTTGACTCAGAAGAACTCGCCGCCCGGCTCGAGGCCGGCGGCTGGGATCTCGCCGATGACCAGGACCGGGCGCCCGATGTCGTCCTGGTCAACACCTGCGGTTTCATCCAGGCCGCGAAGCAGGAGTCGATCGACGAGCTGCTGACCGCGGCTGAGTCAGGCGCGGCGGTGGTCGCGGCCGGCTGCATGGCCGAGCGCTATGGATCAGGGCTGGCCGAGGCGCTGCCCGAGGCGCAGGTGCTGAGCTTCGACGATTACGCCGACATCTCCGGCCGCCTGGACGCGGTCCTGGCCGGCCAGCGCTGGTCGGCGCACGAGCCGCAGGACCGCAGGAAGCTGCTGCCGATCTCTCCGGCCGGCCGGCCGGGCGCTGCCGTCGGCCACGTGCCAGGCCACGGCCCGGCCCGCGTCGCGGACCTGCCTGACGGCGTCGCGCCGGCGTCCGGGCCCCGCGTGCTGCGGCGCAGGCTGGGCGAGGGGGTCGTCGCCCCGCTGAAGATCGCCTCAGGCTGCGATCGCCGGTGCAGCTTCTGCGCCATCCCGGCCTTCCGCGGCGCCTTCATCTCCCGGCACCCCGATGACCTGATCGCCGAGGCGGGCTGGCTGGCCGGCCACGGGGCCAGGGAGCTGCTGCTAGTCAGCGAGAACTCGACCTCCTACGGCAAGGACCTCGGCGACCTGAGGCTGCTCGAGACGCTGCTGCCCAGGCTCGCCGCAGTGCCAGGTGTCGACCGGGTCAGGGTCAGCTACCTGCAGCCGGCCGAAGTGCGTCCTGGGCTGATCGACGTGATGACCACGACTCCCGGCGTGGCGCCGTATTTCGACCTCTCGTTCCAGCACGCGAGCGGCCGGGTGCTCCGCGGGATGCGCAGGTTCGGTGACACCGAGCGGTTCCTGGCCCTGATCGAGCAGATCAGGCGACTGGCGCCGCGGGCAGGCATCAGGTCCAACTTCATCGTCGGCTTCCCCGGCGAGACCCAGGCCGACGTCGACGAGCTCGAGCGGTTCCTGGCCGAGGCACGGCTGGACGCGATCGGCATCTTCGGGTACTCGGACGAGGACGGCACCGAGGCGGCCACCCTGTCCGGGCAGCTCGGATCGGACGAGATCGCCGGACGGGTCGAGCAGCTGGCCGGCCTCGCCGACGAGCTGATGGACCAGCGCGCGGCCGACCGGGTCGGCGAGATCCACGAAGTGCTGATCGAGGAGGTGGCCGACGATCCCGGCGACGGCGCGGTCCGGCGGTACGGCGGCCGGACGGCACACCAGGCACCCGAGGTGGACGGGGCGACCGAGGTGATCGCGGTCAGGCCGCTGGCAATTGGTGACCTCGCGCGGGTTCGGGTATCGGGGTCGGAGGGGGTAGACCTGGTGGCGGATCTGATCGATGAGCACGAACCCGGACGTCCCGGGCCAGCGTCAGACCGTTGACTAGCTCGGACGCCAGGACCGCTCCGGCCTCGCCCAGGCTGGTCAATCTGCCGAACGGGCTGACTGTGCTGCGCCTGGTGCTCGTTCCGATCTTCGTGGCTTTCCTGGTGGAAGGCGGCACCGGCTCGCGGATCGTGGCGTTCTTCGTCTTCGGCGTCGCCTCGGTCACCGACCTGCTGGATGGCCAGCTTGCCAGGCGCAGCGGGATGATCACCGACTTCGGCAAGATCGCCGATCCGATCGCCGACAAGGCGCTGACCGGTTCCGCGCTGATCACCCTGTCCGCGCTCGGTGAGCTGCCGTGGTGGGTGACCGGGATCATCCTGGTGCGCGAGGTCGCGGTCACAGTGCTGCGCTTCTGGGTGATCCGGCACGGCGTGATCGCGGCAAGCAGGGGCGGGAAGATC
>DATKQH010000235.1:0-3493 GCA_035532775.1 Streptosporangiaceae bacterium
ACGGCGCCGACGCCGTGGCTCACCGGCAAGCACACGATCTTCGGTGAGGTCGTCTCGGGCAGCGAGGTCGTCGACGCCATCAGCAAGGTGCAGACCGGCAGGAACGACCGACCGGTTGACGACGTGGTACTTGAGTCGGTAGAGATCGAGCGCGACGGCGGCCCGGCGGAGTCTGGCAGCTAAAGCGATGGCCGTCCCCCCAGGCCCTAACGCAGGGTCGGGTGTGTCCTCGGCAGCCCCGACCTGCTTCAGGCACCCGGACCGCGAGACCTATGTCTCGTGTGTCAGGTGCGGCCGTCCGGCATGCCCGGACTGCCTGAGATCGGCCGCCGTCGGCCAGCAGTGCGTCGATTGCGTCAGGGGCGCGAACCAGGGTGCCAGGCAGGCGACGGGCCAGTTCGGCGGGCGGGTGTCGACGGGCAGGCCCGTCGTGACCTACACGCTCGTGGCGCTCTGCGTTCTCGTCTACATCGCCGAGCTGGTCTACAGCAAGACGGTCAACTACGGTGAGATGATCGGCGGGGCCTACGACCCGGTGCTCCGCGAGCCGGTCGGCGTCGCGGTAGGCGACTGGTACCGGCTGATCACTAGCGCGTTCCTGCACGAGCCGCCGAGCGGCGGGTTCGGCCTGACGCACATCCTGTTCAACATGTGGGCGCTGATCGTCGTGGGACCGGCGCTCGAGCGGATTCTCGGCCGGGTGCGGTTCATCGCCGTGTACCTGGTGAGCGCTCTGGCCGGCTCGGTGTTCTTCTACTTGCTGGCGCCCTCCAACGAGCCGGCGCTCGGCGCGTCTGGGGCGATCTTCGGCTTGTTCGGCGCCTGGTTCGTGCTGTCCAGGCGGCTCAAGCTGGACGCGAGGATGATCGTCGGCCTGATCGCGATCAACCTGGTGATCAGCTTCACCGTCTCAGGGATCGCGTGGCAGGACCACGTGGGCGGCCTGATCGCCGGCGCGGGCCTGACCGCCGCGTATGCCTACGCGCCCAGGGCGAACCGGACGCTGGTCCAGATCGGGGCGACCGCTGCCCTGATCGCGCTGCTGGTCGTCGGAGTCATCATCAAGGACCACCAAATCGCCCATACCGTGATCTTCAGGCTCTGACCGGCGGACGCCAGGCGGGACGGGCTCTGGGCGCGGATGGATGACGGGCGTTAGCGCCACCTGGTGGCGAGCATGACGCCGGAGACGATCAGCGCGAACCCGACCACCAGGTTCCACTGGCTGATCGCCGAGATCGGCAGCTTCTGGCCGCTGACGTAGAACGTCGCGATCCATGCCAGCCCCACGATCAGGCAGCCGAGCATCACCGGCACCAGCCAGGGCGGGCTCATCTTGGCCTTCGCCGAGCGTGGCGGCGGGGTGTAGACCGCCTTCTTCCTGACACGGGACTTGGGCACGGTGTTCTCCTGGTCTCATCCGCGCGGCGAGCGCGCGACCTTGATCGTAAGCGTAGTCGGTCTGACCTGTGCCCGGTCCGGCCTCCCGCGGCTCTGGGCTAGGGCTGGGCTAGGGCAGGAGTCCAGGCGACGAGCTAGAACTCGGCGACGGGCTGGGTGACGGGCTGGACGAACTCGGGCTCGGCGACGGCGATGTGGTCGACCCGGGCTCCACGTAGATGATCACGGAACCACTGGGCAGGACGGCCTTGCCCCGGCTCGGCGTGGTCTTCCAGACCGTGCCAGGTTGGGTACCTGGCGGTCCGGACACGCTCTGGATCTGGTAGGCGAGCCCCGCCTGATTCAGCTTGGCGATGGCGTCGTTCTGCGAGAGACCCACGATCGCCGGGACGGCTGTCCCGCCGCCGGAGACCTTGAGCACGATCTGCTGACTCAGCAGCGCGCTGCTTCCTGCCGTCGGGTTCGTGCTCACCACATCGCCCTGCGCGTACTTCAGGCTCGCCACTGTCGCCCCGGTGGTGACGTTCTTCCACCCGGCCCCGTTGAGCTTCGCGGTGGCGGCGCTGACGCTCAGACCAGAGACATCGGGCAGCGTCTTGGCGCTGGGCGGCACGTTGTAATTGAGCGTGACCTGACTGCCCTTGGGTTGCTGAGCGCCGCCCCGCGGGCTAACGCTGGTCACCGTGTTGTACGGGCCGGATGGCGCCTTGTGCGAGACAGGGTTGGGGATCAGCCCGGCTTTCCTTACCTGATGCTCGGCCGCGAGCAGCTTCATGCCCACCAGGTGCCGAGGAACCGCCACGTTCCCGCCGCCGCTGCCACCGGTGCCGCTCACCAGCTGGTAAACGGCGATCCCGCCGGCGATCACGGCCAGCGCGAGCACCGCCACGACCCAGGGCCAGACCGGGCGCCGGCGCCGGGGGCGTCCTCCGGTGTCCTGCGGACCGTAGCCGTAGGGCGGCAGCGAGCCGGTCTGGCCCTGCAGCTGCGTCTGGCCCATCGTGTCGAGCCGCCTGGTGCCGGGACCGGGCCCGGCATACGACTGCGTCATCGGCATCGCCGCGGCGACCGGGAAGCCGGACAGCGCGCGCTGGATGTCGCTACGCATGTCGGCTGCGGACTGGTACCGGTCGGCCGGGTCCTTCTCCATCGCCCGGAGCACGATCGCGTCGGCCCAGGCGGGCAGGTCAGGATCGACCCGCGACGGCGGGATCGGGTTCTCGCGCACATGCTGGTAGGCGATCGCCACCGGCGAGTCGCCGGTGAACGGCGGTCGGCCGGTCAGCAGCTCGTAGAGCAGGCAGCCGACCGAGTACAGGTCGGAGCGCGCATCGACCCGCTCGCCCCTGGCCTGCTCGGGCGACAGGTACTGTGCGGTGCCGATCACCTGCGCGGTCTGGGTCATCGTGGCCTGGGTGTCGGCCACGGCGCGGGCGATGCCGAAGTCCATCACCTTGATCTCGCCTGACCGGTTCAGCATCACGTTGCCCGGCTTGATGTCGCGGTGCACGATGCCGGCCCGGTGGCTGTAGTCCAGTGCCCGCAGAACGCCGTCGGTGATCTCCAGTGCCCGCTCGGGCAGCAGCCGCCGGTCGTCCCTCAGCAGGTCCCTGATCGTCCGGCCGTCGACGAATTCCATCACGATGAACGGGACGTGCGAGTTCCCCGTGTTGTCCTCGCCGGTGTCGTAGACGGCGACGATCGACGGGTGGTTCAGCGAGGCAGCCGATTGCGCCTCGCGCCGGAACCTGGCCTGGAAGGTCTGGTCCCGCGCCAGGTCCTCGCGCAGCGTCTTCACCGCGACGACGCGATCGAGGCGGAGGTCACGGGCTTTGTAGACCTCGGCCATCCCGCCGCGACCGACGATGCCGTCGAGTTCGTAGCGGCCGCCGAGCAGCCTTGGCTGAGTCATGTCTCGCACTTACGTTACCGTCCTGCGTCGTGTGGCCGGCTGGCCCTGCGGGATGAGCCATTGCGAGCCGTCGTGAAATCTATGTCATGAGGTGTCCCGACGGCGACCCGGCCGTCAGGAGCTGTAGGCCGCACCTTTCTCAATGCTGCCTCAGGTACGCCTGGATGATCTTGAGGGCGA
>DATKQH010000236.1:0-3832 GCA_035532775.1 Streptosporangiaceae bacterium
GACGCAGCAGCCCTGGAGAGGCGAGCAGTTGACGTATGCCGAGGTCGGTTCGGTCGACTGAGACCTTGCGCGACGCCAGAGACATGCGTCGCACTGCTCATAACCCAGAGGTCGCAGGTTCAAATCCTGCCCCCGCTACCAAGAAGTACCAGGTGAGAGGCCTGATCGCCGGAAGGCGGTCAGGTCTTTTTGATCTTCATGGCAGCGTGGTGGCAGCAGGACGGGGCCGCACTGGCCGGACGCGAACGCGGGAGACCGGCAGCGATCAGCATCGAGGTGCGGCGAATCACGTCCGCGGCTATGAGACTTCTGGATGGCTTGCCGTGGCAGGTGGAGTGCTGGTCGTGAGCCAGAGGACGAGCCGGTAGATCAAGTATCCGAAGGCGGCTGCGGCGATTGCGGGGGCCGCGAGCACGCACATTGTGCCTGCGGCCATCCCTCCGCCGACTGCCCCGCCGATCGCGGCAAGCCCGGAGGTGATTCCCGCCGCGCCGAGTCCGGGGACACCGAGAGTGCTGACCATGGCTATGCCTCCGGCTGAGCCTGCCAGTGCCCCGATGGCTGAGCCGGCCCGTCCTGCGGTACGGGCGGTGCGTTCGGTGGCGGGAAGATCGTCGTCTTCGCGGAGTGCGTGGTTCATGACCGCAACACTGGCCAATGCGGGTAGGGCGCTGAGGGTCACCATGCCTGCCACGACGCCGCCGCCGACGATCGATCCGTGTGCGGCGAGGCCGGACATGATGCCGGGGCCGCTCAGGCCCCTGACGATGCCTGCTGAGCCAACCAGGCTGAGGCCCACGGACGCGGCGGCCACCGGGCTGGCAACGGTGCCGCTGGCCGCGGTCACGGAAGTGACCTGCTCGCTGTGGTGGTCACCGGTGGCGCACCAGCGGGCGAAGTGCTGGCAGTTGTTGAAGATCAGGTGGTAGTTGCCGTCGCCGAGCCGGGGCATGGCCCTCGCGATGACCGCTTCGGCGTCGTGGTTCCCGGCGTAGGGCCTGATGGTCACCGGCCGGCCGGCGGCGAATACTTCTAGCGTGTCGATCCGGACGTGCGCGCTGGCCTTCCCGCCGCCGGGAAGGCCGCACAGGTGGATGACCTGCCCGTTGCCGAGGTAGATCCCGTCGTGGTGCGCAGCGCCTGGACGCCCGGCGCGGATGTGGTCTCCGCGGCTCAGATCACCGGGGTCGGCGGGAGTCTCGGCCGGTCCCGGGATGTGTGTTGTGCTCATCTGACTTCCTCGCTGTCGTCTCGTTGCTGCTCAATCTGCGCCTAGTGTGCTGGGAGGACTGGAACGCCAGTTCCCCGCCGTTCTCCCGATCATGGAACCAGCGGGATCCCGCTGGTGCAACCTGGAATGGCAGGGTTGCAGGTTAGCCGGGGTTCCGCTGGGAGTACTCCAGCCAGATGCAAGTTAGCGGGCTCTTTGATGGGAGTACTCACGGCGATATGATCTTCGTGTGACCGCAAGTCAGCCACCCGGCCCCGACGTTACGGAGCTCGACACTCCGGCACTTCTGGAGGCCGCTGCACGAGCGGGAGCCGAGATCAGCGACCGGATGCTGGAGACATTCCGTGCCCAGGGCCTGATACCGCACCCCCACCGCGCTGGCTACGTCGGCCGCGCGCCGCAGTGGCGTTACCCGCCCGGCACGGACCGCCAGCTTGCTGCTCTCCTGCGGTGGCGCCAGCACAGCAAAGACCCGGACTTGCTCAAGATCCTGCTGTGGCTGGACGGCTTCGCCGTCCCGGTCACCGATGTCCGCGATGCGCTCACCCGCCAGCTGCGCGGCATGACCGACCTCATGGAGCGGGAGATCAGCCAGCAGGCTCGGCAGCTTGGCCTCGATCCAGCCGACCAGGACGCCCGCAGTCAGGCAATCAGCGTCATGGCCCAGACACTGGCCGCCAAACGCGGGTCCACGCCCATTCCACGCCGCAACCGGGTACACGCAGAAGACAGAACCCGTGCCGTCGCACTCCTGATCCGCGTCTTTGGCCTCGGCGAGACCATCGAGGGCACGGCCGCAGACGCCACAGCTGTCGAACGCACCCTGGGAATCGCCAACGGGCGGCGTCAACGCGTCGAAGGTGCTGAGCCCTGGCTAACCGGGCCGGCTGAGGACCTCTTTAGCGCCGCCACCATAACGGGACTGCCCCGCCTGCTTGATGCGGTCACGAATGCCTCCGACGCCGAATTGACCTCAGCCCGGCAGACCGTTGTAGCGATCTTCCAGCACCTGCCTCTGATGGCCCGGATGCTCGGTGCCGTGTCCGGGGAGGACAACTACGCTGGCTTCGCGGCCTTTTCCCAGCTAGACCAGCATCCCGAGAGTGTCGTGTACATCGTTCCCATGGTCGTCGCCATGCAGCGAGCCGGCTGGAACGAGAATCTGGAAGCCGTCACGTCAGCCCTGCGCCCGTTCCCCGAACTCGCAGCACGGGCCGAGCACATCCTTACGATGCCCGCCTCTACCGTGGAGGCCAACCTGGCTGGCAAGACAGCAGACGTCCAGAAGCGGGCACGCCGCCTCATTGACGCGGCGATCGACGGCACACTGGATGTCAGCACCAGTGAGTAGCGAGAGGGTTCCCGGCTCGAACTCCATGGTAAAGAGAAGGTCTACGGTTCGATTCCGTAAGGGGCTCCACGAAATCCCAGGTCAGGCCAGGTTTCTTGGACAGTTGGAAGAGCCTCGAAGATCATCTGACCGTCATCTGACCGTCGTTCTGAGCGGGGATCCGCGGCACTCAGGGGAACGGACTGGTCCGTGATGGCAGGGCAATCAAGATCGTCGGGGCAAGTCGTTGAACACTCTAACGGCGGCCCGGCGCCGCATCCGGATCCGGCCCGGAACAGGCTGGCCCCAGCATCGTGATCATCAACGCTGCCCGGGAGATCGCTGCGTTTACCCGGCTTACGTCGGCGGCCCGGGGGTCGGGTTCAGGAGCGCGGCCTGACCGCAGGTGACCATGGGTTCGGGTGGAGGGGTAGCCACTCCACATCGCCGCCCGGGCCACCTACTTCACCACAATGATTCCGGCCACGCTCCAGCCCTCGCCACAGGAGCGGGCCGCCTACCAGGATGCCGCACGGCTGCTGGAGCGAGAACGGCGCAGCCAGCTCACCGTCGCCAGGCGCCGGTTCCGGATCATCCGGGTCGAAACGGCTATCCGAGCCGGACCGGACGGCCCGGAACCACCACGCCCCTCCGACCACGACCCCGACCCGCCCCTGACTAAGGAAACCGCCGAACTGCGCACCTGGGACCTCACCGACGAATGAGCAGGGGCGGTCATAAGCATCCCGGCGTCGGCGATCACGAAGACCATCAAGAAGGTGAACGAAGGGATCGGTCACTCTCAACACCAGATTGCATATCGCCGAATCGGCGCGGCAGACGGATGGGGCGATCGCATTGGCGGGCGCATACAGATTACCCAACTATGGCAACGTTGGCTGATCACCATGTGATGCCGACCGTGCTGGCGGACGGCGATGCCATTACCCGGAGCTCTGCGTTAATCCGATAGGTCGCCTGACGCTCCATTGAACCTTTTCAATCCTGGTTATGCCTCGCGGCCAGCCTGAAGGCACATAGGACATCTCCGCAGGCTACCTCGATCATCGAATCAAGTTCGAGGATCGGCCATGGGCAGGGCCGGTATCACGAATCGGCGGGTTCCGCGGGTAAACATTCAGCCCATGGACGCATGGTGATGGGTAGCGCGGGTTGCGGCTGGTGTTACGGGGAGAGTGCCTGTGCGGGTGGGCGCCAGGGGGTGCCGAGCATGAGGGCGCACAGGACGTCCATGGTGTTCTTGCCGTGCT
>DATKQH010000237.1:0-26756 GCA_035532775.1 Streptosporangiaceae bacterium
CGTTTCCACGCAAAGGGTGAGTCGGCTTGCCGCGACCCGATGCAGGCTCTAAAGTCCGGAAGTCAGCGGCCCGCAGCGTGCGTGGTCGCCGGGGAGGTGCTTGTAACCGTGTCAGCGTCAGGGACCACGGAAGCCAGTGCCGGCACCATCGGCCCCACTGGCCGCCCGCTACCGGTCTTCCCCGATCCAGAGCCGCTGCTCAAGCATGGTCCAGCCCGGGTCGTCGCCGTCTGCAACCAGAAAGGCGGCGTCGGCAAGACGACGACCACGATCAGCCTCGGCGCCGCCCTGGCCGAAATCGGGCGGCGCGTTCTCCTGGTCGACTTCGACCCGCAGGGCGCGCTGTCGGTCGGCCTCGGCTTCCAGCCGCACGAACTCGATGCCACCGTCTACAACGTGCTGGTGGAAGCCGGCGTCACGGCCAGGGACGTCCTCTTCCCGACCAAGGTCGACGGGATGGACCTGCTGCCCAGCAATATCGATTTGTCCGGTGCCGAGGTTCAGCTCGTGCACGAGGTCGGCCGGGAGTTCGTACTCGGCCGGGTGCTCGGCCCGCTCCTCCCCGAGTACGACATTGTCCTCATCGACTGCCAGCCCTCCCTCGGGCTGCTCACGGTCAACGCGCTGGCGTGCTCCGACGGCGTCCTGGTGCCGCTGGAGTGCGAGTACTTCGCGATGCGCGGCGTGGCCCTGCTGATGGAGACGATCGACAAGGTATCGACCAGGCTCAGCCCCAAGCTGACCATGGACGGGCTGCTCGCCACCATGTACGACTCGCGTACCCTGCATACACGTGAGGTACTTGCCGGCGTCGTCGCCGGATTCGGCGACAAGGTGTTCCACACCGTCATTAACCGGACGGTCAGGTTCCCTGATGCCTCCGTCGCCGGAGAGCCGATCACGATTTTCGATCCCTCATCGGCTGGAGCGGCTTCCTACCGGGAGCTCGCCAGGGAGGTGCTTGACCGGTGGCACAAGGCCGAGCTCGCAGGTCGGGTCAGCGCCGGGTAAGAGTTCCCGGCATCGCCGAGCTGCTTCGCCCGGCGGCCCAGCCTCCTGTCGGTTCCGGTCAGCGCCAGGCCAGCGGCCGGGAAAGCCATAGCCATAAGATCACCGTGTACCTATCCGAAGCTGAGCTGCTTGAGCTGGAACGAGCCCGGCTGACCCTGCGCGGCTACCAGATACCGGCCGACCGGGGCCGGATCGTCAGGGAGGCCCTCGCTGTCATGCTGGCAGACCTGGATGCCGAGGGCGCAGAGAGCCTGATGGCCCGCCGCCTGCGGGATGGACGTTGACCACGATCATGACCGAAGGATCGGGGGATCCCGCGCGAGGTTCGGCTGCCCCCGGCTTCGAGGTGCATCTCGACGTCTTCGAGGGTCCGTTCGATCTGCTGCTCGGGCTGATTTCCAGGCACAAGCTCGACATCACCGAGATCGCGCTCTCGGCCGTCACCGACGAGTTCATCAGCTACATCGGGGCCCTGGCCGGACGCTGGGACCTCGACCAGGCCAGTTACTTCCTCGTCGTGGCCGCCACCCTGCTCGACCTGAAGGCCGCCAGGCTGCTTCCGTCCGGCGAGGTAGACGACGAGGAGGACCTGGCGCTGCTAGAAGCCAGGGACCTGCTCTTCGCCAGGCTGCTGCAGTACCGCGCCTACAAGCAGGCAGCCGCCATCCTGGCCGCCCAGATGACCGATCAGGGCCGCAGGTTCCCGCGCCGGGTGCCGATGGAGCCGGGCTTCGCCGACCTGCTGCCGGAAGTGCTGCTCGGTCTTACCGCGGACCAGTTCGCGGCGATTGCCGCTGCCGCGCTCGCGCCGCGCGCGGTTCCCGTGGTCTCCACCGCGCACCTGCACGTCCCCAGAACCACGGTCAGGGAACAGGCGGGCATCCTTACCCGCTTGCTGCGCGCGGCCGGGCGGGCCTCGTTCGGCGAGCTCTCGGCCGACTGCGAAGATACCTACGAGGTCGTCGCGCGCTTCCTGGCCGTGCTTGACCTGTACCGGGACAAGTGCGTCTCGTTCGAGCAGGAGACTCCGCTCGGCGAGCTGTATATCACCTGGGTCGCGCCGGAGGGGGCCAGCCCCGATCTCGCCGCCGGCCCCCGGCCGGCTGGCATCGAGCCCGGTCAGCCGGGCGGAGCAGACTACGACAGGCAGAGATGATCGAAGAGCCGCTGCCAGGTACTGGCGAGTCACCTTCCGGGCTGTCGTCCGCCCTGGAGGCCATCCTGCTCGTCGCCGACGAGCCGGTCGCGGAGAACATGCTGGCCCAGGTACTTGAGGTGGCCCAGGCCGATGTCGCTGCGGCGCTGCACGGCCTGGCCGCCTCCTACACCGAGCAGGGCCGGGGATTCGAGCTGCGCGAGGTCGCCGGCGGCTGGCGCTATTACACCAGGGCGGAGTTCGCGCCGGTCGTGGAGAAGTTCGTCCGCGACGGTCAGGAGGTGCGGCTGACCCAGGCGGCCCTGGAGACGCTGGCCGTGGTCGCCTACCGCCAGCCGGTTGGCCGGGCCCAGGTGTCCGCGGTGCGCGGCGTCAACTGCGACGGCGTGATGCGGACGCTGACGCTGCGCGGGCTCGTGGAGGAAGCGGGAAACGACCCGGAGACCGGGGCGATCCTGTTCCGGACCACGTCGTACTTCCTGGAAAGGCTCGGCCTGGCCGGCCTCGAGCAGCTGCCCGAGCTCGCGCCCTTCCTGCCCGATCACCTCGACGACGAACAGGATCCTGGGCATGTCCGGCCGTCGTGACGGCCGGCGCGGCAGCGCCCGGTCACCCGCCCCCAGGTCGGCAAGCCCGAGGCCAGCCAGCCCTGGGCCGGGCACCGCCCGGCCGCCGGCCGCCGCCGGATCGGGCAGGGATTACGACGACGATGACGACGACTGGGGCTTCGAGCCGGGCGAGCGTGACTCGCTCACCGACGTCCCGGGCGGCGTCAGGCTGCAGAAGGTGCTCGCCGCCGCGGGCGTCGGCAGCCGCCGCAGCTGCGAGGAGCTGATCGGGGCCGGCCGGGTCGAGGTCGACGGAGAGATCGTCCGCCGGTTCGGGGCACGGGTCGACCCGAGGACCCAGGTCATCCGGGTGGACGGGAAGCGGATTCCGGCCAGCGAGGACCTCGTCTACCTCGCGCTGAACAAGCCGGCCGGCGTGCTGAGCACCATGTCCGATGACCGGGGCAGGCGGACCATCGCCGACCTGGTCGCCGACCGTAGCGAGCGGCTGTTCCACGTTGGCCGGCTTGACTACGAGACCGAGGGCCTGATCTTGCTGACCAACGATGGTGAGCTGGCGCATCGGCTGGCTCATCCTCGCTACGGCGTGCTGAAGACCTACCTCGCCGAAGTGCGCGGGCCGGTGCCCAGGGACCTGGCCCGCCGGCTGACCACCGGAGTGGAGCTCGAGGACGGGACGGTCACCGCCGACAGGTTCCGGGTGGTCGAGCAGGCCGGATCGCGGGTCCTGGTCGAGATCACCCTGCACGAGGGGCGCAAGCACGTGGTCAGGCGGATGCTGGCCGAGGCCGGTCATCCGGTCAGCCGCCTGGTCAGGACCCGGGTCGGGCCGGTGAGCCTCGGATCGCTGCGGCCAGGCACGTCGAGGCGGCTCTCCACGGCGGAGGTCGGGAACTTGTATGCCGCCGTCGGGATGTAGCTGGCGGCGGAATGCCGCCGCCCGCAGGGCGGATAGGGTCACGGGAAGGAGCCGCGGGGGAGAGGAGCGATCGTGGCGGTCAGGGCCATCAGGGGCGCCATCCAGGTTGCGGCGGACGACCGTCAGGAGATACTGGACGGCACCGCCGAGCTTGTGACCCAGGTGATGGAGCGGAACGGGCTGAGCACCGACGAGGTGATCAGCGTGATCTTCTCGGCTACGCCCGATCTGGCGGCCGAGTTTCCCGCGCTGGCGGCCCGCTCGCTTGGCTTTCAGGAGGTTCCCCTGCTGTGCTGCACGGAGATCCGGGTCCCCGGTGCCATGCCGCGGGTGGTACGGCTCATGATGCACGTCGAGACGGCCCTGAGCCGGGCCCAGATCCAGCATGTCTACCTGCGCGGCGCCGCCGCCCTGCGGCTGGACATCGCCCAGTGAGTCGCCCGGCCAGCGGGCTAGCGTCTGCCGTTGTCGTCGGCACGGGCCTGATCGGCACGTCGATCGCGCTCGCGCTGCGCGAGCGCGGCACCGACGTCTGGCTGAGCGACACCGACCAGGCCGCGGCGCGGCTGGCGGCCGAGCTAGGCGCCGGCCAGGTACTTCCGGCGGCCGGCCTGCCCGGCGGCCCGGCCGAGATCGCGGTACTCGCCGTGCCGCCCGCCGCCGTGGCGCGCTCGCTCGCCGCGGCTCAGCGGCAGGGGCTGGCCAGGTGTTACACCGACGTCGCGAGCGTGAAGGAACTACCGCTGCGCGAGGCCGCCGAGCTTGGCTGCGACCTCGCATCGTTCGTGCCAGGCCATCCGATGTCCGGCCGGGAGCGGTCGGGCCCCGCTGCCGCTCGCGCGGACCTGTTCGCTGGCCAGTCCTGGGTGATCTGCCCGTCCGGCGAGACGGCGGCGTGGTGCGTCACCGCCGTCACGGAGCTGGCCAGGGCCTGCGGTGCCCAGCCGGTCCGGCTGCCGGCGGCCGAGCACGACAGGTGGGTGGCCCTGATCTCGCACGTCCCGCACCTGGTGGCCGGTGCCATGGCCGTGCAGTGCGCCGACGCGCCCCGTGATGCCCTGGCCCTGGCGGGGCCAGGGCTACGTGACGTGACGAGGATCGCCGCGGGCGATCCGAGCCTGTGGACCGAGATCCTGGCCGCGAACGCTATTCCGGTCCGCGAGATACTCCTGGCCGTCGCCCGCCAGCTTGGCACGGCGGCCGACGTGCTGGCCGCCGTCGCCGCCGGCGACGACGACGCGGTCAAGCAGCTGACCGCCCTGCTCGAGGCTAGCCGCGAGGGCGTGGCGAGGATTCCCGGCAAGCAGGGCGGGCCCGCGCCGCAGTACGCGGTGGTGCAGGTGGTCATCAGCGACAAGCCAGGAGAGCTGGCCAGGCTCTTCGCGGCCGCCGGGGCCGCTGGCACCAACATCGAGGACGTCAGGATCGAGCATTCGCCAGGACTGCCGGTCGGCGTGGCCGAGCTCTCGGTTCGCCCGGAGGCCGCCGAACCGCTGTCGGCCGCTCTGGCCGCTGGCGGCTGGCCGGTAGCATCGCCAGCGTGACAAATTCGGTGGCTGGCGTCCGGAGCCCGGAAGCCGGGGATGCGGCGGGCGGACGCGATCTCGTCATCGCCGTCGACGGCCCGTCGGGATCGGGCAAGTCGAGTGCCGCGCGGGGGACCGCGACGGCCCTCGGGCTGCGTTATCTCGACACCGGCGCGATGTACCGGGCAGTGACGTGGTGGATGCTCGAGCACAATGTCGAGCTGGCCGACACCAGCTCGGTGATCGAGCACGCGCTCGGCCTGACCATCGAGGTCAGCACCGATCCGTCTGAGCAGCACATCCGGGTGGACGGCATCGACGTCACGGCGCAGATCAGGAACCGCCGGGTGTCGAATGTGGTCAGCCTGGTCGCCGCGGTGCCGGACGTCCGCAGCCAGCTGATCGCGCAGCAGCAGGCGATCATCGCCGATGCCGTCGCGGCCGCCGGCGGGATCGTGGCCGAGGGACGGGATATCGGCACGGTCGTCGCCCCCGGTGCGCCCGTGAAGGTCTTCCTGACGGCCAGCGAGCAGGTCAGGGCCGAGCGCCGCGCGGCTGAGCTGGCTGGCCGCCAGGTCGCCGCCCCTCCCGTGGCCGCGGCCACGTCCACGGCCGAGGAACCGCCGCCGGGCACCGACCTGACCAGGGCCGATCAGGCGCAGCGTGACCGGCGCGACGCGGCGCAGAGCCAGATGGCCGCCGACGCTATCGAGATCGATGCCACTGAGCTGGGCCTCGACGACGTCATCGGACGCATCGTCGGCCTGGCCAGGGCGAAACGAGCAGGTGAATGATGGACGAGGAGAACGCGCAGGCCGCTGCGGTCAATGCGCCGGTCCTTGCGGTGGTCGGCCGGCCGAACGTCGGTAAGTCGACATTGGTCAACCGGATACTCGGCAGCCGGCAGGCCGTCGTCGAGGACACTCCCGGAGTCACCAGGGACCGGGTCACCTACGACGCGACCTGGCGGGGACGAGCGTTCACGCTCGTGGACACCGGCGGCTGGGAGCCCGCGATCGAGGGATCACCGGTCCTCGCCGCCCGGGTCGCCGCTCAGGCGCGGGTCGCCGTCGACGCCGCTGACGCGGTGCTGTTCGTGACCGACGCCGTGGTCGGCGTGACCGACGCCGACGCGGCCGTAGCCGCTGTGCTCCGGCGCTCCCGCAAGCCGGTGGTACTCGCCGCCAACAAGGTCGACGACGCGCCCGCCGAGGCCGGCGCGCACTCACTGTGGTCGCTGGGCCTCGGTGAGCCTTACGCGGTGAGCGCGCTGCATGGCCGGGGCAGCGGCGACCTGCTCGACGCGATTCTGGGGGCGCTGCCTGAAACGCCGGCCGAGCGGCTGGAGGCGGAGTCCGGCCCGCGCCGGGTGGCGCTGATCGGCCGGCCGAACGTGGGGAAGTCGAGCTTGCTCAACAAGCTGGCCGGGTCCGACCGGGTGCTGGTCGACTCCGTCGCCGGCACGACCAGGGACCCGGTGGACGAGCTGATCGACCTCGGCGGGATCACCTGGCGGTTCGTCGACACGGCCGGGATCAGGCGGCGGTTCAGGGAAACCCAGGGCGCCGACTACTTCGCCGCGCTGCGGACCGAGCGGGCGCTGGAGCGCGCCGAGGTCGCCGTCGTGCTCGTCGACGCCAGCGAGCCGCTAGCCGAGCAGGATCTGCGGATCATCTCGATGGTGATCGATGCGGGCCGGGCGCTCGTGATCGCCTACAACAAGTGGGACCTGGTCGACGAGGACCGCAGGCACTTCCTGGACCGCGAGATCGACCGCCAGCTGTACACGGCGCGCTGGGCGCCGCGGGTGAACCTCTCAGCGGCGACTGGCTGGCACGTGGACCGGCTCGTTCCCGCGCTGGAGACGGCGCTGGCCGGCTGGGAGACCCGGATCCCCACCGGCAGGCTCAACGCCTGGCTGTCGGCCCTGGTTGCCGCGACTCCGCCGCCGGTACGCGGCGGCAAGCAGCCGAAGATCATGTTCGCGACGCAGGCAGGTATCCAGCCACCGCATTTCGTCCTCTTCACGTCGGGATTCCTCCAGGCCGGTTACCGCCGGTTCATCGAGCGCAGGCTCCGCGAGGAATTCGGCTTCGACGGCACGCCCGTGCACCTGTCGATGCGGCTGCGGGAGAAGCGGGCGGTGGCATCCGGCCGCGGTTCCCGCGGCGCCCGGCACGGCTAGCAGGCCGCCGCGCTTCCCGGCGTCCGTCGTCATCGCGCACCTCCGAGGCACGAGCCACATATTGACAAATGGGCTATTTTGTCTCACAATAAGATACAGCATTAAACTCCGGAAGCCAGCCGTCTATCCATGAGTGTCACTCACGATCCAGGATCGGACCCTGCTTGAAAGGAGCATGATGAAATCGATTTCCGGTGTTTTAACCCTTCTGCTCGCCGTTCTCGGGTTCGCCGTCACCCAGGCCGCTCCGGTAAGTGCCGCCGCGAAACCACTGCCCGCGATATGCACGACCAGCGGACCGATCTCCGCTCGCTCCGCTCCAGCCAAGATCAGTCTGCGTTCCTGTCCTATCCAGGGCCGCCTGCTCGTGCTCAAGCTGAGCAACGGCAAACTCGGACCGGGGCTGCACATTCCTGGTCCAGGGCAGGGCACCGGCGGCTCCGAACTGACCACGCACGGCGAGTACGACCTGTCGGCCGTGAATGTCAGGGGCTGGGTCACAATACGGTGGTCGGTCCCCGCAAAGCCCGCTCACGCGGCGACACCAGCCGCCACGGACCCGGCCTGCAGCGAGAATGCCTACAACTGGGAAGGCCCGTTCTGGGCTAACACCGGCACGCCGACTGATGCCTGGTACTACAACGAATCCACAGCCAGCCGTGCGGGCCTGACGGTATCGGCGACGGAAAGTGATATCAGGCAAGCGAACACCAACCTGACAAGGGGAATCAACAACTGCGGTTGGTCGGAGGGCGCCTTCGGCGTTCGCGGCGCATTCCAGGGAAACACCAGTAAGTACGCGAACATCAACAGCGCGTCCGCCTGCACGTCCAACTTCCCTGACGGGCAGAACACCGTGAGCTGGGGATCTTTTGACAGTAACCACTCCGGCGCGCTCGCCTATACCTGTTACAACTGGCATACGGACGCCAATGGCTATCCGGTCATGACCGAAGCGGATACCTACCTTGGCTCGAATCGCAATATCGTCGATACGTTTCCTGCGAACTGCAGCAACCGCTACGACCTGCAGTCGGTCATGACTCATGAGTGGGGCCACGCATACGGCATGGCACATGAATCCAGCGGTGGGGACGAGGTCATGTATCCGTATGAGTCCCCGTGCCATCTACGGCGTCATCTGGGCGGCGGCGACTACAGCGGGATGGCCGGCCTGTATCCCTAGCCCTACGCCAGTGCGCTGGCGAGGACCTGGTGGACGCGGTCACGGCATTCCGCGAGTCCGATCTTCCTGGCCGCAATAACGCGCGGGCCGGGCTGGTCGTCGGCCGCTCCGTCGGGCAGAGCCTGAACCAGACCATCGTGCGCCCCTGGCCATGCCGGTAACCCCAGGCGTCCGCGAGGGTCTCGACCAGCAGCAGGCCGTTTCCGCTCTCCGCGCCGGGGCTGTTCCTGATCACGGGAACGTTCGAGTCCGAGCCGTTGTCGGTGACGGCAACGACCAGACCGTGGATGCCAGTCGCCACGACCACGTCGACCGTCCCGTCTGGCCGCCGTGACCTGCTGTGCGTGACCGCGTTGGTGACCAGTTCCGAGGTCAGCAGGAGCGCGGCGTCGGCTCGCGGGTGGTCGGCGCCGATGGCGCTCGCGACAAGTCTCCTGGCCTCGCGGACATAAGCGGCGCGTCCTGGCAGCGTCGCGCTGCCGAGGATCAGCCAGTGCGGCAGTAATGCCGGGTCAGCGATCCGGTCGCTGGTGTCGGTGGCCTCTGCTGGCATCGATGACTCCTTTCGGGCTCTCGCATCATGCCCCATCCTCAATGGGAATGCAAGAAACGCAAGTGCATCGAGAATGTCGGCGTGGCGAGATTGCAGATGGGATGTCATGAAGCCGGTCGCGCTGTATCGTGGCCGTCAGATCCCCGAGCTAGGAGGCGAGCACCCGTGCTGGCAGGACCGACCATCCGCCGCCGCAGGCTCGGCACCGATTTAAGGCGGCTGCGCGAGCAGAGCTCGCTCAGGCTGGAAGAAGTTGCCCAGCATCTGGGCGTCGCACCCTCCACGCTGTCCAGGATCGAGACGGGCAAGGCGCCGACCAGGACCAGCTATCTCGCGCTCATGCTCGACCTGTACGGGGTCGACGATCCTGAGCAGCGCCGGCTGTTCATGGACAGCGCCAGGGAAGGCCAGCGCAAGGGCTGGTGGGCGGGGTCGGACGAGCTGCTGCCGGCCGGCACGGGCACCTACCTGGGCCTGGAGGCCGAGGCGCGCGCACTCCGCGCGTTCCAGGCTCAGGTCGTGCCGGAGCTGATGCGGACCGAGGCCTACGCGCGGGCGGTGGTCACCGCCAGCCGGCCCGAGCTAGCGCCCGAGCAGGTCGACCGGGTGGTCGCCGTCCAGCTGCGTCGTCAGGAAGTGCTGCAGGGCAGCGACCCGATCCAGCTCCGGCTGGTCCTCGACGAGTCCGTGCTGCTCCGATCGCTCGGACCGGCCAGCGTCATGCGGGAGCAGCTTGAGCGCCTGATCAGGGCGGGCAGCCAGCCGATGGCGACCATCCAGGTGCTGGGTCTCGCGGCTGCCGAGCGGCCCGTGCTCGCTGGCTCGTTCGGCATCCTCAGCTTCGCCGAGCCAGACGACCACGACGTGGCGTACGCGGAGGGCATCCGCGGTCAGGTCCTCCTTGAGCAGCGCGAATCCGAGGTGCACGCGATGCGCCTGATGTTCGACGCGCTCAGCCGGTCAGCCAGGTCGCCGCGGGAATCAGCCAGGCTGATCAGGGAGCTGGCCCCGAGCCTGTGACCAGGCACGGGGTCGCTGTCCGCGGGCTAGTCCGGGGCGGGCCCTGCGGTCCGGCTAGCCGGGCTCGGCCAGCACGGTATCGATGCTCGCCGCGGTCTGGCTGGCTGGCCGGCTGCTCTCCCGCAGCATCTCCATCGCGGCGGCATAACGGGCCACGTCCGCTGGCCGGTCCAGGTAGCTGGCGCTCGTCAGCTGCTCGGTGTAGACGGCGTCGGGCAGCTCGCTGCCGGCGAAGCGCAGGATCGTGAACCCGGCCGGGCTGAGCGGCGCCCCGGCGGTCAGCGGCCTGATCCGCACGGTCACGCCCGGCCACCCGGCCGCGTCCCGCAGCTGCTCGAGCTGGGCAGCGAAGTCGGCCTGGGGACCGACCGGCCGGTGCAGCACGGCCTCGTCGATCACGGCATCGAGGCGCCAGCCGCCGGCCGCGAACCGCTCGACCCGCTCGGCGCGCACCTGGAGCAGCCTGGCGGCCTCGTCGGCGGCGAAGTCCGCCCGTGCGAGCAGCCCGGCCGCATACGCGCTGGTCTGGAGCAGGCCAGGAACGAAGTGCGTGTCGTAGCTCTGTACCGACTCCGCTACCTCTTCGACTCCCAGGTAGGCCTGGAACCAGGGCGGCAGGATGTCGGCGTTGCGCTGCCACCACGGCGGTGCGAGCGCCTGACTGGCCAGGCCCAGCAGCGCCTCGCGCTCGTCGGGATCGGTCACGCCGTAGAGCGTCAGCAGGTCCGAGACGTCGATCTCCCTCGCCGCGTGGCGCCCGAGTTCGATGCGGCTGATCTTGGAGTCCGATCCTCTGATCGCCTTGGCGGCCTGCTGCGCGGTGATACCGCGTGATTCGCGCAGGCGGCGGAGCTTGACCCCGAGCCTGATCCTTAGGACCCCAGGTCCTGGCGTCTGGGACTCTCGCATGGTGCGGCACAGGATATCGCGCCACTGCGCCGCGCTCGGGCTGGTTCGGCGGGGTCGGTACGATCTGATCGGCACAGGCACACGGCGATAGCGAAGGCGGGATCATGCGCTACAGGGCACTCGGCAATTCTGGTCTCGCCGTCTCGGTCGTCGGCCTTGGCTGCAACAACTTCGGCGGCAGGCTCGACCTGGACGGCACCAGGGCGGTGGTGGACGCGGCCGTCGACCGCGGCATCACGCTGCTCGACACGGCCGACATCTACGGCGGCGGGGGCGGGTCAGAGAAGCTGCTCGGCGAGGTCCTGGCCGGCCGGCGCGATCAGGTCGTGCTCGCGACCAAGTTCGGTCATCAGGGCGCGGACATGGACTACGGCCCGGCAGCCGGTGCCAAGGGCGGCCGAGGCTACATCAGGCGAGCGGTCGAGCAGTCGCTGCGCAGGCTGAAGACCGACTACATCGACTTGTACCAGATTCACACCCCCGATCCGCAGACGCCGATCGCTGAGACGCTCGGCGCGCTCAACGAACTGGTCGCCGAGGGCAAGGTCCGCTACCTCGGCAACTCCAACTTCAGCGGCTGGCAGATTGCCGAGGCCGCCAGCGTGGCCGACAGGCACGGCCTCGTCCCGTTTGTCTCGGCCCAGAACCACTGGTCGCTGCTGGAGCGCGACGCCGAGGCGGAGGTCGTTCCGGCCGCCAGGCACTTCGGTCTCGGCGTGCTGCCTTACTTCCCGCTGGCCAACGGCCTGCTCACCGGCAAGATCCGGCGCGGCCAGCCGGCCAGGGAGGGCACCAGGCTAGCTGGCCGGGACAGCTACGTGACCGACGCGAAGCTGGACATCGTCGAGGCTCTGATCGCCTGGGGCGAGGCGCACGGCGTCTCGCTGCTCACGATCGCGATCGCCTGCCTGGCCGAGCGGGCGGGCTGCGGCAGCGTCATCGCCGGGGCCATGTCACCCGAGCAGGTCAAGGCCAACGCCGACGCCGCCGACTGGGTCCCGTCCGCCGAGGAACTCGCCGAAATCGACGCGATCACGCTCGGGCTGACAGGCTGACCGGCCGCCGCTCGCCCTTGCCGCCGCGGTTGTCCCCGGCGCCAGCAGCGTCGCGGTCTGGCAACAGAACAAGTCGGGCAAATGCACCGCACCCAGCTGATCGACGTCCCGTCAGAGCCCGGAAGGTCCCGGTTGATCACGGAAGTCTCTCGGCAGCACGTGCTGACAGACTTCCGTGATCATGAGCTGGGGACTAGGGCGTGAGGCGGTGCAGGTCGCGCGGGAACAGGGTGACCTCGCGGACGTTGGCCGCGCCGGTCAGCCGCGCCGTCCAGCGCTCGAGACCGATCGCGAAGCCGCCGTGCGGCGGCATCCCGTGCCTGAACACCTGCAGGAAGCTGGAGTAGGTCGCCGGGTCTTCGCCGCGGGCGGCGAGCGCGGCCAGGTAGCCGGCGTGGTTGTGCAGCCGCTGGCCGCCCGTGACCAGCTCCATGCCGCGGAAGAGCAGGTCGAAGCTGCGTGAGCCGGCCGGCCGGTCCGGGTCGGGGTGAGTGTAGAACGGCCGCTTGACCATCGGGTACCCGGTCACGAAGAGCAGCTCGGTGCCGTGCTCGCGGACCGCCCATTCGCCCAGCCAGCGCTCGTCGGCGGGGGAGAGGTCGGGCTCACCGCGCGGGTCCCAGCCAGCGTGTGCCGCGATGAGTTCCTGGGCATCGGCGAAATGCAGCGCGGGAAGCTGCTCGGGAACCTCGGGCAGCCTGACCTTCAGGGCCGGCGGCTCTCTCGGCTCGCGGTACCAGGTGATACTTGTCTCCGTCAGCGCGTTGACGCCAGTTTACCGGCGCCCTGCCACCAGCCGCCTTCGGTCCTGGCGCGCTACAGTTACTTCTGGTGCCACGTGAAAGGCGGCGCAGGACCCATGGCAGGCAACCCTCAGCCTCCGGTCGAAGCTTTCCCGGCGGGCGGCCTGCAAGGGTACGGTCCGGCAGGGCCGTCCGATGACCAGCTCTGGGCGCTGCTTGCCTACCTGCTGACGTTCGTGGCCAGCATCATCGCGCCGCTGGTCATCTACCTCGCCAAGATGAACGAGTCCCGCTATGTGCGGTTCCACGCGGCTCAGTCGCTCAACATGGGAATCACGGCCGTGATCTACGCCCTGGGCGGCACGATCGCCGGGATTATCCTGACGATCGTCACTCACGGCTGGGCACTGCTTCTGCTCGTCCCCCTGCTTATCGCGTTCGCCATCGCTCACCTGGTGTTTCTGATCCTCGCGGCGGTGGGCGCCAACCGCGGCGAGCTCTACCGGGTGCCGGCGATCCTGTGCCTTCCGCTGGTGCGCTAGCGGACTGCGTCAGGGCTCCGCCCGTTACTGCGCTATGATCTGTGCGTCCGACAGGGCGACGGGACGTGGCCCAGCTTGGTTAAGGCGCTGGTCTGGGGGACCAGAGAGCCCGGGTTCAAATCCCGGCGTCCCGACTGAATCTCCGGGTGGGCTGGTCCTGGCACGATGGGACTGGCCGGCACGTTGCGTTAGCAGTGGATATGTCAGAACTCGCACAGCCCGGCTGGCAGGGATACCCGGACGAACCGTCGATGGCAGACGGACCCGTGCCGCGATCAGCGCGCGGGCGGCGCTGGTTGCGTCGCGCGGTGCAGGCGGTGCTGACGCTGTTCGCTGTCTTCGTCCTCGCGACCGCGGCGATCCTGCTCGCGACCCCGTCCGTCGGTAACGCGTGGTCGCTGGCGAGGGCGCAGGCCCGGTCTCATCACGCCGCGTTCCCTGGCCCGCCGGTGGCGGCCAGGTTCGCGGCCGCCCTGATTTCGACCGAGGACCACAGGTTCGCCTCCGAGCCGGGTTTCGATCCGTTCGCGCTCCCGCGGATCGCGCTGTCGGTGCTGACGGGCAAGGACCAAGGGGGGGCGACGCTGTACCAGCAGCTGGCGAAGCTGCTTTACGGCACGGAAAAGGGCAGCCTTCAGCTCGAGGTCCACGAGGTGGCGCTCGGCATCAAGCTGAAGTTCACCTACTCCCGCGAGCAGATCCTGCGGATGTACGGCGACGTGGCGTATTTCGGGCACGGCTACTACGGCGTGGCCCGGGCCAGTTGCGGCTACTTCGGGCGGCCGCCTGGTCGGCTCTCCTGGCCGCAATCAGCGGTCCTGGCCGGGCTGGTTCAGGCGCCGTCCGCTTACGACCCGCTCGAGCATCCGGCCCTGGCCCGCTCACGCGAGGGGCACGTGATCAGCAGGCTGGTCGCCACCGGCGTGCTCACGCCGCGGCAGGCGGCCGCCGCGCTGGCGGTTCCGATGGATGTGCTGCTCGCCGGCGGGCGCGGCTGCCGCGGCCGTTAATGCTGCCTGCTCCGATCCTGGGTGACCGGCCGCCTGACAGCGGTTACCTCGGGCTCGGACGGTCCTGATTCAGCCTCGGCACGGCCCTTGCGATGGCGGCCGACCCGGAGCCGGGCCAGGCGGACTTCGGGCGGCACCCACACCCACTTGCGGTATGACCAGAACCGGAACAGCGTGCCGATCCCGATGCCGATATTGACCGCGATGACGTTCTCGACCTTGGTCGTCAGGCCAAGGGCGTAGTTGCTGAACCCGAGGACGGCGTACTGGATCAGCAGGCCGACGCCGTTCAGGATGAAGAACGTCACGCCTTCGCGCGCCGTGCCCCCACCCTGCCGGTCGCGGAAGCTCCAGTACCGGTTCCCGAGGAAGGTGACGACCGTCGCCACGACCGTCGCGATCGTGACGGAGGTCAGCGGGCCGAGCCCGAGCGCATGGAGCGGGATGAAGACGAGATTGGTGACGCCGATTCCGATCAGGCCCACGGTCAGGAACTTGGCGCCCTCGTGGAGGAGCTGCCCTGAGCGCCGATAGATGCCAGCGAGCTGCTGGAGCGGCCGGAACGGAGAACGGGTACTGCTCAACTCGGCTTTCCGGCCCCATCTCCGGTCGAAGGGGCGTCGTCCGGCAGGCCTGGTGCCACGGTCAGGGCGGGCTCAAGCGCCTCGTGCCCGGCCGGTGCCGGCCGCGGTGCTGCCCAGACCCACTTGCGGTACGACCAGAACCGGAACAGCGTGCCCAGCACGATGCCGACGTTGTTCGCGACGAGGTTCGCCAGCTTGCCGGTCTCGCCGAGGCCGTAGGTGGTGAAGCCGACGACCGCCCACTGGATCAGCAGCCCGACTCCGTTGAGCGCGAAGAACATCACGGTCTCGCGCGGGACGGTGGTGCGCTCGCGGTGCCGGAAGCTCCAGTACCGGTTGGCGACATAGCTCGTGATCGTCGTCACGATGACCGCGGCCGTGGCCGAGGTCAGCGCACCCAGGTGGAGCTGGAAATGCAGCCAGCCGTTGACGAGGTTGTAGACGACAACACCGATCGCGCCGATGATGCCGAACTTAGCGCCCTCGTGGATGAGCAGCCGGAATCGCTCGTAGAGCCTTCTCACACCGCTCACCGAGGCGGCCCTCCGTTCGATCGCATTACCCCGCCGTGCTACCCGCATCGCCGGACCTCAAAGCACTGTCGGCAAGATTACCGCCTCAGCCGGCACCCGGAGCCGAGAGCGCGAATACCCCATCTCGGTGTGGCACACCTATCGCGGCCCGTTCTTCGTTCGGTACTGTCGGCAGCGCCAGGTAGGGTCGCGGACGTGGCTGATCCTGACATCCTGATTCGCGCCAGGCGGCTCACGAAGACGTTTGGCGACTTCACCGCCGTGGACGGGATCGACTTCGAGCTCAGCCGCGGCGAGGTATTCGGCTTCCTCGGCCCGAACGGCGCGGGGAAATCATCGACGATGCGGATGATTGGCTGTGTCTCGCCGCCCTCAGGCGGCGAGCTGACCATCCTGGGCCTCGATCCGGTCAGGGACGGGCCGGCGATCAGGGCCAGACTGGGCGTCGTCCCGCAGGAGGACACGCTCGACGTCGAGCTGACCGTGCGCGAGAACCTGCTGATCTACGGGCGGTACTTCGGGCTGCGCCGCGACGTGATCAGGGAGCGCACCGCCAGACTGCTGGACTTCGTCCAGCTCACCGAGCGGGCCGGCGATCAGGTGGAGCCGCTGTCCGGCGGGATGAAACGCCGCCTCACGATCGCCAGGTCGCTGATCAGCGAGCCGGAGATCCTGCTGCTCGACGAGCCGACGACCGGACTTGACCCGCAGGCCAGGCATGTCGTCTGGGACCGGCTCTACCGGCTGAAGCAGCAGGGCGTGACGCTGGTCCTGACTACGCACTACATGGACGAGGCGGAGCAGCTCTGCGACCGGCTCGTGGTCATGGACGGCGGCAAGTTCGCGGCCGAGGGGTCGCCGCGGCAGCTGATCGAGACCTACTCCACCCCCGAGGTGCTCGAGCTGCGCTTCGCGCTCGACGAGCAGGAGCAGGCGGCCGAGAAGCTCGCCGACGTGGCCGCAGACCGGCTCGAGGTGCTCGCCGACCGGATCCTGCTCTACACGGCCAACGGGGACCAGGCACTCGAGGCTGTCCGCGCTCGCGGCATCGAGCCGGCTACGTCGCTGGTGCGCAGGAGCACGCTGGAGGACGTCTTCCTGCGGCTGACCGGCCGGCGGCTGGGGGACTGATGGCGCAGTCCTTCGCCGTCAGGCAGTTCAGGTTCTGGCTGACGAACTACCGGCGTACCTGGCAGGGCTCGATCTACTCCGGGGTGCTCAACCCGGTCCTGTACCTCGGCGCGATGGGGCTTGGCCTGGGCAAGCTGGTCGATGCGCACGGCACGTCGAGCATCGGCGGGGTCAGCTACCTCGCGTTCCTGGCGCCTGGCCTGATGGCCGCGGCTGCCATGCAGACCGCGATGGGGGAGTCGACCTACCCGGTCTACGGCTCGGTGAAGTG
The DNA here is from genome assembly GCA_035532775.1 of Streptosporangiaceae bacterium. Lineage (GTDB taxonomy): Bacteria > Actinomycetota > Actinomycetes > Streptosporangiales > Streptosporangiaceae > Chersky-822. Next base: position 16,904 of record DATKQH010000237.1, read on the forward strand.
GCTGAAGACCTACCAGGCGGCGATCTCCTCACCGCTGCGCCCGGCGGATCTCTTCCATGGCCACCTGCTCTGGACGACGCTGCGGCTGACCATGAACTCGGCCATCTTCCTCGTCGTCATGGCGGCGTTCGGCGCCGTGCAGTCGGCGTGGGTGCTCGCCTGCCTGCCCGCGGCAGTCCTCACCGGGCTCGCGTTCGCTACCCCGATCGAGGCCTATGCGATGACGTGCACCAAGGACACGTCGTTCGCCATGCTGTTCCGGTTCGGCATCATCCCGCTGTTCCTGTTCTCCGGTACTTTCTTCCCGATCGGCCAGCTGCCGGCCTACGTGCGGCCGCTGGCCTACGTGACGCCGCTGTGGCACGGGGTGGCACTGTGCCGGTCGCTCAGCTTCGGCACCGCCCAGCTGGGCGGCTCAGCCGTGCACGTCGCGTATCTGGTCGCGGTGACGGTGCTCGGCATCGTCGCCGGGAACCGCACCTACCGGCGGAGGCTCTATGCCTGAGCTGGACCTCCCGCTGCGGATCCTGCCGGTCGCGATGCTGCGCACCAGGCGGTCCGGCTTCGGCGGCCGGGGCAGCGCGCACCTGATCGAGCGGCACGCCAGGGTCTACCGGCACACCTGGAGCGTCCTGATCTCCGGGTTCTTCGAGCCGCTGTTCTACCTGCTGTCGATCGGAGTGGGGCTGGGCAAGCTCGTCGGCACCGTGATCGGGCCCGACGGCCGGGTCGGGTTCACCAGCTTCGTGGCTCCCGCGCTGCTCGCCACCTCGGCCATGAACGGCGCGGTAATGGATTCCACCTTCAACGTCTTCTTCCGGATGAAATACGCCAAGCTCTACGACGCCGCGCTCGCCACGCCGATGCGCGCCGATGAGATCGCGCTCGGCGAGATCGGCTGGGCGCTGATCAGAGGCGGCATCTACGCGGTGGCGTTCATGCTGGTCATGCTGGCGATGGGTCTGGTGCACTCGGTCTGGGCCGTCCTGGCCGTGCCCGCCGCGCTGCTGATCGGGTTCGCCTTCGCCGGCGCCGGGATGGCCGCGACGACGTATATGAAGAGCTGGCAGCACTTTGAGTTCGTCATGCTGGCGACGCTGCCGATGTTCCTGTTCTCCACGACCTTCTATCCGCTCAGCGTCTATCCGAGGCCGGTGCAGATCATCGTGGAGTGCACGCCGCTCTACCAGGGCGTGACGCTGATCCGCGGCCTCACCCTCGGCGCGGTCGGCCCGTCGCTGCTGTGGAACATCGCCTACCTAAGCGTCATGGGTGCTGTCGGCCTCGTCGTCGCCGGCCGCCGGATCAGCCGCCTGCTGCTGAAATAGCCGGCCTAGCCGACTGGCACGATTCGGGGCGGCGGCCGGGGCGGGGGTCACGGTAGTCATCTGGAGTAGCTCCCTGGTGGTTGGTCACTACTAAGGCGCCGCAGCCCGGCGGCAGGACTCGTGATCTGAGTTACACACCGCCTACACACCGTCATGAACCTTCTCCATCGCCCTCGTGACGTGCCAGTTACCTCAGGAACGTCCCGCTAAACGGCCCGGTTCAGCGAGTCACAGGCGAGCGAGGGCTTCCCGAAGGGGATCGAGGCCGACCGAGCCGAGCGCGAGTGCCTGGCGGTGGAATTCCTTCAGGTCGAATGCGGATCCCTTGCGGCGGCGGGCCTCATCGCGCGCCTGGAGCCAGATCCGCTCGCCGAGCTTGTAGGACGGCGCCTGACCCGGCCAGCCGAGGTACCGGTCAAGCTCGAAGCGCAGCATCTGCTCCTCGACCTGGACGCGCGCCCTGAGGAACTCCCAGGCCATCTCGGCGGTCCAGATCTCACCGGGATGCCAGGGCGAATCCGCCGGAATCGGAAGCTCAAGGTGAACGCCCATGTCGACCACTACCCGGGCGGCTCGCAGCAGCTGACTGTCCAGCATGCCGAGCTTGTTCCCGGGATCGGTGAGATAGCCCAGTTCGTCCATCAGGCGCTCGGCGTAGAGCGCCCAGCCCTCGCCGTGACCCGACACCCAGCACATCAGCCGCTGCCAGCGGTTCAGCCGCTCGCGGTCGAACACCGCCTGCGCCGACTGCAGATGGTGACCTGGCACCCCCTCGTGGTAGATCGTGGTGACTTCTTTCCAGGTGGAGAACTCCTCCACGCCGTCGGCCAGTGCCCACCACATCCGCCCTGGCCGCAGCCAGTCCTCGCTCGGCCCCGTGTAGTAGATCCCGCCGTCGCTCGTCGGGGCGATCATGCACTCGATCCGCCGCGCGGGCTCGGGGATGTCGAAATGGGTGCCGTGCAGATCGGCGATGGTGGCGTCGGCGAACTCCTGCATCCAGGCCCGCAGCGCGTCCCGGCCGAGAATCCGCCGCGCCGGGTCGGCGTCGAGCGCGGCCGCCGCCTCGGCCACCGACCCGCCCGGCACGATCTTCGCGGCGACCCGGCGCATCTCCTCCTCGATCCTGAGCACTTCGGCCCAGCCCCAGGCGTAAGCCTCGTCCAGGTCGATCTCGGCACCGAGGAATGCCCGGGACGCCAGGGCGTACCGCTCCCGCCCGGCCGCGTCCCGTTCGGGGGCGAGCGGCAGCAGGACGGTCTCGAGGAACCGGCCGAACTCCGCGGTGGCAGCGGTCGCGGCCGCCGCGACCCGGTCAAGCTCCGCCCTGATCGCCCCGGTCGCGCCCGTGCGGTCGACCAGGCCGGCGTAGAAGTCCGCGCCGGCGGCCGACCAGTCCGCGCACTGCTTCGCGCAGGCCGCGACCTGCCGGCGGGATGCGACGCACCCTTGCGCGGCGGCGTCGGCGTACGTACTCCGCAGGGCTTCATACGCCGCGGGCACCGCGGCCATCCGCGCGGCAAGGTTGCTCTGCGCCTGCGCACCGTCGAGCGGCATCAGGTCGAAAATCTGCCGAACGCCCTGTAGCCAGCTGGCGACCACGTTCAGCTCGCTGGTCGTCGCGCCCGACTCGTACAGCTGGCAGGAGATGGCCAGCCGCTCGATCATGGCCTGCCTGGCGACCTGCTCGCCGTCGGCCGCCACAGCCTGCTCAAGCTCCGCGAGCGTGGCCCGGTCCAGAGCCGCCCTGGCGGCGAACCCGGCCGGGCTCAGGTCCGTCATCAGGTGGTCGAAGCCCGTCAGCCCGGCGGACGTGGCACCGACCGGGTCGAGCTGGGCGGACTCCTCGACGTAGCGGTCGGCGATGTCGCGGATGGGGTTCATGGGCAAACGCTACCCGTAGCCCATATAGGCCATCAATCGCGTCAGCTGAAGTACCGGCCAGTCGAGGTAGCAGGCGGCATCGTGTGACAGGACCATGCTCTCCGCGTACGGCCGCCTTGCTGAGCTGCCTGGCGGCATGCGCGAGCCGGGCGTCCTCGTTGAAGCCAGCCGGGTAGTTCCGCCGGATCTCCTCGTTGAGGACGAACACGTGCTCGTGCATGAGCGTCGTGCCGAGGCTGACGACGTCAACCGGGCCGCGTACTGTCTCGACCTGTGCCATGTCCAGACCGTAACGTGTGACCGTACTGGTCGGTAGGTACGCTTGTCGGACACATCGGGAGGCGCTAGGTGGACTTCGGATACGACGCACGAACCGAGGAACTGCGCGACCAATTGCTCGCGTTCATGGATTCCCACGTTTATCCGGCCGAGCGCGTCTTCGCCGACCAGGTCGCGGCGGCCGAGGCCGCAGGCAATATCTGGCAGCGCCCGGCCGTGATCGAGGAGCTCAAGGCGCAGGCGCGCAGCCAGGGGCTGTGGAACCTGTTCCTGACCGTGCGCACGCACAAGGACCAGATCGGCGAGATCGCCGGGAAGTACGGCGCCGGACTGACCAACCTGCAGTACGCGCCGCTGGCCGAGATCACCGGGCGCAGCGGCGCGATCGCGCCCGAGGCGCTGAACTGCGCCGCGCCGGACACCGGCAACATGGAGGTGCTCGCCGAGTTCGGCAGTGCCGAGCAGATCGAGCGATGGCTGCTGCCGCTGCTCGGCGGCGAGATCAGGTCGGCGTTCTGCATGACCGAGCCCGATGTCGCATCCTCCGACGCGACCAACATCACGACCCGGATCGAGCGCGACGGCGATGAGTACGTGATCAACGGCCGCAAGTGGTGGTCCTCCGGCGCGATGGACCCGCGCTGCACGGTCCTCGTCGTGATGGGGAAGACGAATCCGAGCGCGGACCGGCACCGCCAGCAGTCGATGATCTGCGTGCCGGCCGATACCCCCGGCATCACGATCAAGCGCAGCATGCGGGTCTTCGGCTTCACCGACTCCACCCACGGCGGCCACGCCGAGATCGAGTTCTCGAATGTCCGGGTGCCGGCCACCAGCCTGATCGCCGGCGAGGGTGACGGCTTCGCGATCGCGCAGGCCAGACTCGGGCCGGGCCGGATCCACCATTGCATGCGGCTGATCGGGTCGGCCGAGCGGGCACTGGAGGCGTTGTGCCGCCGGGCCACCGGCCGGGTCGCCTTCGGCAAGCCGATCGCCGACCAGGGCGTCGTGCAGGACTGGATCGCCGAGTCGCGAGTGCGGATCGAGCAGGCCAGGCTGCTGGTGCTGAAGACGGCGTGGCTGATGGACACCGTCGGCAACAAGGGCGCGCATACCGAGATCCAGGCCATCAAGATCGCGGTTCCCTCGATGGCCGAGTGGGTGATCGACAAGGCGATCCAGGCACACGGCGGCGGCGGCGTGAGCCAGGAGTTCCCGCTGGCGCAGGCCTGGGCCGCGGCCAGGAGCCTGCGCTTCGCTGACGGGCCCGATGAGGTGCACAAGCGGTCGATGGCCCACCGGGAACTGCGCAAGTACAGGAGCTGACCAGCGCCTGCCCGGCCCGGTCAGCCGGCCCGCAGCGGCGCTGGCCAGCCTGGCCGGGATGCGCTCGGTATGGTGCGTTAGGCATAAGACTTGATCACGTCAGAAGGGGCGATGCAGATGTCGGAGCACCCACAGCGGGTGGCGATCGTGACCGGAGGTGCGCGCGGAATCGGCGCGGCCGTCGCGAAGCGGTTCGCCGCTGACGGGATGGCCGTCGCGGTCATCGACCTGAAGGAAGGCGACTGCGGCGCGACGGTCGACGCGATCACCGCCGCCGGCGGCCGGGCGTTCGCCGCCGGCGCCGACGTGAGCGACTCCGCGCAGGTCGCCGCGGCGGTCGAGGCGATCGCCGCGGCGCTCGGGCCGCCGACGGTGCTCGTCAACAACGCCGGCGTGATCCGCGACAACCTGATCTTCAAGATGACCGATGACGACTGGGACACGGTCCTCGGCGTGCACCTGCGGGGAGCGTTCCTGATGAGCAAGGCCGCGCAGAAGTACATGGTGGAGCAGAAATTCGGCCGGATCATCAACCTGTCGTCGAGTTCCGCGCTCGGTAACCGCGGCCAGGTCAACTACTCGGCGGCCAAGGCCGGCCTGCAGGGCTTCACCAAGACGCTGGCCATCGAGCTCGGCCCGTTCGGCGTCACCGCGAACGCGATCGCGCCCGGGTTCATCGCCACCGACATGACCGCCGCGACGGCGGCCAGGGTCGGCGTGCCGTTCGAGGACTTCCAGAAGGGCGCCGCTTCGCAGATCCCGGTGCGCCGGGTCGGGCAGCCCGATGACGTCGCCCACCTAGCGTCGTTCCTCGCCAGCGAGGGGGCAGGCTTTGTCTCAGGACAGGTGATCTACCTGGCGGGCGGTCCCCTGTGCTAGACGGCACTGGGCTAGATCACACTGGGCTGACGGAGGGCGAGATGACCACCGCGGACCTGCGGGCGCAGGTCAGGGATTTCCTCGCGGCGCACGATCCGGCCACGACCGAGCGGATGGAGTTCGTCCGGGCCAGGTTCGATGCCGGGCTGGCCTGGGTGCACTACCCGGCTGGGCTGGGCGGTCAGGGCCTGCCGCGGACGCTGCAGAAGGTCGTGGACGCGGAGTTCGCGCTGGCCGGCGCGCCGACCAACCGGCCGGAGCGCAACGGCATCGGGCTGGGCATGGCCGCCCCGACGATCCTGGCCTACGGCTCGGACGAGCAGAAGCGGCGCTGGCTGAAGCCGCTGTGGACCGGCGAGGAGATCTGGTGCCAGCTGTTCAGCGAGCCCGGTGCCGGGTCGGACCTGGCGAACCTGGCCACTCGCGCGGTGCTGGTGAAGGGGGGAGAAGAGGCGGGTGGGGACCGCTGGGTCGTCAACGGGCAGAAGGTCTGGACCTCGTCGGCGCACGTCGCCAGCCGTGCCCTGCTGGTCACCAGGACCGATCCCGGCCAGCCCAAGCACAGGGGACTGACCTACTTCAGCGTCGACATGAAGGCGCCGGGAGTCGAGGTCAGGCCGCTGCGGCAGGCGACCGGCGAGGCCGAGTTCAACGAGGTCTTCCTGACCGGCGTGGTCATTCCCGACGCCGACCGGATCGGCGAGGTCGGCCAGGGCTGGGCGGTCGCCACCGCGACGCTGATGAACGAGCGGGTCGCGCTCGGCGCGTTCACTTTCCCGCGCGAAGGCGGCATGATCGGGGTCGCCGCGACGACCTGGCGCACCCATCCGGAGCTGCGCACCCAGGGGCTGCATGACAAGCTGCTGCGGCTGTGGGCGGCGGCCGAGGTCTCCAGGCTGGCGGGGGAGCGGCTGCGCCAGCAGCTCGCCGCCGGACAGCCAGGACCCGAGGGCTCAGGCGCCAAGCTCGTGTTCGCCCGGCTGAACCAGGAGATCGCCGACTTCGAGGTCGAGCTGAACGGCGCGGACGGGCTGCGGTACGGCGACTGGACGATGCGGCGGCCCGACGGCGCCGACTTCTTCGGCCGCGACGCCGGCTACCGGTTCCTGCGCTCGAAGGGAAACTCGATCGAGGGCGGGACCTCGGAGATCCTGCGCAACATCGTGGCCGAGCGGGTGCTCGGGCTGCCGCCGGAGATCCGGCTGGACAAGGACAAGCCATGGAAGGATTTGCCCCGGTGAGCCAGCAAGCGACGACGGCGGCGGCACAGCCTGGCCCGGCCCAGCCTGGCCCGGCCGAGCCTGGCCCGGCGACGCAGGAGGCGGGCGGCAGCACGCGCCTGCCCGACATGACCTACCGCGAGCAGGAGAGCGAACTGCGCTCCGCCGTCCGGTCCGTGCTCGAGGACCGCGCGGCGTTCGACGCTGTTCTGGCCAGGACCGAGACCGCGGAGACGTACGACACCGGGCTGTGGCGCACGCTCGCGGCCGACGTCGGCTGCGCCGGGCTGCTGATCCCCGAGTCGCTCGGCGGCGCGGACGCGTCGTTCCGCGAGGCGGCAGTCGTCGCCGAGGAAGCCGGCCGGGCGGTTGCTCCCGTGCCCTATCTGGGCAGCGCGGTGGTCGCCACGGTCGCGCTGCTGTCGGTTCTCGAGGCCGGTGAGCCCGGGTCGGCTTCGGCCGGCGAGCTGCTGACAGACCTGGCGGCCGGAACTATCACCGCGGCGCTCGGCGTCCCGTTCTCCTCGATGCCCGGGACCAGGCCCGAGCTGACGGTGCGGATCGGGCCCGCCGCCGAGGGCGATGCGGACGGGATGTACCGGCTCTCAGGTTCGGTCTCCGGCATAGCCGACGCTCTGCCGGCGGACGTGCTGATCGTCCCGGCCGACGGCGTTCCGCACGGGCTCTTCCTGGTGCGCGCCGACGAGCCGGGCGTGCGGCGGACGCCGGTGGTCTCGCTGGACATGACCAGGCAGCTCGGAGACCTGACCCTCGACAACGTGCTGGCCAGGCGGATCGCGGCCGGTCCGCAGGCCGAGCTGGCAGTGGCGGCCGCGCTCCTGGCGGGTGCGGCGATGCTGGCGTCCGAGCAGGTCGGCCTGGCTGAGCGCGCCCTGGAGATCACGCTCGCCTACGTCAAGCAGCGGTATCAGTTCGCGCGCCCGGTCGGCTCGTTCCAGGCGATCAAGCACCGGCTGGCTGACCTGTGGGTCGCGGTGACCCAGGCGAGGGCGGCCGCCAGGTACGCGGCTGCCTGCCTCGCTGAGCGCGACCCGGACACGCCGGTTGCCGTCGCACTGGCCAAGGCGGTCTGCTCGGACACGGCGGTGCTGGCCGGCCAGGAGATGATCCAGCTGCACGGCGGCATCGGCTTCACCTGGGAGCACCCGGCGCACCTGTACCTCAAGCGCGCCAAGAGCTCGTCGATCGGGCTCGGCACCGCCGACCGGCACCGCGGCACGCTGGCCCGCCTGGTCGACCTGCCGCCCGCGGCGGCCTAGCCGGCGGGTCCGGCGGGTCTCCGGCCGGTTCGGCTGTCACGGCCGGTTCAGCCTCCGCATCCGGTGACCGAGGCGGCGGGTTCGCAATCGTCCGGCGCATTACCGAGCGCGCGAGTATTCCGCAGCGTGAAGGTCCCGTTGACCGTTGACAGTGTTGTAGATGCCGCCGCCTGCCGGGCCCGCTGCTGCCCGAATCAGTCGCGCGCACGTGGCATTTCCCCCCGGGAAATGACGCGCTTGGCTGGATCTGTTGTAGCTGGATAGGTGGTGTGGGCCGTCTCGCTTTAGTGCGGCTGGTGGTGGTGACTGCGAGCCGGCTGTGCGTGTCGTGTTGATTACTGACTGCCGGCTATGGTCTGATGCCGTTTGTGCCTGATGCTGTGCCGTTGCCGGAGGAGATCGCCGCTTTGCGTGCGGTGAATGCGCGGCTGCGCGAGGTCGTGGATGCGAAGGACTTCGAGATCACGGCGTTGCGGACGTCGCATCAGGCGCAGCTGGATGTGCTGCGCGGCCAGGTGGCGGCGCTGGCGGCCGAGGTCGCGGAGCTGAGGGCCCGGGCCGGGCAGAATTCGTCGAACTCGTCGAGGCCGCCGTCGTCGGACGGGCTGGGCAGGCCGGCGCCGAAGTCGCTGCGCGGGAAGTCCGGGCGCAAGCCAGGCCGGCCGAAGGGGCAGCCTGGCGCGACGCTGGAGATGACGGCGGACCCGGATGAGGTGGTCCGCCATGAGCCGGCCTGCTGCTCGGGGTGCGGCGCCGGCCTGGCAGGCGCGCCGGTGGCGGGTCTGGAGCGGCGGCAGGTGATTGACCTGCCCGTGATCCGGGCGGTGGTCACCGAGCATCAGATGATGTCGCGGCGGTGCGGCTGCGGGACGGTCACCGCCGCCCCGGCCCCGGCCGGGGTCACGGCGCCAGTCCGGTACGGGCCGCGGCTCACCGGAATCGGCGCCTGCCTGTGGCACGGGCAGTTCCTGTCCCGGGACCGGACATGCCAGGCGATCGGGGAGCTGTTCGGCGTCGCGGTCTCGCCCGGGACGGTCACCGCAATGGTCACCCGGACCGCCGGGTCCCTCGGCCCGGCGCTGGACGCGATCCGCTCCGCGGTGACCGCTGCCGGGGTCGCGCATTTCGATGAGACGGGTTTCCGGGTCAGCGGGAAGCTCGCCTGGGTCCATTCCGCCTCCGCCGGCAAGCACGCCCTGATCACCGTGCACGCCAGGCGCGGGAAGGAGGCGATGGACGCCGCCGGCGTCCTGCCCTCATTCCGGGGCATAGCCGTCCACGACGCCTGGGCGCCCTACGACACCTACGCCAGCGTCGCCGGGCACGCCCTGTGCGGGGCTCATGCGCTCAGGGAGCTCCAGGCGGTGACCGACGCCGCGCCCGCGGGCCAGTGGTGCTGGGCCACCCAGGCCGGCATCGATCCCGCAGCCATGGCCCGGGCCCGCCGCGAGTTCCGCTCCGCCGTCCTGATCGGATTCCGGGACACCGCGCCCCGCGCCGGGCCGCTGATGAAGAAGCACCAGGCCCTCGCCCGCCGCCTCCGCGACCGCCGCGACGACTACCTCCGGTTCACCACCGACCCCGCCGTGCCATTCGACAACAACCCGGCCGAACGGGAGATCAGGATGGGAAAGCTCCGCATAAAGGTCTCCGGCTG
>DATKQH010000238.1:0-4404 GCA_035532775.1 Streptosporangiaceae bacterium
ATCGCCACCGACACTCTCGGCCTGCTGCTCGCGATCGTGATCACCGCCGCTTCGGTGCAGGACACCAGCGGCGGCAAGGACGTGGCGAGCATGCTCGCCGTCCGGCACCCGACGGTGACCGCCGGGCGGGTCGACGGCGGCCCTGCCGCCCGGCCGGTACCGCGTGGAGGCACTCGGCCTGCGCAGCGCCAGCCTCAGCCCGGCACCGTTCGCGATCCCGACCAGCGGGCCCGCGGGCCTGCACCACCCACACGGCCAGAACAGCCCGCCGAATTACCCGGACCCCAAAGGGCTCGACGGCGTTTCCTGCCACAGCAGCCGCCGGACCCGCGGGGTGCCATCCTTGCCGCAGCCACCTACGCGGTGGACAATCCATGACAGTTTCGCCCGGATGAGCGCCCCGGCTGTGCGCCGCAGCCCGGCGGAGCACTTGACACAAACGCTGGATGTTCTTGCTGGTGTTTTCCTGGAGGAGAGTATCCTGAGAGAGGAAACTGTGATGAATGACGAACCGAAAGCTGCCGCGCTCGCACGTGTGGAACAGAGCCTCGGCGTGCACGGCGCTGTCGTGGCTGATGTACTGGGCAGGCTTTGGGAGGAATCGTTCGAGCAGGGCCGCCTAGCCGCCCTTGACGAGCTGCAGGACCGGTTCTGCGTCTGCATGAAGTAGGCACCCAGGGATGGCGCGAGCGCCAGCCACCCGCGCGACATTGTCGGCTGCCGCGACACCCGCGCTGACCATGCCGTGAGCTATGCGATCAACGACGGCCAGGTCGCCGGCACCTGGTGACTTGCTGGCGTAGAGCAGTCCGGGCCACACCCGAACCGGCCCCGGCGACAAGACCCGCGCATTCCCGCTAGGCATCGCGGCGCTCGCATCTGCCAGCATTCAGGGTGGGCTAGCCGTACCCACCCCAGGCAGCAGACCCACAGGCGCAGCCGAGAACAGCTCGCGCAGGATGCTGCGGCACGAGGTGTCGGCCGCGGGATCTACGGCTAAACGCCACGCCTGCTGCTCAGCCAGATCCGGCATCTCTTTTCCGGCAGCGCCCAGCTGCAAGTCCAGGTGGGCGGACAGCCAGCCTCAGGTCGGACACATCAGCGAAGCGTGCGAAGCCAGCGATCACGACCAGCGGATGTTCCCATTGGCAAAACTATCTAGATCGAAACAAGCCTCACCGGCAAAAGACCAGGTCAGAGAAGGGGGGCGGGTGGGGATCGAACCCACGACCGGCGGACTATGAGCCCGGCGCATCGCCTCCCCAGCTCCCCCACCTGCGCTAACGTCCCTGGAATCGCGTCAGCACTCCCCCGGTCCGCCCGTTTCGCGCCAGTCCCATTGGCACGCTCATTGGCACGTGGAAGAAGAACACGAGAGCATCGGCTGGTTCAGTCGCGTCGATGATCAAGCCCGGATCCCGTAACGCGATCACTTTCCGTGACGTCTACTTCGCTGGCGTCGCCTGGGACAGGACATGGTTACCGCAGGCCCCGGCCAGCATCTGTTTGTTGCCCGCCTCGAACTCCGCGCGACCGATCCACTCGACGTGCTCACCCCGGATATCCGCCCACCTGGCGTACGCCGTCACGTGCTCATCGCCCTGCACTCAATGCGCAAGATCGGCTCGACTCAACGGATCCTGCCGCTCTCGCCCCGTACATGCGCTCCGCTGGTCTTTGCACCGGGGACCGGCATGATCACCGGACGCCACGCCCCGCGTACAACGTGAGTTACCCGCTATCACGGGTCATAAGGTCTACCCTGACCTGGCAAGCTCCGTCGCGCTGGCCCAGCATCTCGCGGCCGACAGCCCGTTCGACCGCCAGCTTCAGCAGGTCAGGATCTACCGGCCGCGGCAAGGCCCGCTAGCAGGTACCGATCGTGCCCCCGCCAGTCCACAACGCCTCCTTCAGCTCCTCAAGAGGTAGCCGCCGACTGCGGGCAGTGCGACGACGCCCGGCAGCGCTTGCTGCGGCGGTACCGGTCCGGCGAGGCGGACAACCCTGAGCCACCACCTCCTTCGAATGTATACACTCAACGTCTACTTCCGGTGTATGCTCGCGACATGTCCGTCCCCCTCACCCTGCTTGCTTCCGGGTTTGCTCACTCTCCGTAATCCGGACACGCTCCCGGGCCTGGCTTTGCTCTGGCGGCCATGGCGGCAGCGATCATCGCGGCGTCGGTCGTACCGAGCGGAAGACTGGAATAGGTGAGCACGAGGTCGGCCATCCTAGCGTAAACCGCCGCGTCAGCTCCATCGGCAAGAAGTCCCCATCAGACATCTGGATCTGGACCGCAGCACCACGTTGCGCGCTGGCCCGGTCAGGTGGCGATGAGATGTCAGCGGGTATACCGGAAAAGACGCTAAGCGTCACTGACGCGTTGCCGAATAACGCGCCCGCACGCACGTAGATCTGCCGTTCTGGTGCGCGGGCTCGGCTGGCCTCGGCGACCCCAGGCCGCGCCAGGCTGGGCCACCGGCTGCCACCGTGGCAGGCTGCACGCGCGCCGGGCTGCTCGCCGGGCTGCAGATGATCTCAGTGATCGCGCCGCGGCTCGGCGCCCGGCCGGATCTGAGATCGCGGTGCCGACCCGCGGGCACCGTCCCCGGCGCGCCGCTAGCCGAGCTTGCCGTAATCGACCGTCAGCCAGGTCTGTGGCGTCATCTCGATAATGATCTGCTCGTCCGCCTCGCCACTCGCCGTGACCCACGCCATGTACTGGTCGGCGCCTTCCTCGCCCAGATACCGGCTGGCCATGGCGCGCTGGTCCGCATGGCTCGCCGGGCCCGTGATCGCTGCGGGCCCGGATGCCGTCACGTACTTGTACGGCCACGCCTCGTCCTGCGCGCACATGCTGAGCCAGCCGGCTGCCTTGACCGCCCGCGCCTTGCGTGACTCCCTGCCCGTGATCACGCTGACCGGGCCGCCGGGCTGGTACCCATACCAGATCGGCACCGTGAGCGGCGCGCCGTTCTCAACCACGCTCAACACTCCGACATGCGGCAAGGCAAGGAACTGCGCCCGCTCAGCCCAGCTCATCGCAGAGGTCATAGCCCTCCTCCTGGCCGGCTCACCAGTGCCATCATGCCCGGCATGCGGACCCGCTGCCTCAAGAAGCTGGCCAGTCGGCTCGACCGGGCCGCCGCCTCACTTGTCCGCGGACCCGGCAGGCCAGGTCTCCGTCTTGACCCAGGCCACGGCCGGGCGAAGTCCAACAGGACGGTCCGCATGCGCTGACCGGTGCCGCGGCACCAGCGGGAGGCTCGACGCCGGTGAATACCCCGGCGCCCGGCGCGGCCGCGCTCCGGACGTGATGATGCACGCGGAAGTGCCTGGACAAAATCAACCGGACAAGATCGCAATGGGATGGCGGGCCGTCTTCGAACACGGCCACCGAGACGATCTGTAGCGGTGGCAGCTCTGTCAGGGCCTGCGGCCCGCGGAATGACGTGGCGCGCTTCCAGCCTCTCTGCGATGGCTGCTTCCCGCGGTTCGTCGTCGCCCGGTGCGGTCCAGATCACTCCACTCGGGCGATCAGCTCGCCTTGCCGGGCTGTCTGGTCTTCGGCGACCAACAGGCGTACTCGCCCGGCCGCCGGGGCCAGCACCTCCCCCGAGACCTTCTCTACCATCACTTCGCCCAGGAGCTGCCCGCTCGCCACCTGGTCGCCGTCGGCGACGAACCAGGTGGCGAGGATGCCCTCGGCGTCGGGCTGCTCCTGCGAGAGCTGCGGGAACCTGACGTCGGTCACATTCAGGCCCGGACCAGTTCCCGTGCTGCCGTCATGATCCGCTCGCGCGTCGGCAGCACCGCGCTTTCCAGCGAGTGGGCGTACGGGATCGGCACGTCGGGCACGGCGATCCGGCGCACCGGGGCTCGCAGCATGCCCGGGTCGGTTTCGGCGACAATGGCTGCGATCTCGCCGGACAGGCCGAACGACTGATAGTCCTCATCGACGACTAGCAGGCGGCCGGTCTCGGCGACCGATGTGAGGACCGCCTCGCGGTCCAGCGGCACCAGGCTGCGCAGGTCGATGACCTCGAGCTCGACGCCGTGCTCGGCGGACATCTGGTCGGCGACATCCAGGGCGTGGTGCACCGACAGGGAGACGGTGACCACGGTCGCGTCGCTGCCCTCGCGGGCGATGGATGCCTTCCCGATCGGCGTCTCGTAAGGCTCCGCCGGCACCGGCGCGATCGAGCGGGCGTTCTTCGCCATCCACGGCAGGCCCATGATGCCTTTATGGAACATGTACACGACCGGGTTGTCGTCACGGATGGCCGAGATCATCAGCCCTTTGGCGTCGGCCGGGTTGCTCGGCACGACGACCTTCATGCCCGGCAGGTGCGCGAACGTGCCCCACAGGCATTGTGAGTGCTGCTCGGCGTCGGAGTAGCCGCC
>DATKQH010000239.1:0-71981 GCA_035532775.1 Streptosporangiaceae bacterium
GCCGTTCCCTGAGCTGGCGCAGCCCCTTGTGCGTCTGGCTCTTCACGGTGCCGACGGAAATACCGAGCAGGTCGGCCGTCTCGGCCTCGGACAGGCCAAGCAGGTACCGCAGGACGACGCACTCGCGCTTCCGCATGGGCAGCGTGGCGACCGCCCGCCGCAGCTCGGCAAGGGCGGCCGCGTCCGGCGCCGGCGCCGCGGACGGCTCCAGTTCCCTGGCCCGCAGCACCCGGCGCTCGATCACGCGGCGCCTGATCGTCTCGCGCGACAGGTTGACTACGGTGCGCTGCAGGTACATCGGCGCGGCCTGCGGATCGGAGATCCACCGCCACCGGCGCCATAGCCGCAGGTAGGCCTCCTGAGCGAGCTGCTCGGCCAGATCCCAGTCACCCACGAGCGAGAACGCGGTGTACACGACCCGCGGATAGTGGGCGTGGAACAACGACTCGACCGCCTCGTCGGCATCACGCCGCGGGCGGCGCTCGGGGCCGCCGAACGTGATGATGTCGTCTGGCACGTCTCCAAGGATGCGCCGCCGGGGCCAAAGGTTGCCGCCGTGAGCCCAATTAGCCGGACGACTTCCCGCCAGAGCGCTGGCGCGCGACCGCCGTCCCGGCCCCGGCTTACCTGACCGGCATGGCGCGCGACCGCCGTCCCGGCCCCGGCTTACCTGACCGGAATGGCGCGGATCGGCAGCGGCGGACGCTGGCAGCCCGCCGCCAACGTTGCCCTCAGCTCCGACGCCACGGCAGCGCTATCCGATCTGATCCGGCGCGGCGCGTAGTGCAGCACGAGGATGCCGAGCGCGCTCATCCTGGCGTGCCTGGCTTGCGTCCGTTCCCAGCCCTCGGGCGACAGATGCCACTCGCGCGAGTCGACCTCGCAGGCCACCCCGGCGTCCGGCCACCACGCGTCCGGCTGGGCGAGGAAAGCCTCGCCCACAAACAGGCGAGGGTTATATATCGGCTCAGGCAGCCCGCTCCGCATGATCAGCTTCCGCAAATCCCCCTCCGCCACCGACCGGACTCCGTCCGCGACCTCCGCTAACGCCACGCGCAGCGCGGCCGATCCCTGCTTCGGCCCGGCTCGCAGCTCGTCTGCAAGCTGCTGGACCGTGCATGTGCCCCGCTGCACCGCATCCGCGACTAGTGCGCTGACCGATCGCATGTCCGTTCCTCCCCACACCGCGTCCGCAACTGCCCGTGCCGCGAGCGCGTACCGGATGCCGCCAACGTTCCAGAACCGCGCTGGCATCTTTTTCGTCCGGTGGACATGCACGTAGTCGATGCTTCGGCGCTTCGTTGATTCCGGGATCAGAATGTCGACTACGTCGGAGTAAGCGACCCGCACCCCCTGCTGGCGAAGAGCGGCCGGACCAGTCACAACGCATGTGCGGCCGCCGTAGAGCATCGCGGCCATCTCACGCTGGACGGCCGCTAGCCCGCCGTTGCCCGCCACGTAGATGCCGGGCAGCACGGTCATCCATGGTCCACCGGGCCGCAGCCGGTGCCGGAGTGCGGCGACCGTCATCCCGCTGGCTAAGACCTGCGACCGCGTAATGATGTCGGTCTGGTTGCGTAAGAGCTCCCGGATGGCCTTGTCTCCAGCTGTCCCTCCTGATGCCATGCCCCGCATACTCGCACCTGCCTCGGACAACCCAGCAGACCGAACGACATCGGCGGACCGTTGATGCTGCCATAGCGACATCAACGGTCCGCCGATGTCGTTGCCGCACGTGGCGGCGGTGCCCCCGGGGCGGGGCGGGGCGCGGGGTTAGGGCGGGGGTAGGGCGTTGGCGGCGCGGAGCGCGGCGGCGGTCGCTGCGCGCTCATCTACGGTGACGAGCTGATCGCGCTCGATCACGATGTCGCCGTTGACGATCAGCAGCTCCAGCGGCGGTCGCGCACCGAGCACGAGCGCCGCAACCGGGTCGGCGACGTCAGCGTGGGCCAGGCCGTCCAGCCGCCACAACGCGATATCCGCGAGCTTGCCCGCCTCAAGCGAGCCGATCTCGTCGGCGCGCCCGACGAGCCTGGCCCCGCCGAGCGTGGCGAGCTCAAGCGACTCCCGCACGGTCAGCGCCTGCGGGCCGCCCGCGGCCCGCGCCATCAGCACCGCCTGGCGGACCTCGCCGAGCAGGGAGCTTTCCTCGTTCGAGGCCGAGCCGTCCACGCCGAGGCCGACCGGAACGCCGGCCGCAACAAGGTCAGCCGTCCGGCAGATCCCCGCGCCGAGCCGGGCGTTCGAGGACGGGCAGTGCGCGACGCCGGTCCCGGTCGCCGCCAGCCGCGCGATCGCGGCGTCGTCGAGGTGCACGGCGTGCGCCAGCCAGACGTCGGCGGCCAGCCAGCCGAGCGAGTCCAGGTACTCGACCGGCGTACAGCCGAACCGCTCCGCGCAGAACTCGTCCTCGTCAGCCGTCTCGGCCACGTGCGTGTGCAGCCGGACGCGCCGGTCCCGGGCGAGATCGGCGGCCGCCCGCATCAGCTCGCCCGTGACGGAGAAAGGAGAGCACGGGGCGACTCCCATCCGCAGCATGGACCCCGGCTCGGGGTCATGAAAAGCCGCGATGGCCTGCTCGGTCGCCGCCAGGATCGCGTCGATGTCCTCGACGACCTCGTCGGGCGGCAGGCCGCCCGACGAGGCACCCAGGTCCATCGACCCCCTCGTCGGGTGGAACCGCAGGCCGACGTCGCGGGCGGCGGCGATGGTAGCCCCGAGCACGTCACTGCCCCCGCGCGGGAACACGTAGTGGTGGTCGGTGCTCGTCGTGCAGCCAGTCCTGGCCAGCCAGGCGAGCGCGGCGGTCGCCGCGTCCCGGACGATCTGCTCATCGATCCGCGCCCAGACCGGGTAGAGCTCGGTCAGCCACTGGAACAGCGTCGAGTCGACGGCCCGGCCCCTGGTCGCCCACTGGTAGAGATGATGGTGGGTGTTGACCAGCCCCGGGGTGGCCAGGCATCCGGCGGCGTCGATGATCTGGGCGTGGTCGAAGGCATCGGGAACCTCGCCAGCTCCGACGGCGGCGATCTGGTTCCCGTTCACGGCGACGTAGCCGCTCGCGTGCTCGGCCCGCTGGCCGTCCATGGTGACGACATGACACCCGCTGAGCACGAACAGCGTCACAAGCCCTCCCTCACGCCGGGTGCCCCAGAGCCAGGTGCCCCAGCGCCCGGTGCCCCAGCGCCAGCCCCGGCCACGCCGGCCCCGGACGCCGTCAGTCGTGCCGCCGCCAGCCTGACGGCCTCGAGTATCTTCTCGTAACCGGTGCACCGGCACAGGTTGCCGGCCAGCGCCTCCCGGACATCGGCATCGGCCGGATCCGGGTCGCGGGCCAGCAGGTCGTGCGCGGCGACGAGCAGCCCTGGCGTGCAGAACCCGCACTGCACCGCTCCCGCCTCGATGAACGCCTGCTGCACCGGATGCAGCGAACCGTCGCCGTCGGCCAGTCCCTCGACGGTCACGATGTCGCACCCATCCGCCTGACCGGCGGCGACCAGGCACGAGCACACGGGAACGCCGTCCAGGTAGACCGTGCACGACCCGCATTCGCCCTGTTCGCACGCGTTCTTCGAGCCTGGCAGCCCCATCCGCTCGCGGAGCACGAACAGCAGGCTCTCCCCTGGCCACACATCATCAGCCTGGTGTTGCGTACCGTTGACAGTCGCCGTTACCCGCATCGCCCGATCACCTCTTCCCGCCGTCTGCGCCGGTGAGCCCATCCCCTGCCCCGGCTCGCTGGTAGTCACTCCAGGCCCAGGTCAGGGTGCGCCTGGCCAGCACGGCCAGCGCATGCCGCCGGTAGGCGGCCGTACCCCGCACGTCGT
This sequence comes from Streptosporangiaceae bacterium, assembly GCA_035532775.1. Classification (GTDB taxonomy): domain Bacteria; phylum Actinomycetota; class Actinomycetes; order Streptosporangiales; family Streptosporangiaceae; genus Chersky-822. Next base: position 3,828 of record DATKQH010000239.1, read on the forward strand.
CGATCGGCTGCGCCGCGGCGTTCACCCGCGCTCCGAACTCCGTTACGACCGACTCAGGCAACGCCGCCCGCGACTCCCACAGCCCGGCTTCCTCCAGCGCCGCGGCGAGGAACGCCTCCGCCTGGCCGGCCCGCACCGGGGTCGGTGCCGCCGAGCCGATCCCGGTGCCAACCGAGCGGCGGTCCGGGTGCAGCGCCAGCCCGAACGCCGCTACCGCGATCACCATCGCGTTCCTGGTGCCGATCTTGGCGAACTGCTCGGGTCCCGACGGCGCGCCGATCCAGACCGCCGCGATCAGCTCGTCCGGCGCCAGGGCGCTCCGCTTGACCCCGGTGAAGAAGTCGTCGATCGGGATCAGCCGGGTGCCGCGGACCGAGGCGACCTCGACCTCCGCGCCTGCCGCGAACAGCGACGGATGGCAGTCGCCGGCCGGCGACGCCGACCCCAGATTCCCGCCGATCGTGCCCCGGTTGCGGATCTGCGGCGACCCGACCGTCCGGGCCGCCATCGCCAGCCCGGGCAGCCGCCGCCCGAGCCCGTCCCGGCCCAGCCCGTCCCGGCCCAGCCCGTCCCGCGAGTCCGTCGAGCCCGGCGAGTCCGTCGATTCGGTTGACCGGCCGTGCCGCTCGCCCGTCAGGTCCGCGTAGGTCACGCCGGCCCCGAGCCGCAGCCGCCCGCCCTCGAGAGCCCAGCCGGTCATTTCCGGCAGCCGGGAGAGGTCGAGCAGCGCCGGCGGGCGGCGGCGGGCGAAGTTCAGCTCCACCATCACGTCGGTTCCGCCGGCGATCGGCAGTGCATCCGGCGCGGCCGCCTTGGCCGCCAGGGCGTCGGCCCAGCTGTCAGGCTGAAGGAACTCCATCCGCACTCCTCCGGCACTCAGCGTGCCACACCAGGCCAATGTGGCAGCAGGCGCCCGTTCCGGTCAGGTTAATTTCAGCGGCCGCGTTCCGGCCGCGGAACGACGGTCAGGCGAACGAGGCCGGCGCGTCCCAGGCCGGACCCGCGTCGGCCGCGCCGCCGCGCACCGCCGCGCACTGGATCAGCCCGTAAGGCCGGTCATCGGCGTGGAAGACCTCCCCCGGATTCTCCAGACCGAACGGCGAGAGATCGACGAGAAAATGATGCTTGTTCGGCGCCGACAGCCGGATCTCGGCGATGTCGTCCCTGGCCGCGAGCACGGCCGAACCCATCTCCCACAGCGTCTGCTGCAGCGCGCGGCTGTGCACCACGGCGAACCGTTCGAGCAGGATCTGCCGTACCTGCCCGAACGCCTCGTCCCACGCCACGTCCGTCCCCGCGTACCGCCACCGAGCGGTCAGCGACGTGGCCAGGATCCGGTCGGTTGCCTCGGCCAGCGTGGTGTAGCGGTCGGTCAGGAATCCGGTGAACTGCGAGCCCGTCGACTTGAGCACGACGAGATCTTTGATCCCGGATATAACCCACGATTCTTTAACGGTTCCCTCGGTGTCGGTCGTAACCGCAGCGCTGCGTACCTCGTGGCCAGCCCGGACGAACGTGTGCGCGTGCTCGGCGCCTGCCACGGCCACGCGTTCCCACCGGTACTCGTCGACGTCGACGCGGGCGCGGCGCACCGAGGCGATGTCGTCGACGAAGTGGCGAGAAAGGGCCAGCGCGTATTCCTCGATCGCGCCGACGCCCCGCTCCTTGGCGTAGGCGAAACACGTGTTCTTCTGGCTATCGGTCGGCAGAACGCTGGCCTGGTCGCCGGTCAGGTGCGCGGCGGCGAAGTCGCCGCGCAGCGCCGTCGACACGTTGAGGTCGCGGATCTCGTGCCGCTCGGCGTCGCGGTAGATCCGGACGACCCTTGTCTCGGCCTTGCCGTACTGGTTGTCGCCAAGGACGATCGCCATCGGCTAGCTCCCGCGGTAGGTCGAGTAGGAGTACGGGCTGAGCAGCAGGGGCACGTGATACCTCGGCCGCAGCCCGTCGGCGGTGAAGGTGACGACGACCTCGGGGAAGAAGGGGGCCGCGGCCGGCTCCCCGTCTCCCCTGGCGCTCAGGTACGGCCCCGTCTCGAAGACCAGGCGGTAGGTCCCCGCGGAGAGCGAGGCGACGCCGAAGTCGGAGATCCGGCCGTCGGCGTCGGTGCGGGCCGAGCCGAGCTCGCCGCTGCCCACTCGCTCGAGCCGCACGACGACGCCGCCGGCCGGCTCGCCGCGGACGGTATCGAGTATGTGCGTGCTGACCGCGCTCATGCTGTATTCCCCGCTCGCCTGCGGGGCGCCTTCAGGCGCCGCCTTCCCTCGTCGCTCGTCCCCCGCTCCTCAGTCCAGACAACGCCGCGCCCCACCCGCTCGCTCATGCCCCGGCTCCCGCGCCGCCGGTCAGCTTGCGCAGCCTGATCTGGTTGATCTTGGCTAGCTCGGATGCCACGACGCGCCACTCCGTTTCCCGGTCGTTGCCGAGCCGCTCGCGCAGGAAGGCGAGCAGCTCGGCCGCACTCCGGCCGGTCGCGCAGGCCAGGTAGATGTGACCGAAGCGCTGCTCGTACTCGACGTTGCCGTCGGCCAGCGCCTGCCGAAGCTCGGCGTCGGCGCCGCTGACTCCGGCCTGCTCCTGCATCGACCAGCCCGCCGCCTCCCCTTCCCCGGCACCGCCAGCCTGGCCGGCAGCCGGTCCGTCGACGACACGCCGGTCGCCGATCCGGGGATGACCGGCCAGCGCCTCGCGCAGGTCCGCCTCACCCAGCGCCGCCACCGCGGCGTCCGACGCGCCGAGCAGCGACCGCATGCTCGGATACGGCCGTCCCGCGGCGACGGCATCGATCCAGCGCCCAGCCGAGCAGCAGTCGCGCAGCGCATGCCTCGCCGCTTCCTCCGGCATCCCGTTGAATTCGTCCACGCTGGCCATCGTGTCAGCCGGGCAGCGGCGAAGATCGCATGATCACGTGCAGGTCGCTGCGCCCGGCGGGCCAGCACAGGGCACCCTGCAGCGCGGCCTCGGTGGCCGCGGCTGCAGGAGGCCCGCTCGCGGGGGCGCGGGAGGGCCGCTCGCGGAGGCCGCGGGCTGCTCGCTGGCGGGGGTCGCGGGCGGTCCGGCCGGGATACTCATGGGTGCACAGTAGCGCCGGTGACGCCGCCATCACAGGCCGAAGGGACGGTTGCCGCTCCGCCCGTGCCAGCAGCCACCCGGGCGGTACCGAGGACTAGCGGTGAATACGTCGGCCGTTCGGGGAAGATGTGCAGGAACTCAACCGCGTCGCGGGAGGTGCCCGGGTGACCGATACAGCTGCCGATGTGGGCGCGACCTGCTTCGATGCCTGAAGGCGCGGTGATTTCGACACGCTGCGCTCGATCCTGGCCGACGATGTCACGTTCGACGGCCCGCTGGGCCACGCCCCGACGTGATCACCTGGTTCGAGCTGCATACGGCCGGCACCGCGCCGCTGCCGGCCGTGAACTGGCGGCACGTGCAGAACGGCAAGATCACCTCGATCCAGGTGACCTTCGATCCGCGGCCGCTGAGTCCGCCGCCAGCCACCGACGGCGCCTAGTCGCGCTTGTCGTAGGTCACCCGCAGGTGCAGCGGGCCGCGCAGAACGGGACTTGGCCGGTAGGGCGGCGGGTCCGCGGCTAGCCGGGGACCGGCCAGCCGGCGAGCGAACGCCGTCAGCGAGGCCTGCGTCTCGATCCTGGCCAGCGGCGCGCCGAAGCAGTAGTGAATGCCGCTCCCGAAGCCGACGTGCTCGATGTCGCCGCGATCAGGATCGAACCGGTCAGGGTCGGCGAACCGGTCAGGATCCCGGTTCGCGGCGGCCACCAGCAGCACGATCCGGGCACCCTTCGGGATGGTCGTCCCGTCCAGGTCGATGTCCGCGAGCGCCACGCGGTTCGGCAGGTACTGGACCGGCGGCTCGAACCTGAGCAGTTCCTCGACCAGCGGTATGACCCAGTCAGGCTCAGCCCGGAGACGCTCCAGCGCCCAGGGGTTCCGCAGCAGCGTCAGCACGCCGTTCGCGGTCAGGTTCACCGTTGTCTCGTGCCCGGCGATCAGGAGCAGGAGGCTGGTCGTCCCGAGCTCGCCGTCCGTCATCTGCTGCCCGGTCTGGTCGTTGGCCAGGCGGGAGAGCATCGAGCCGTCCGGCTGCGTGCGGTGTCGCTGCACCAGCTCGGTCACGTAGCCGAACATCGCGATCTGGGCCTGCTCACGCTGCTTGATCAGGTCGTCAGCGCCCTCCTGCTGCTCCGCGTCCAGTCCGCGGACGATCTCCTCGGTCCAGGCGTGAAACTGCTCGTCGTCGGTCTTGGGCACCCCGAGCAGCCCGCAGATCACTGACACGGGCAGCGGGTAGGCCAGGTGATCGACCAGGTCCGCCTCGCCCGAGGAGGGCAGGTCGTCGACCAGGCCGTTGACGAAGCTGAGGATCTCCGGCTCCTGACCGCTCACGACGCCCGGGCTGACCGGCGGCCCGAAGTAGCGGGTCGCGATGAACCGCAGCCGGTCGTGGTCAGGGGGGTCGCGCTGGATGAACGGTGCGTTGTCGACCAGCAGCCGGGATCCGGGGTCCGAGGCGTGGTGCGGATCGGAGCTGATCCGCGGATCGTGCAGCAGGCCGACGACGTCGGCGTACCGGCCGAGGGCGTAGCTGCCGTCGGAGAGGAGATTGACCCTGTTCTCCCTGAGCCTGGCGTAGATCGGGTACGGGTCGTGCCGGTTCGCGGCATCGGTCACCTGGCGCATGAGGTCCGCGCTAGCAGCTGTGGTCGCAGTAGTAGTAGCCACGGGACTAGTAGTCACGGGCGCTCCTTCCATCCGGCAGGCGGACCGCGTCCATCCGGGTCGGAGAGTGCCCGGTCACGACAACGGTGGGACCGTGGTAGGTGGCGGCCGGGTGCGGCGGGAACCTGGCGGGCTCCGGCTTGTCCGGCAGGTCAGCGTCGTACGGCTCGGGCAGCGCAGCCGCCCGCTCGATGAGGCCCCGGTAGTGATCGATCCAGCGGCCATGGTCGAACGTGACCGCGCCGACGATGCGCCCGTCGCAGTCTCCGTAGGCGGCGGCGAACGAGCCCGCGCCGGTCGATCCCTGCGTCACGATGATCTGGTCCGCCAGGGAGGGCACGCCGACCGACTTGATGTTGACGCCGAACTGGGTCGACCAGAACGTCGGGACGCAGGCGTGGGGCCGCCGGTCTTCGGGGGCGCAGATCATGTTGCGCGCGGCCACCTGAGCGCCCACCACGGCGTTCTCCCAGTGCTCCAGGGTCAGGAACTGGTAGTCGAATAGCGGGTGGGCGAACCTGGCCACGTCACCGGCCACGAACACGTCGTCGGTGACCAGCCCGTTCACCGCCACGGCCCGGCAGCCAGCGTCGGCAGCGACGCCGAGCGGGCCGGACGCCAGGCCGGAGTCGGCTAGCCATTCGGTATTGCGCATGCCGCCGAGGGCCACGACGGCCACGTCGGCGTCCACGGTCGTGCCGTCCGACAGCGCGGCGGCGCGGAATGTCCCGCCGCTTCCCTCGAGCGCGTCCACCGTGACTCCGCACCGGAGGTCGACGCCGTTCGTGGTGTGCAGATTCGCCGCGACGTCGCCGACCACGCCGCCGAGCGCGCCGGTCAGCGGTGCCTGCGCCTGCTCAACCACCGTGACGTCGATCCCGCGGTGACGGCAGGCCGACGCGACCTCCGAGCCGGTGAAGCCGGCGCCGATGACGACGACCCGGCTGACCCCCGCTTCCAGGTGGCCGATCAGCCTGGCGGCATCCCCGCGCGTCCGGACTCCGCAGACGCCGCCCAGCGTGGCCTGCTCGTCGACCGGCCACGGCCGGTTGCGGACTCCGGTGGCGATGAGGACGAGGTCGTAAGGAACCCGGGTACCGTCGGCCAGGACGACCTCGCCGGCCCTGCGGTCCAGGTGCGCGGCCGGGGTTCCGAGCAGCCAGCGGGTGTCTCCGAGCGGCTCGAGGTGCGGCAGCACGGTGTGGTCGGGAGCTACCCAGCCGGTGAGCACCTGCTTGGTCAGCGGCGGGCGATCATACGGCGGGTCGTTCTCGTCCCCGATGATCGTCAGGACCCCGTCGAACCCTTCTTTCCTGAGCGTCGCGGCACCCCACAGGCCGGCCAGCGATGCGCCGACGATGACGATGCGCTGCGCCCGGGACTTACCGGGCATCGCCAGCCCGCGCTGCCGGAACCGAAGCGTCCGTCGCTGCCGGAACCGCGGCGTCCGTCGAGATCGCCTGGACCGGGCACGCTGCTACCGCCCGCAGCACCGCGCGGCGCAGGTCGCCGGACGGGTTGGGCTGGTACATCAGCCCTTCCGTGCCGTTCAGCCGGAACGCATCGGGCGCCAGGAAGGCACACTGGGCGTACCCCTGGCACACAGCCAGGTCGACGACAACTCGCATGGTTCCCCCCGAACCGGGAGCCGGTCCCCCGGGGCCGGCTAATCGCGGGATTTCTCCCCGCGCGAGCGGGCCTTTGAACGCGGCGAGCAGGCTGAGATCTCAGCTGACCACATCGGGGGTGACCAGGCCCTCGGCGCGGACGGTCCGGCCGGCCAGCAGCCAGTACACGCCGCCGCCGACGATCAGGCCCCAGAAGACGCTGACGTCCGAGCCGAGCGGGCCGCCGTACCGGCTGGCGAGCGGCCCGACGTACGGCGGGTAGGTGTTCAGCCACAGCGCCGCCGCGATCATGCCGGCCGCCTGGGCGATCAGCGCGGGCCATCCCGCGCCGCCCCGGCGGTAGTACAGCCCGCCGCTGCTGGCCAGCAGCGACGCCGGGTCATAGCGGTTGCGCCGCAGCCACGAGTCGATCAGGTAGATCGCGCACCAGGGGGCAAGCCACACGATGATGAACAGCAGGAAGTCAGCGAGCAGCGTGTAGAACCGCGACGAGAAGATCGCGTATGCCGCGACGCCAAGGCAGATCACGGTGTCGATCGCCACGCAGGCGATCCGGTGCAGCTTCGGCACCAGCGACTGCAGGGTCACGCCCGACGAGTACAGGTCGAGCGTGTCGATCGCGAAGAGCTGCAGGATCGCGACGACCAGGTACGGCACGACGAACCAGCCGGGAAAGCCGGCCGTCAGCCCGGTCACGCTCAGCTCGGCCGCCTTCGGAAGCTCGGTGCCGAGCGCCGCGCCGAGTACCTCGAGCAGCACGGAGGGGATCGCGCCGCCGAGCGCGACCGCGATGACGATCCGCTTCCTGCTCGTCTCGGGCGGCAGGTACCGCGAGTAGTCGTTGCCGTTCTCTGACCAGCCAAGCCCTCCGGCTGAGATCACCAGGGCCAGGAAAATGGTCATCGCGCCCCAGCTAGCGCCGTGCGCCGTCGCGTGGAACTTCGAGCCGACGAGCACGGCCATGATCACGAATAGCGCCACGAACGGCAGCGACAGGTACTTCAGCACCCGCAGGACCGCCGCGTGCCCGAGCAGCGGAAGCACCGCCTGGATGGCGATGGCGACCAGCAGGAACACGACCTTCAGCCAGTCAGGGACGGTCTTCATGCCCGCCTGGCCGGCCAGCGCGATCGCCGCGAACACGATCAGCGCGACACCCTCGATCTCGAAGCCGACCTGCGTCACCCAGTTGAACAGCGAGGGCACCCGGTTGCCCGTGGGCCCGAACGGCGCCCGGCTGACCCCGAAGGTCGTCGTTCCGGCCCGCGGTCCCTGCAGGCTGGCCAGGCCGGTGAGCACGTACGTCAGGTTGCCACCCAGGATCACGACCAGAGCCTGGCGCAGCGACAGGCCGAACACGACGACCCCGAGCACGCCGTAGACGAGGAACTCGACGTTCCAGATCGCCCCTGCCCACATCCAGAACAGGCTGCTCGGCGTGCCCCACCGCTCGCTCAGCGGGACGTACTCGATCCCGCGGTGCTCGACCGCGGTGACCGGCGGCTCGGGTCCGGCGTGCAGCACACTGCGGACCCTACCCGCCTGGCCAGCCGATGATGATCATCGGCGCACCGGCCGGCTCCGGTCCGCCCGGCTGGATCCGCCCGGGCGGGCTAGCCGGCCCGGTCAGGCGGAGGGAGCCGCCAGCCGCGGGGCGGTCGCAGCCCGGCCGCCTCGGTCTCGCCCCGGGCACCGGCCACGGCGCGGAGCTCGTCGTCAGGGTCGGCGGAATCTCGCAGCCAGGTAATCAGCGCGACATACACGACGGGAACGAAACACAGCCCGGGAATCGTCCAGAGCAGGCCGGCCGCGATCTCCTGGTCGGCCACCGTGCCGAGCCCGTGGCCGGGCGGGTGCGCGAGCGCGGTGAACCAGACTGTGCCAGAGAAACCCATGATGTAGGCGCTCGCCCAGAGCGCCCACATCGGCAGGGCGGCGAACGCCGCCCGCTGGGGCCGGGAGATCCTCGGCAGCAGCGGCGGCGACTCGACCAGCTCAACCCACAGCGCCGCGCCCGCCCCCACTAGCGTCACCGCTTCGACGACAGTCAGCACCGGGTACCTGACCAGCGCATTCACCACGACCGGCACCCGCCACCCGAGCGCCACCGCGATGAACCCGACCAGGATGGCCCACGTCCGCGCTCCCGAGGTCCGGTGCGACCGGGCCGTCGCGAGCCGGCCAGCCAGCGGCCCGGCAAACCGCCACGGAGCCCCGAGCACGACGAGCGCGGGGACGACGACCGCAAGCACCACGAACTGCACCGCCTGCGCAAACACATACTGCCTCGCCGCCGGCCCGCAGGGCGGCACCAGCACCCCGAGCATCAGCACCACGCCAGCCGGGGCCAGCCACGAGCGCAGCCCCTGCATTCGGTTCCGCACAATCCCCGCCTATCGGTTCGGTCCCGCACCGTCTTACTCCATGGCGGGCTCGCCGTCAAGCAGTCAGCAGGGAGGGAGCAAGATGGATCCCATGGATCTCCCTGTGATGCCGCCGGTCGCGCCGATGCTGGCCAAGTCGGTCGCGGCGATTCCGGGCGGCGCGATGAGCTATGAGCCGAAGTGGGACGGCTTCCGGTCGGTCATCTTCCGCGACGGCGACGAGGTCGAGATCGGCAGCAGGAAGGAGCGGCCGATGACCCGTTACTTCCCCGAGGTCGTCGCGGCGGTCAAGGCGAGTCTCCCCGAGCGGTGCGTTATCGACGGAGAGATCGTCGTTCCTGACGCCGGCGGTCGCTGCCTGGACTTCGAGGCTCTGCTGCAGCGTATTCACCCCGCCGACAGCAGGGTAAGGCTGCTGGCCGAGCAGACCCCGGCCGCGTTCGTCGCCTTCGACCTGCTCGCGCTCGGCGGCAAGGACTACACCGGCGAGCCGTTCTCGGCGAGGCGGGAAGCACTTCAGCAGGCGCTGGCCGACGCGCTGCCGCCGGTGTACCTGACGCCCGCGACGACCGATCCGGGGCTCGCGGAGGTCTGGTTCAGCCAGTTCGAGGGGGCCGGACTCGACGGCATCGTCGCCAAGCCGCTGGACGGCACCTACCAGCCCGACAAGCGGGCCATGTTCAAGATCAAGCACGAGCGGACCGCCGACTGCGTGGTGGCCGGGTACCGGCCGCACAAGAGCGGACCGGACGCGATCGGATCGCTCCTGCTCGGCCTGTACAACGATGACGGCAACCTGGCCAGCGTCGGCGTCATCGGCGCGTTTCCGATGGCGACCCGCAAGGCGCTGTTCACCGAGCTACAGCCCCTCGTGGCCAGCTTCGAGGGTCATCCGTGGAACTGGGCGGCGCACGCCGAGGCCGGGGCCCGGCACCCGCGCGAGTCGGAGAGCAGCCGCTGGAACGCCGGCAAGGACCTCTCGTTCGTCCCGCTGCGTCCGGAGCGCGTGGTCGAGGTCGGGTACGACCACATGGAGGGCACCAGGTTCCGGCACACCGCCCAGTTCGTGCGCTGGCGGCCCGACCGCGATCCGGCGTCCTGCGGCTTCGGCCAGCTCGAGGAGCCGGTGAGCTTCAACCTGGCCGACATCCTGGCCGGCTGACGGCTAAGGGACGGCGCGGACGCCGGGCGCCGGGCTTGGCGGCCACTTAGCCAGGACGGCGATGAAGTCCCTGGTCCAGCCCATGACGTACTGGCTGGCCGGGCGCACCTGGCCGGTGATCCCCCGGCGGAGCGGGCCGCCAGGTCCGCGAGCGTAGGCCAGCTGCACCCATTCGGGGTTGATATCGAGTTCCATGCCGGTCGCCGCGCCGGCCCGCGCCAGCGCGGCGGCGAGATCTCCGGGCGTCGCCGACATGCTGGCCACGTAGATCAGCTGCCCTCTGGCGTTCTCGCCGAGCGCGCTCCGCGCGGTGTCGGCGGCGCCGGTGATCGTGCCTCCCCAGGAGCCCCAGCCGCCAGCGGACGCCGCGGTGGGCCGGCCATGGCGAACCAGCAGGACGAGGTTCTGCCTGACGCTGTAGACCGGATTCCCCGGCTGCGGCACGCCGTGACCCCAGGTCCCGATGCTGGCGGCGCCTGACCGGTAGATCACGAGGCTAGCCCGGCCCGGTACGAGCGGGCTGATGACAGCTCCCCCCTGCTCGTAGCCGCCGACGTGGGCCGAGAGCTTGAAGCCGCCGTTGAAGGCGCCGATCACCAGCCGGCGCTCCGTCAGGCTCAGCGCCGGGCCAGCCGCCTTGCCCCGGCACGGCGGTCCGGGATCCACGCTGCCGCAGTGCAGCACGAACCGCACCGCGCCGGTGAACCGCGCCACCGTCATCCGGTGGCTGTCCGGCAGCACGAAGTGGCGCACGACGACCGCGGCGGGAGCCGGCGTACGGTCCAGCAGTGCCCGGGAGCTGTGCCCGGCGCGGCCGGCGCTCGCCGCCCTGGTCGCCCCGGTGTCTGCCGCGATTGCCGCACAGCCTGCGACCGAGGCCGTCACGGCAATAGCCAGCAGAGTCGAGACGACCGTTGCACGGGGCGCGGAGCGCTTGATCATTGGCTTCTCGGTCCGTCCGATCTGGATCATTGGCTTCTCGGTCCGTCCGATCTGGCGACTGCGGGTTCGTCTGCTGTCTTGGCAGGAGATGTAACGAACCGAGGCACGTTACAGTTTCTGGCGTGGAAACTGCAGGCAGGCGAAGCAGGACGCCTGGCGTCGCCGCGGCGGCGGGCGTCTGGCTCGCGATTGTGGCGGCGTCCGCCTCCGCGTGCTCCGCACCCGGTCAGCCCAGCGGGCAGGCGGCGACGAAGACGTCAGCGGCGGCCGGCACGCCATCGTCTGACCCGAAGGCACCTGCGGCCGAGCCCGTTGGCGTGCTGGGCAAATTCTGGGTCGGCCAGCGCTGGATCACGTTTACCGAGCCTGCCCACACCGGTCCGACCGGCGAGCACCTCGGGCCGCGGAAGCTGCTGACGCAGATCAGGTACCCGCTGGCTGGCCCGCCGGCCACGACCAGCAAGCCCGCGAGGGGGCCGCTCCCGCTGATCGTGTTCGGGCCGGGATTCATGCAGTGCGGCGGCCCGTACTCCCGGCTCTTGCGGGCCTGGGCCACCGCCGGCTACGTGGTCGCCGCGGTGAACTTCCCGCGTTCTGACTGCAGGGTCGGCTCGGCGGCGACCGAATCTGACATGGTCAACCAGCCGGCGGACATGTCCTATGTGATCACCAGGATGCTCGCGCTCGGCGCCGCCCGCCGCGGCTTGTTCTCCGGGCTGATCAGCCCGCACGAGATCGCGGTCACCGGCCAGTCCGATGGCGGCGACACCGTCGCCGCCATCGGAGCGAACACCTGCTGCTCGGATCACCGGGTGGCAGCCATCGCCGTGCTGTCCGGCGCCGAGTGGCCGCCGATGCCGGGGTCTTTCTTCACGCGCCGGCCAGCTCCGATGCTGTTCACCCAGGGCAGCGCCGACACGGTCAACCTGCCGGGGTGCAGCGCGGCGATGTACCACGCCGACCGGGCGCGGATGAGGTACTACCTGGACCTGTTCGGGGCCGACCATACGGGCCCGTACTGGGGCACGAACCGGTTCGAGCGGATTGTGGCGCGAGTCAGCCTGGCCTTCTTCGACCGGTTCGTCCTGGGGCAGGCTGCCGCTGGGACCGCCATGAAGCGTGCCGGTGACGTCCCGAACCTGGCGGCGCTGTTCAGCCATGGCCGCGGCAATGTCCCGGACGGACCCTGCATCACCTGACCGCGAGCGCGGGCCGAGGCAAGATCGACCGAGAGAACCGATCCGAGAGAAGAGGCACCGCCATGAAGCCCATGCCCGAGGACTGGGAACGCGCCGTCGCCGTCGTAGCTCACCCCGATGATCTCGAATACGGAGCCGCGGCCGCCGTGGCCCGCTGGACCAGGCAGGGCAAGAAGGTCTCCTATCTGCTGGCCACCAGGGGCGAGGCCGGCATCGCCAGGATGGCACCGGCCGAGGTCGCCCCTGTGCGGGTCGAGGAGGAGATGCGCAGCGCCGCCGTCGTCGGCGTAACCGACGTCGAGTTCCTCGACCATCAGGACGGCCTGGTCGAGTACGGGATCCCGCTGCGGCGCGATCTCGCGGCCGCGTTCCGCAGGCTGCGCCCGGACATCGTCGTCACCTCGAGCTTCGACCTGACCTGGGGCGAGGAGGGGCCGGTTAACCACGCCGACCACCGGGCAGTCGGGCTCGCGGTGCTCGACGCCTGCCGGGACGCGACCAACGAGTGGGTGTTTCCCGGGGCCGGGCCGGTGTGCCCGCCCATCGCCGCCGCGTACGTCTTCGCCAGCGGCGAGCCGACGCACTTCGTGGACGTGACCGAGACGATCGACCTGGGCGTCGCCTCGCTGCGCGAGCACCGTGCCTACATCGAGGGCCTCGGCCGGGAGTTCGATCCCGACGAGTTCCTGCGGTCGATGGCCGGCTACGTGGGCCTGGGGGCCGGCTGCGAGTACGCGGTGAGCATGCACCGGTACCCGATGAGCTGATACCTGATCTGGCCCCGTATCCGATCGGCTGAGCGGAGTCCTGCGCGGCTCCCGGGTGGGTAAGACAGACCGGGTGACGGCCGCGACGCCTGCCGAGAAGCTGACCATGTACGCGGCCGGCCTGGTTCAGGGCATCACGCTGGTGACCTTCCCGGCCGCGAGCACGATCTTCACCTCGGCGGCCTCCTACGGCCTGTCCGCGGGCCAGTACGGGACGATGTTCGTGCCGCAGGTGATCGCGGCGATCTCCGCGTCGCTGGCCGGCGCGAGGCTGGCCGGCCGGCTCGGCTGGAAACTGGTCTACCTCGGCGGTCTGGCGGCCAACCTGGCGTCGATGGCGATGCTGATCGCCAGCCGGTTCGTCCTGACCGACCAGTCGCTCGCCTACCCGATCCTGCTGGCCGCGACGGCCTGCCTCGGCCTCGGGTTCGGGCTCACCGTCACGGCGGTGAACACCTTCACGGCCGCGTTCCACCCGGGCGCGGTCGACCGGTCGATCCTGGTGCTGAATGCCCTGCTCGGGCTCGGCACGGCGCTGGCTCCCGTCTTCGTGGCGATCTTCGTCGGGCTCGGCGCGTGGGTCGGGCTGCCGATCCTGGCCGCGGCGCTGCTGCTCGGGCTGCTGGCCGTGAGCATGCGGCTGCCGCTGCGCATCGCGGGAGGCGGCGCTGCCGCCGGCCCGGCAGGCGAAGCGGCGGGCGACGCACGTACGAGCCAGGACGGAGCCGCGCCGGCCGGCCGCGGCAAGCCCGCGATCCCGGGACGGTTCTGGGCCTTCGCGGCCTTCGCCATCCTGTACGGCTTCTGCGAGACCATGAACGGCAACTGGTCGCAGATCGACCAGGTCTCCCTGCACGTCTCGGCGACGACCGCCTCGCTCACGCTCACCGTGTTCTGGGCGATGGTGACGGCGGGGCGGGTGGTCTTCGCCGTACTCCAGCGCTGGGTGCCGAGCAGGTTCGCCTACCACCTGCTGCCCGTCGTGCTGGCGGGCTCGTTCGTGTTCATCGCCGAGCTGCCGGCCGGCTCCGCCGGGGCGGGCGTCCTGGCCTTCGGCCTCGCCGGGCTCGGCTGCTCGGCGCTGCTCCCCTTGACGATCAGCTTCGGCCAGGAGAGCCTGACGGCCATTTCCGCCTCGGTAGCCGGCGGCGTGATCGCGTGCTATCAGCTCGGCTACGGACTAGCTGCCTTCGGGGTCGGCCCGCTCCGCTCCGCGGGGTTCACCCTGCCCGAGATCTACGGCGCCAGTGCTGCCGTAGCCGCCCTGCTCGCGGTCCTGTCATTCGCGATCGCCGGCGGCCGTCCGTCTCCGGCCGCGCTGCACCCCAGGCCCGCCAGTCACCTGAGGTAACAGCCGGCTGCCGCAGAGTCAAGATAACGACATCATTTGTTAATGATGAAATGCAAGTTTTTGTCGTAGTCAGTCTGCTATATATATCGACTGGCGTGTTTTCAGTGCAGTCAATCATCGACAGCGGAGGAACCGTGCGCACAGTGTTGCTCACCCGACAGGCAGTTGCGGTCGCCGCCGTTGCCGGGCTGGGGGTGCTTGGCATATCTGCACCTGCCATCGCCTCGGCCGCAGCGGCCAACGACAACGCACCGCAGCATGCGGCCCGGACCCGTCCGCTCACGCGCCCCGCGCTGCCGGCTGGCCAGCGCTACGTCTGCCCACCCGCAGGACCGGGCCAGATGACCTGCATGTCGATTGTCAAGACGGCCTCCCGGCTGACTGCCGCCGCGCTGACCGCAAAAGCAACTCCCGCGGCACAGCGACCTTACCTCCCCGCCGACCTGCGCAAGGCGTACAAGATCGCAACCGCCGCCGCCAACAGCGGAGGCGGGCGTACCGTCGCGATCGTCGATGCCTTCAGCGACCCGCACGCCAGTGCGGACCTGGCCGTCTACCGGCACACCTTTCACCTCCCTGCTTGCACGACGTCCAACGGCTGCCTGAAGATCCTCAACCAGCGCGGTAAGGGCAGCCCGCTGCCGCTCGCCAACGCGAACTGGGCATTCGAGGAGTCGCTGGACCTCGACATGGTCTCGGCGATCTGCCCGAAGTGCCACATCCTGCTGATCGAGGCGACGAACTCGTCCGACGTCAACCTGGGCACGGCCGAGAACACCGCGATCGCCAGGGGCGCGAAGTACGTCTCCAACAGCTGGAGCAGCAACGGCGAGTCCAGCAGCCAGAGCGCCCTCAACCATTTCTTCAACCATCCGGGCCATGTCATCGCCTTCGCCTCAGGCGACTTCGGCTACGGCCCCAACTACCCGGCTGACCTGCAGTACGTCACCTCCGTCGGCGGGACGTCGCTGCGGCACGCGAGCAACGGGCGCGGCTGGACCGAGTCGGTGTGGGGGACGAGCGCTAACACCAGTGGCACCGGCTCCGGGTGCTCGGCATTCCAGGCCAAGCCATCTTGGCAGCTCGCTGACGCCAACCGGGCCAACGGGTGCAAGAACAGGACCCTGAACGACGTGGCCGCAGTAGCTGACCCGAACACCGGGGTGGCTATCTACGACAGCTACCGGGCTCCCTCCGGACCGGGTTTCTATCAAGTCGGCGGGACCAGCGCGTCCACGCCGATCATCACGGGGATCTACGCGCTGGCCGGCGCGCCCGTCGTGAACACCTACCCGGCCGAGTACCCGTACCTGCACGCGAGGAACCTGTTTGATGTCACCTCCGGCGCCAACGGCAACTGCGGGACCGCCCAGGCGTACCTGTGCCACGGCATCCGCGGTTTCGACGGGCCGACCGGACTCGGCACACCCAACGGGACCACGGCGTTCGGCCTCAGGCCAGTACGCCGGATCACGCTGGTCGACCCGGGCACGCAGACCCGGGGAGCCGGAACGGCCTTCTCGCTGAAGATCACCGGGCTGGACACCAGGAAGGTCTCGTCGCTGCACTTCGTCGAGTCCGGGCTGCCGGCTGGCCTGTCCATCCACGCGATCCTGCACTCCACCAACGGCCTGATCTCCGGCAGGCTGCCGAGTGCTCCCGGCACGTTCCACGTCACCATCACCGGCAAGGACGGCTCGGCGTCAGGCACGACCCACTTCACCATCGTGGTGTCGTAGCCGGGCGGCCGCTCGCCGGCTGATCAGGAACGGCGCCTGCCGCGGAGTCCACGGCAGGCGCCGTTCGCTATGTCCGGCCGGTGTCTGGTCCGGCCGTGGCCTGCGGGCCGGAGCCGTCGGCCTGCTCATGAGAGCCTGCCGGGACCGCGGATTCGGCGCGGGCGACCAGGAAGTCGAGCAGGCCACCGCCACGCAGGCCGAGCAGTTCCCACGAGCGGGCGATGCCGACGGCGAAGAAGATCAGCACGAACGTGGCGCCAGTCCTCCGGGCAGCCTCTCCCTGGCTGGTGGTGAGCGCCGAGACCGCCTGCGCGATGTACATCGCCACGATCAGCAGCAGCAGGACCGGCCACCGGTGGCTCAGCTTCTGCCGCGACCGCGCCCGCCAGAGCCTGATGATCAGGGCAGCGGTGCTGGTCAGGCCGAGCACGCCGAGCAGCAGGCTGGCGGTGGGTATGCCGTTGCCGGGCAGCAGGGCGACCAGCGAGATCCACAGCGAGTCGACCAGCGCGGTGAACGCCGTCGCGGCGACCGCCTGGCGCTCGGCCGATCCTTGGCCGTCGTCCCGCCCCTGGGCGACCGACAGGGCGACGAACAGCAGGCCGGTCAGTGCCCCGGCGACGGTCACGCTGCCGAGGAAGAAGTTCGTGTAGTGCACGCTGCCGATCATGCCCGATCGCCGCGGCCGCGGCGGTTCGCCGGCTAGAAGACTCCCGGCAAGAGAGCGGCAGTCCGGGCGCGATAGGCCTGATAGCCGGGCAGCGCCGCGAGCAGCACCTCTTCCTCTCGCCGGGCGCGGTAGACCTGCATGGCAACGAAGGCCGCCCAGGCCGCGAAGGCGGCGGCGCTGGCCGAGGCCAGGGCCAGCCCGAGCAGGGAGACCATCTCGCCCAGGTACAGCGGATGGCGCACCAGCCGGTACGGACCGCGCTCGGCAACGTCGCGAGCCTGGGCGATGACCGACAGGTTCCGGCCGAGGCTCCGCAACGCCCAGACCGCCCAGGATGTGCCGGCCACGATCAGCACGTCGGCGGCCACCTGGAGAGCCAGCCCCGGTGGCGTGTGATGCAGCAGCGGGAACGGGAACGGCGCGAACGTTGCGATCACGGCGACTACCGAGGCGAGGGTCAGGCCGCTCGTGGCGACCGCGGGGCCGCGGCGCAGGTAACACCAGATGATCAGCGCATAGAAAGCACACAACAGGATTGCGTTCAGCCACCGAAGCACGCCCGTAGCGCTGGCCTGCCCTGCTCCCCGGAGAACTGCGTGGACGTCGAGAAGCAGCGCCAGAGTCGCGAGCGGGACCATAATCAGCTTGCCGACGTCTATCCGCCGGCCGGACACGCTAGCCATACGCCGCTACGCGAACAGCGAGTGCGCGATGGAGATCACACCTGGCCCGATGATGACGACAAGCAACGCGGGGAACAGGCAGGTAACCAGCGGGAACATGATCTTCACCGGCACCTTCTGAGCCCTCTCCTCGGCTCGCTGGCGACGCCTGATCCGCATCTCGGACGACTGCTCACGGAGCACCCGCGCAACAGGGATGCCCAGTTCGCTCGCCTGGACCAGCGCTCCCACGAACGACCGCAGTTCCGGCACCGTGGTCCGGGCGACCATGCCGCGCAGCGCCTGGGCCCGGGACAGGCCGATCTGCATCTCCTGGAGCGTCCTGGCGAACTCCTCGGCCAGCGAGCTCTTGGTATTGCGGGCGACCTGAGCCAGCGCGCCGTCAAAGCCCAGGCCGGCCTCGACACACACCGTCATCATGTCGAGGGCGTCGGGAAGCGCGGATACGATCAGCGCCTGCCGCTTGATCCCCGCGTTGTAAAGCAAGACGTCAGGGAGGAAGAAGCCGCCGGCACCTAGTATGGCGGCGTAAACGATCGCCAAGGTCGGCTTGTGCACCCCGAATAGCACCCCGAACGCGGCACCAATGACGATGGCGATTCCCTTCACAGCCAGGATCCGGTCAGCGGTCCAGGCGGGCGGGTTGCCCGCGAGATCAAGGCGACGCTGCAAGCTGCTGGCCACGCCACCAGGGGACAGCCGGATCGCCAGGCTCTTAGCCCAGGTCGGCAATACGGCAGACTTGTCAGGATCCTGACGGGAGGACGCCGTGGCTTCCTGACCGTAATGGCGTTCGATCGACGACAAGGCGCCGCTGACGCCCCGCGGCGTTGACGGGCGAGAGAAGAGCATGAGTACGAGCACGAAGATTCCCGTGCAGAACGCAGCCGCGCCAACGAGGAGGAGGGCAGACCCCGACATTTCATACCTCCACTTTGATCAGGTTACGCATCCAGAACGCGCCGACGACCACGAGCACCGAGGCAAGGATGAGCAGCAGCACTCCGAATGCCGTGGTGAAGAGCGGCCGCATGTAGGCCGGGCTTGAATACAGCAACCAGCCGCCCACAACGAAGGGCAGGGCAATCAGCACGTAGGCCGACAGCCTGCCTTCGGCGCTTAGCGAGCGCACCTGACGGCGCAGGTACGCGCGCTCCCGCATCGTGGCAACCGTATTGCGGAGCACCTCGGCCAAATTCCCGCCGGTCTCGCGCTGGATCCTGATCGCCATGATGACCCAGCGCAGATCGCCGGAGTTCAGCCTGTCCGCGACCCCGTCCAGGGCGACATCCAGCTGGACCCCAAGCCGGGCCTCGCCCAGCGCACGGGCGAACTCGCCCGACGCGGGCTGCGCGTCCTCGCGGACCACCGCGTCAAGCGCCTGCGACAGCGACAGACCGGTCTGTATTGAGCCTGCGACCAGCTGGAGCACGTTCGGCAATTGCTCGTCGAACGCAGCGCGCCGCCGGCCGATCTTGACACTGAGGACCAGCCGCATCACCGCCCAGCCGGCCAAGCTGCCGACGATTACCCCGATGCCCACATTCCCGAAGGCCACCGTGAAGACAGCCGCGAGGCCGACGCTGAGGCAGACTCCTAGCAGAGCCCATTCGGCCGGGGGACGCGCAATCCCGGCGTGATCCAGCCGTCGGGCGAGCCTCGGCTGCGAGTTGCTGGAGGTCAGCAGCCGACCCATCAAATTGACCGCGGTCACGGCTAGCTTGCCATCACGGTCCGGCGATGAGGTGGCCGGGCTGGCACCCTGCGGTCCGTACCGCTCGATCCGGCTGGCGATCTGAGGCCGCCGCGGCCCACGACGCAGCGACCTGAGTCCAAGCAGGGCCAGGACAAGCAGCGCGACGAAGACCAGGGCGAGCACGCTGAGCAACGGCTGAGTCAGGTGCCAGCGCGGCTGAGCGACCGGAGCCGCAGGCGGCGCGGTAGCTCTCGGCTTCGGCGGGATGTACTTGACTAGCCCGGAGGCCTTGCCGGGGTCCGCGGAGTGACCGCCGCTCGCCGTGGCGACCTGCTGGACGATATTGACGTAGTCATCGGCGTCGTAGTGCCAGGTAATCGCATCGACGGGAATGGGAACCGCCTGTTTCGGCTGAGTCATGAACTCGCCGTCGGTCAGCACGAGGAGACGGCTCCGAGCCTTAGCCCCCAGGCGATCGACCATTGCCACCGCTCCGGCCAGCGCGCCCTTGAGCCCGTTGGACGTCGCTCCGGCCGGCTGCGCGGCAGCGAGTGCGGCCGTGAGCTGCGGGCGGCTCGACGTCGGCTGAAGCGCGGTCTGCCACGTGTCGTTGAAGGCGATCAGCCCGATCTCCACGTCGGCGGGAAGTGCTCGCACGTACGCGAGGGCAGCTTTACGCTCGTCCGCCATCTGGGTCTTCGCCGGGGAGATGTTCGTATCCAGCAGGATGACGACGACTCTCGACCGTTCCGCGGCGTGCGCGGCGACCGTCCCGGAGGACAGCGCCAGCGGGGCAAGCAGCGTGGTTAGCCCCAGCACGGTCCAGGCTCGCGCCGCCGTCCCGAGCCGGCTCATCTGGTGAATCTTTCGCCGCCGAAGATCGCGGGCGAGATCGTGATGCCGCGGTCTGCGAGTGTGTCGATGAAGCGCGGCCGCAGACCCGTGCTGCGCAGCGTGCCGAGGAACCGGCCATCTTCATCCACGCCGGCGCGGAAGTCGAACTGGAAGACGTCGAGCAGCGTGATCACGTCGCCTTCCATGCCCTCTACCTCGGTGATATGGGTGATCCGCCGGGTGCCGTCCTTGAGCCTGGTCTGGTGGACGAGCAGGTCGATGGCTGAGGCCATCTGCTCCCTGATCGCGCGCTGCGGCAGGTCTATCTCGGCCATCAGGACCATGGTCTCCATGCGGGACAGCGAGTCTCGCGGCGAGTTGGAGTGCAGCGTGGTCACCGAGCCGTCGTGGCCGGTATTCATCGCCTGGAGCATATCGAGCGCAGCACCGTCCCGGATCTCGCCGATGATGATCCGGTCCGGCCGCATGCGCAGCGAGTTGCGCACCAGATCTCGGATCGTGATCTGAGCGGTGCCCTCCAGGCTCGGCGGGCGTGACTCGAGCCTGAGCACGTGCTCCTGGCGCAGTTGCAGTTCCGCCGCGTCCTCGATGGTCACGATGCGCTCGTCCGGCGGCACGAATGACGACAGCACGTTCAGGGTGGTCGTCTTGCCTGAGCCGGTGCCGCCGCCGATCACTATGTTGAGCCGCCCGCGCACGCATGCCTGCAGTAGTTCGGCGACCTCGGGGCTCATGGTGCCGAACCCGATGAGATCGTTCACAGTGAACGGGTCGGCGGCGAACTTACGGATCGTCAGCAGCGAGCCGTCGAGCGCGACCGGCGGCACCACGGCGTTGACGCGGCTGCCGTCGGGCAGCCGAGCGTCCACCATCGGGCTCGACTCGTCGACTCGCCGGCCGACCCGCGCCACGATCTTGTCGACGGTGCGGCGCAGGTGCGCCTCGTCGGTGAACGTCGCCGACACGGGATAGATCCGGCCGTCCCGCTCCACGTAGATTTGATCGTGCCCGTTGACCATGATCTCGGAGATGTCCGGATCGCGCAGATACGGCTCCAGCGGGCCGTGGCCGAGAATCTCGTCGGCCACCTCCTGCGCGACCCGCGCGCGGTCAGCGACCGTCAGCGGAGTCTCGTCGCGCTGCAGCACGGCCTGCAGCGTCTGCGTGACCTGAAGCTCCAGCTCACTCTGGTCGAGGTGGGCGTCATACAGCTTGGGGCCAAGCACCTCGAGCAGGCCCTCGTGCACGCTGCGCTTGACGGCAACGAACGGGTCCGCGACCCGTCCGGGCCGCCGGTTCGGGCCGGCTTGCAGCTCCAGCCGCCGGTGTGTTCCGCCCTGCTGGTCAGCAGGCATCGCCGTCGGCGTCATCCGCTGTGCTAGCCGATCGGACAGGCTCATGCCGACCGCCTCCTGCCCCTCGTCCTGCCGGGCCGGCCCGGCTCGGCTGCCCCGGCAGGGTCGAGCAGGCGCTGCTGCGCGAACCGGGAGATGGCCTGACTGACCGGATGACCGGGATTGGCGAGTGTCAGCGGCGTGCCTTTGTTGATCGAGATGGGAACCTCGCGGCTAGACGGGATGTGCGCGGCGATCGGCCACCTGACCACCCGCTCGACGTCCTCGAGGCTCAGTCCCACCTTGGAGTCCGAGCGGTTGAGCACCACCGAGCGGATCTGCCGCGGGTAGGAGAGCAGGTCGAGCATGTCCAGGGTGATCCTGAGGTTCTTCAGCGCCGGCACGTCGGGGGTCGTCAGCAGCACGTGGTGCGCCGAGTTGTCCATGGCGGTCAGCACGTGCTCGCTGAACTGCGCAGGCGTGTCGACGACCACGTAGTCGAAGATCGTCCGGAGCACGACGAGCAGCTCGCCGACTAGGGCCGGGGGTATCTTCTCCGCGTCCCCTGGCGTGGTCGGGGCCAGCAGCATGTCGAGGTTCGCCTGGTAACGGGTGAGCAGCGACGACGCACCCGTCTGGTCCAGGTGACCGGCCATCGGCAGCGCATCGACGATCGTCCTGCCCGGATCCAGCTGCACGCTGATCGCGACGTCCCCGAACGCGAGATCAAGGTCGACGATGCACACTCTCCGGTCGCTCTGCCGAGCGAGCGCGACGGCCAGGTTGATCGCCAGGGTGGTCTTGCCGCAGCCGCCCTTGGCCGCGAACACCGTGACGACCTGCCCGTCCCTGCCATGGGGAACCTCAGTCGGTGGCGCCGCGCTGAGCAGCCGCAGCGATATCTCGTTGGACCGCTGGCACGCGGCGGCCAGCGCTGCCCCGTCGCCGGCCGGCACCACTTCCCTGATGCCGGCTCTCAGCGCGTGGGTCAGCAGGTTGACGTCTACATATTCCCTGGCCAGGACCACGCCAACGGCGGGCCTGATCAGCCTGAGCGTGGACGCGAACGTCAGCGCCTCCCCGACGGGAGTGTCCGGGCCGATCACCACCAGGGTCTCGGCTGGATCGCTCTCCAGCATCTGGGCGACCGCCTGCAGGGTGTCCGCAGCGCGCACCTTGCCGCCGATGGACAGGACCAGGTCCCTGGCGGATGCCGTGGGCTCGCAGAGGATGGGCATGGCTAGCTACTCACTTTGTCGGCGGGAAGAGGGGCAATGTCGGCCCGTCGCTCCCGGTCACCGAGGACGTGGTGAGCAGCGCCATATAGGGCAGCCCGGATTCGGCCAGATTGATCACCCGCTCCGCATCTGATTGATCAACGGCGAGGGTCACGAGTACCTGGTTCTGAGTCGCCTGGTCCGCCGTGCCCGAATTGGCCTGCCCGAAGGCGGTGCTCGTCACCCCGCCGGCCGCCGACACGGGAGCCGCCTCGGCCACGGACAGCACCTTGACCCTGGTCAGCACGATCCTGGTGACGATCTTGGTCTTGTCGTTGGCCTCGAGCGACTTGCTGCCGCAGGTCCACTGGGCATTAAGCGAACCACTCTTGACGTATGTGTCGAAAACCGCTACTTCCGCACCTGGATAGACGTAACGCGCCACGGCCTCTGGGACACACATAGCGATGGTCACCGCCATCATGCCGCTCGGAATGGCGACTCCCGACGTCGCGGCGACAGCTGTCACCAGCATCGGGCGCAGCAGCAGCTCACCGGGCGCGATGTTCGCGCTCGCGACGAGGGGCTTGAGGTCGCTCGTGAGCGACCGCACCGCATCGGCGGGAACCGATGAGGCTGGCAGCTTCTGCCTGGCAAGCATGCCGTCGGCCAGCGCAGTCGTCGCGACCGTGCCGGCCGGTATCTGCTGCGCCGCCACCAGGACGCTGATCGCCTTCTGCCCGGCGATGGCCCGCTGGTCGGCGCCCTTGGCATAGAGGAGCACCGCGCCAGTGCCGATGACGGCCAACGCGATCGCCAGGACGATAGTCAGAATGCGACGTGTCAAGATTCCTCTTCTCCGCTTCCGCGCTTGCTCTGCGCTGCGTCTTGCCTGCTCTGGCTCAGCCGGTCAGCGCGATGATGTCCGCGCCTAGGTTCGGGCCGCCGATCGATCCGGGATTCGGTACGAGACCCTGCGTGAAGTAACCGTTGATGCACTTATTCGAGCCCTTGCAGTCGTTAGCAGGATTGAGCCAGTCTTTCGCCGTGAATCCGGGCAAGTGATAGCCAGTAATCACAAAAGCTGCGAAACCCTTCAGCGTGTAGACGCCGTTGGCGCCGGTGCCACTGACGGCGATGTAGATGGGGAGAAAGACGAGCGTGCGGTTCGCCTGGTCAGCGGCAAGAACGGTTTTGCAGGCCTGCGAGGCACTGACGCCGGTATTGCCGCCGAACGTCCCGTTGATGATCGGCGTGGTGCAGTTGCTGTTCGGGTCGTCAGTCCAGCCGAACAGGCCAGGACCGTCGGCGCCGGCGGGCTCGGTCGGGCAGCCACCGCTGGTGGAGGTGGTATGCAGCTTGAGCACCCGGTCGAAAGACGGGGCAGGAAGCGGGTTCGGCGGGTAAGGCGGTGGCGGCGCGAACAGCGTCCCGTTCTGAGTTGCCTGGTCCCATTCGCAGGCCGAGAACGTCACGGCGATGCCGCTCGCCGCCAATGGCGGGCCCCACGCGGCCTGTGCGCACGCGAAGACGGTCGAGCCGTTGTAGTTGGTCCTGCCGAGCAGAGTGCGAGCGAACGTCGGCGGCAGCAAGGTCGAGCCGCTCGCAGTCAGCGTCCCGGTGTGCACGTCGACGTAGTTGGTGCCTGGCTTCGGGGCCGGCGGGCAATCGTATATCTTGCCCGTGCTAGCCGGACAGGCGCCCAGGCCCCCTGATCCGCAGACCAAGTCGACGGCGGACGTGCCGTCGGCGGAATTCTTGTTCGCGTAATTCTGTGCTGTTCCTGGCGTGCAGGTGCCCTGGGCGCAGGTCTTGGCCACGGCCAGCGCACCGGCATCCGCGCCGTTCTGTAGCTGGGCTCGCTCGGAGTACAGCTGGCCGACATCAACGACCATCGCACCCATGCCAAATAGCACACCGCCGCCGATGAGTATAGCGACGAGCACGCCGACGGCACCGCGGTCGTCGCGACCGAGCAACCGAAGCACCGGACGGGCCAGACCAATGATCAGGTCTCGCATGGCATGACTCCTTCGGCGTGAAGCGTGAGCGGAGAACCGAGTCCCGAGCCGCCGAACATCTTGGCGATCGCGCCTATCGGCGTAACGAAGGTAAAGGTGTAGGTGACCTTGACGTCTGCGTTGGCCGTCGGCCCCGAACCAACCGGGCAGGCCGACAGCACGGCCACGCCGACGCCGCTGAGCCCGGTCGCAGCGGCCTGAGTACGGCTCGTCACGTTGGGCTGGTTGAGCGCCGTCAGCCTGGCCCCTTCGCGGGCCGCCTGGGTGAGAGTGACCTGGGCATTAAGTGCCCGCCCGAAGTCGATAATGCCGAAAAGCAAGAGCAGCAGCAGCGGGAGCAGCAGCGCGAACTCAACGGCGGCAGCGCCCCTGTCCCGTTTGCCGCACCTGAGCGGTCGGCGGTTCATCGTCCCTCCAGGTCGGGCACGGGCGGGACAGCTTGCCGTCCCGCCCGTGCCACCAGAATGTGCCGACGCTAGAAGGCGCCAAGGATCTGACCGAACAGAGCGTTCACGTTCATTCCGAGTACGCCGACCGCGCCGCTGATAATGACGGCGATCAGAGAGGCAAGGATTGCGTACTCGATTGACGACACGCCCCGGTCATCCGCAAAGCGCAGCCGGTAGATGAGGCTCCGCGCGGATGCTATCGAGTCAGGCATCGCAATCCCTTCGAGGATTTGCCACGGTCACAGATGTGAGACCAGATGTCTCCGCCTGCTGTGCCTCTGGCTCTCTACAGTCCGCCGATCGCGTTGGCAACGTTGGTGAAGACGCCGTTCAGCGCGCCCCCAAGGGCACCGACCGTGCCAATGATGGCCACGGCAATCAGGGCAACCATCAGGCCGTACTCGACGGATGTCACGCCGCGGTCGTCGCTGCGAAGCTGGCCGAGACGGTTGTTCAGTGACACGAGGTGCTTGAGCATAGGAACTCCTTCGACAGGCCGGCGAGCTATCCACGCCTAGCTGGACGGCATCATGCCGTCTTGGTATCGGGCAGCGTATAGGGTCGATCATGACTGAGAGTGACTTCCAGACAACAAGCGGACAAGTTCGCCTTGTCGGATGACATGTCATCCGTTCGGCTGACACGAGCCTTGGGCGTAACACTCGTGACCAGTCGGGACAGTCCCTGAGCATCAGACACAAACCGAGCATCTATCAGATTTCCCGGCACATGCGGGGCGTTATGAACCTGATCTGGGCCGCGTCAGGCGCGGTCGTCGGCCTGCCAGCGGGCACGGTGCTGCGCGGTCAGGTAGCCAGGCTGTCGGTCCCCGGCGGTGAGCCAGAGGAGGCAGGCTGCCGCGAGTGCGCGACCGCGCTACCCGGGCGACCCGCGCTCCGGTGCGAGCACTGCGGGTCCTGGATCGGCGCGGCGGCGGTGATCGAGCTGACCGCGGCCGCCGTGCTGGCGCTCCTGCTGGCCAGGATCGGATTCCAGCCAGCAGCGGCCGCATTCGCCTTCCTCGGCGTCCTCGGCGTGGCGCTTGCCCAGATCGATGCCGCCGTGCAGCGGCTTCCTGATCGGCTGACCCTGGCTGCCTATCCGGCGCTGATCGTCCTGCTCGGCCTGGCCGCGGCGTTCGGCGATAGCTGGGGGACATTCGTCCGCGCGCTGCTTGGCGGACTTGCCCTCGGTGCCGCATACCTGCTGCTCGGCCTGCTCAGCGCGGGCCAGCTGGGAGGCGGCGACATCAAGCTGGCCGGCGTGATCGGCCTCGTGCTCGGCTGGCTCGGCTGGCGCACCCTGATCGCGGGAGCGAGCCTCGGGTTCGTCATGGCCGCGGCCGTCAGCCTCGCCATGCTCGCCGGCCGGAGGATCTCCTGGCGCAGCATGATCAGCTTCGGCCCTTACATGCTGAGCGGAGCCCTGGTAGCGGTTCTGGCCAGCAGGTGGTAATTGGCCCCCAAAGGACACATAACATAACGATAACAATCGGAAAGCGCTGCAAACCGGGCACCGAAGCATCACGTCTACTGTCTGATGCCAGGTCGGCGGCATCCTAGGTGGGAGCCGTGTCCAGACTGGCCGCGCGAGCACCGTCGCTCCGCTGACGCCAAGAGTGCAGAGCCTGGGGGGGTTCGCGGTGACGATCCGTCTGGCCATTGTCGATGGCCACACCCTGACAAGGTATGGACTTCGCCAGCTCATCGCGCAGTACGCCGACATCGAGATCGTCGCCGAATGCGAGTCGGCGGCGCAGGCCAGGACGACGG
This sequence comes from Streptosporangiaceae bacterium, assembly GCA_035532775.1. Classification (GTDB taxonomy): domain Bacteria; phylum Actinomycetota; class Actinomycetes; order Streptosporangiales; family Streptosporangiaceae; genus Chersky-822. The sequence goes on from DATKQH010000239.1 coordinate 30,437, forward strand.
TCTCGCAGTCCGGCGCAGACGTGGTGACCATCGACGCCACCTTGCCCGACGGCGACGGCATGCGCCTGGCGCGAGAATTCCGCGATACCTTCGCGGACCTGGGCATCGTCATGCTCACCTCCCGCGGCGAGGACGACGTGCTGTTCCGCGCGATGGAGACCGGCGTATCAGCGTTCGTTGCCAAGTCAGCACCGGTCGATGAGGTGCTTGCCGCGATCCGGCATGCCGCGGTCGCAGCCTCGAGCTTCACCGCTTCCGGCCTTGCTGTGGCGATTACCAGGCGGCGGACGATCAGGGACCGGCTGGCACTCAGCCCCAGGGAAGCCGAGGTACTGCACCTGCTGCGCGACGGCATGTCGGTCCCGGCTATCGCGCTCGCCATGTACATCAGCCAGTCGACGGCCAAGACCTACGTCGCGCGCCTGTACGACAAGCTCGGCGCCACGAATCGTGCCCAGGCCCTGATTACCGCGATGCGCTACGGCCTGATCGGATACGAGGACTCCGCCGTGCTTCCCGCGGCCCCCTTGACCTGCGCGGGCGACCTGGTCGGCACGGCCGCAGAGCTGGCCTTACTGCCTGTCGTGATCTAAGGCGAGCGGGCAGGCAGAGATTAGGACATCTTCCCGATGCGGTAAGAGGTGCCTTACCGCGATTCTGGGTGCTACCGGGCCACGATGGCCCGACACTCAGGAGGTTGCAATGCATCCGCAGATCATCGCTATGGCAGCTGCCGAGCATGTCAAGGACATGCAGGCCGAGGCCACCCGGGGGCGGCGTGTCCGTGAGGCACGCCGCGCCCGGCGCGGCGTGATCACCGTCGCCGCAGCCGGCCGCCCCGTCCAGCCGGCCGCCAAGCTTCCCTGCCCGCAGCTTCCCTGCCCGACGCTGTCCGCCCGGGCCGCGTGAGCCCCGGCAGCCACTCCCAGACCAGGCTTACGGCCCGGGCGCATCCGATGCGCGCCCGGGCCGCTCGCTGTTCACAGGCCCTCGCGGTGCGCGATCGCGGCCGCCTCGGTCCTGCTCGCCGCCCGCAGCTTGGCCAGGATGTTGGAGACATGGACGCTGACCGTCTTCGGCGAGATGAACAGCTCGGTGCCGATCTCCTTATTGCTGTGTCCCGTTGCCAGCAGCCGGAGGACGTCACGCTCGCGATCGGTCAGGCCGGCCAGCGGCCCGCGGCCGGCCGGCCCGGCCGCTCGGTCCGCGGGGCCGATCCTGGCGCGGCGGCCCAGATCGGCGAGGTCCGCCTGGAGCGGGGCCGCCCGCAGCTCGTCCGCGACCTCCCTGGCCAGCAGCCACTGCTGGCCGGCGGATTCCCGGTCGCCGGCCTCGGCCAGCGCCTCGGCAAGCCGCCACCGCGACCGGGCGGTCTCGTACACGAATCCCTCGCCGAACGCATCCACGACGGCCCGCCAGGCGGCGGGATCGTTGTGGCCGTTCGCGCGGCTGCATTCGGCCTCCGCCCGCGCCAGCCATCCCCGGCCGTCGACGCCGAGCGCGAATCCAGGCAGGCGCGGGTTGGCCGCACCCTCCCGGGCGATATCAAGCAGCGTGCTGGCCTGCTCGAGCACGGTCGCCAGACGGGCATGCTCCCCCATGGCCCTGGCCGGTCCGGCCTGGTCGGCGAGCGCGCCGAGCCCGACCGCGGCCACCCGGATCAGCTGCGGGCTGTGGTAGCCCTCGTCGATCTCCTCGATCACCCGGATCGTCGCCTGGACCTCAGCGACCGCCGCCGCGGTGTCCCCTCGCCACAGGGCGCGCTCGGCCAGCAGCCCGCGGGTGATGTACTCGACGAACCCGTCGCGCGCGAACATCGGCTCGAGCCATACCTGCCGCTCCTCCACGACCGGCAGGCCCCTGGCGACGGCGAGGAAGAGCGCCATCGCGGACAGGCGGGCCTCGGCCGGGCTCGTCACCCGGACCGCGAACCCGTCGGCGATCTGCTGCGCGTGGTCCCAGGCGCCGTCGGCGAAATGTGCGAGGTAATGCAGGTACTGCAGGTCGATGCCGTACTGCGCGAGACCGAGGCCAGCGCCGTTCGCCCGCTCCGTGCCCTCGTGCGCGTGCTTCGCCGCGCTCTTGAGATCGCCCTGCTCAAGCTGGAGCCTGGCGAGCTGATAGGTGGCGCGGAGCTCGACTCCCAGCACCCTCGCCTCGGCCGCCTGGCGATGCGCCGTGCTGAACAGGGCTACCGCGTCGGCGATCCGGCCGGCCCGCTCGCTGATCAGCCCGAGCGTCACCAGCGCATCGGCCTCGACCCACGGCGCTCCGGCCGCCTGCGCCGCTGCCCTCGCCTGCTCCGCGCGGGCACGGACCGCCTCGTGGTCGGGGAAGCCAAGCAGCGCACGCGCGTGGGTGGCCAGCGCCCTCGCGTGCTCCCAGGTCGGCGGGTCGGGTGGGAGCGCGTCGACGGCAGCCTGGCCCGCGGCCGCTGCCGCGGCGTCCTCGCCGAGGTCATTGAGGAGATAGGACAGCCGTTCCTGGACCCGGCACAGCAGCACCCGGTCGGAGTTCTCGTTCAGGTAACCAAGCAGTCGGCGCAACTGCCCGGCCGCTCGCGCCAGATCACCGCCGTCCGCCGCGCTGACCGCCGAACGGAACGCGAGCTTGCCGCGACCGAGGCCGCCGAGCTTCTCCGGATCGCTGACCCGCTCCCACAGCGAGAGCGCCTGGTCGTAATGCCGGTGCGCCTCGGCTGGCGCGGCGAGCCGTTCCGCCTCCTCGCCGGCCAGAACCGAGGCGGAGAACGCGCCCTGGATGTCATGGCTCGCCAGGCAGTGGTGCGCGAGTTCCGCGGCGGTGCCGGGAACCTCGGCGAGCCGCCGCTCGTCGGCGAGCAGGTCGGCCAGCCGCGCGTGCAGCCTGGTGCGCTCGCCGGGCAGCAGGTCGGCGTAGATGGCCTCGCGCAGCAGGGCATGCCGGAACGAGTAGCCCTGGTCGCCGTCGGGCACGAGCAGCTGATGGGCAACGGCCTCCCTGACGGCGCCGTCGTAGACCAGTTCGTCGAGTCCCGACGCGCGCCTGACCAGCTGGTCGTCTACCCGGCGGCCCGTAACGGCAGCGGTCCGCAGAACCTGCTGCGTCGCGGCGGAGAGCCGCTCCATCCTGGCGAGCAGCAGATCCGCCAGGCCGGCCGGCAGCTGAGATCCTGGCGACGACGCGGCGAGAAGTTCCTCGGCGTAGTACGCGTTGCCCTCGGCCCTGGTGATCATCCGGTCGATCGTCTGCGCGTCAAGCCGGCGCAGCGACAGCGCCGTCAGGTGCTGGGCCATGGCCGACGCCGTCAGCGGCCCGAGCTCGACCGAGCTGACGCTGGGCAGCCGCAGCAGTTCGGCGACCAGCGGCCTGAGCGGGTGCCTGCGGTGCATGTCGTCCGACCGGTACGTAGCGACAACTGCCAGCCGCTCGGAGTGCAGCATCCGGCTCAGGAAGGTCAGCAGGTCACGAGTGGACTGGTCGGCCCAGTGCACGTCCTCGAGTACCAGCAGGACCGGGCTGGCGCCGGCCAGCTCGGCGAGCATCCCGAGCACGGCACCGAAGAGCTGCTGCTGGACCAGTCCGGGCATGTCACCGCCGGCCGGCTGGCTCTCGTTCCGGTCCGGCAGCAGGCGGGAGAGCACCGGCCGGGCGGCCAGGGCGTCGAGCAGGACACCGCCGGGCGACGGTCCCGTCGTGGCGTCCCGAAGGGCATCGGCAAGCGGCAAGTACGGCACGGCGTCGCCGAGCTCGGCGCAGCGCCCGGACAGGACGGCAAAGCTATCCTCACGCGCACGCGCGGCGAGCTCGGTGACCAGGCGGGTCTTGCCCACGCCAGCATCGCCGCTGATCAGGGTGACGACCGGCCGGCCCGAGGCCGCCGATTCCAGCATGGCGAGCAGGTGGCTGAGCTCGGCTTCCCGGCCGACCAGCTCGCTGTGAGGTACTCCAAGCACGAGTCCAGTATCACAGCAGACTCGGACACTTAGAGATGTTCCGAGTCCGCCCCGGGGTCGCGGGCGCCAGGCTGGCGCCTGCGAGAATGCCTGTTGTGCCACGCCGCCGCCCTGGATTGTTCAGAGATCTCCCGCGCGAGGTGGCGATCCTCAGCTCGGTGTCATTCACTGTCGCGCTCGGGTACGGGATCGTCGCACCAGGCATCCCGGCCTTCGCCAGCCAGTTCGGGGTGAGCACCGCGGCCGCAGCCAGCGTGATCAGCGCATTCGCCCTGATGCGGATCATCGGAGCGCTGCCCGCCGGACGGCTGGTCGACCGGTTCGGCGAGCACCGGACGATGGCGGCCGGCATCGCGATCGTGGCCGTGAGCAGCATGCTCGCTGGCTTCTCCGGGTCGTTCGCCCAGCTGATCGCACTGCGCGGGATCGGTGGTCTCGGCTCGGCGATGTTCAGTGTCAGCGCGCAGACCCTGCTGCTGCGCAGCGTGCCGTCGGACCTGAGGGGACGAGCGAGCGGGCTCTATACCGGCGGCTTCCTGCTCGGCGGGATCAGCGGCCCCGCGATCGGCGGGCTGGTAGCCGCCTGGTCGCAGCGAGCGCCGTTCTTCATCTACGGCGGCATGCTGCTGGTGCCAGCCGGCATCGCCGCGGTCAGGCTGCGTGACAGCGAGCGCCGGGCTGCTGGCGGGAGGCCGCGCTCGGAACGGCCGCTGGCCGAGATCATCGGTGCCCTGCGGAGCCGGGCATACCGGGCGGCAGCGTCGGCGAACCTCGCCGACGGCTTCGCCGTGATGGGCGTGCGCAGCGCCATCGTTCCGCTGTTCGTCCGTGACGTCCTGCACGAGTCCGCGACGTGGACGGGAATCGGGTTCCTCGTCGTCGCCGCGCTGAACGCTGCGACCCTGCTGCCCGGCGGACGATTCGCCGACACGATCGGCCGGCGGCCGGTCATGGTGGCCGGCTGCCTCATCAGCGGAGCGAGCATGGTCATGCTAGCGCTGCTGCCGGGACTGTGGGGCTTCCTCGCGGCTCTTGCGGTGCTCGGGCTCGGCTCCGGGCTGCTCGATGTCGCGCCGTCGGCGATGATCGGCGACATCCTCGGCGGACAGAGCGGGCGAGGCGGCCAGGGCGGGACAGTGGTCGCCTCGTATCAGATGGCCGGCGATATCGGCACGGTCACCGGCCCGGTGGCGGTCGGCTTCCTGGTCGACTCAGTCTCCTACAATGCGGCATTCTTCCTCGCGGCGTGCGTGCTCGGCCTGGCCGCGCTGGCCGGCCTGTTCGCACCGGAAACGAGGCGGCCAGACTCCGAGCGGCTCGCGATACCCGAGCCAGTGGTGGCTCAGCCGCACGCCGACCCGGCGTAATAGCGATCCTCGGCGGCGTAGTCGAGCATCGGCCCGAAGAAGTCGCCGTCGAGGTCGCCGATGGCGCGCGGGCCCTCGCGGCCAGCGGCGGCGCGCACCAGCCAGTCCACCTCGCCGTGCACCGTCGTCGCGTAATCGCCGACCGGTGCGTAACCGAGCGACGCGGCGGCAGTCATCTCGAGCACGACCGGGTAGGGCGCCTCCCACGGGTGCCTGCCGGCTGGCCCGGCCGGCTCGTCGAGCAGCACCTCGTCCCAGGTATGCCCAGATACCGCGCGACCGTCCGCGCGATCTCCAGCGCGCTCGGCGCGTCCGGATCGGCGGCATTGAGTACTCGCCGGCCCGGCTTCGCGGCGGCCACCTGGATCAGCGCCGCGAGGTTTGCCGCCGCGGTGGTCTGGTTCACGGCGCCAGGCCGGGCCAGGAAGATCCGCGGACGCCGGTCAAGCACGCGCTTGACGAACACCCATTCGCGCGGCATCCGTGCCCCATCGCCATGGATCAGGCCGGGCCTGATCACCGTCACCGGCAGCCCGCTGTCGAGCAGGACCTGCTCCGCGGCCACCTTGCGGTGCCCGTAGCCTTCGTCCCCGGGCGGAACGGTCCGCTGGGACTCGCTGACCGGGCCGTCGAACCGCGGCTTGAGCGCCGAGTTAGCGTGCCGGCCAGCGGCGTCCGCGTAGACCGCCTTGCCGGAGATCATCACGGTCGACGCCGCCCGCCTGGCCAGGGGCAGCAGCGCGGTCGCGTCGTCGGCCCCGTAACACAGGCAGTCGACAAGCAGGTCCGCGCCGTCGCCCAGAGCGTCAGCCAGCCGGTCAGCATCGGCACGGTCCGCGGCGGTGAATGTCCCGCCCGCCGCTGCGATGTCGGCGGGCATGCGTGCCGCGTCCCGGCCGGTAAGGCCGACGTCCCAGCCGACCGAGAGCAGACGGCGGGCAGTGGCACGGCCGGTCGAGCCGGTACCGCCGAGGATGAACGCGCGGGACATCGGGTGAGCGTATCTGGCGGGCGGTTAGGACGGGACGTCGGGCCGGACAAGGTGGAAGTACTCGCGTGGGCGGCTTTCGCCGCTATGCACCACCGTGTTAGGCACGCCGCTGCCCGGCATGGCTGGCTGCCTCGAACGCTTCCCTGGACTGCCACCGCGACAGGCCGTCGACCACGACTCCCCGGCCATAGACGTCTCGCACCTTCACGTCCAGCGTCCGGGGTGCGCCCATCCTGCGGCGCCTGCCTGCTCGGTCACTGTTGCTCACCTGCCAGGACAGCGCGGCGTCGGCTGTGATACTTCTCGATGCTCTGCCGCCGGTTGCGCTCTCGCAGACAGGTCCCGCTGCAGGTGCGCGCCCTTGCGTTTCTGTCACTCGGAATGGGCTTGCCACACTCAGCGCACGTCCGGGTCTGCATCCGGGCCTTGGCGTCGGCCTGGCGCCGAGCATCGGCCTCCTTAGCGGCCTTCTCGCGGCTGGCCGCTCCGGTGATGTCGGCGTCGGCGAACGTGAACCGGATGCCGAGCAGCGCGGCAGCCGTGGCGTCATCCACGCTCCCGTCCATCCGCTGAGCACCGTGGGCCGCCGACCGCCTGACGGCGATGCCCGCTGACCGGAACATCCGCGCCATCATCAGGCCGGCCGCATCGCTGACCGGTACGGTCAGGCTGAACCGCAGCAGGCTGGCCTCCCACCCTTCACATTGCCGGTCGAGCACGGCCTTTCTAGACGCGTTCGGCCTGACGATGACGACGCAGTGGCCGCTGACCAAGGACGAGATCGCCGCCCTGATCCGCGATGACGAATGGTGGGAGCGCCGGGGCTGACGGCACGGGTGCTCGACGGCTGCTCCGGCGCCGGCGGCGCGGCCAGAGGCTACGCGCTAGGCGGCCACGACGTCTGGGGCATCGACTCCGACCCGGACGTGGAGGACCACTACCTGACGGGCGCCAGGGCGAATGGCAGGGACAGGTTCCGCGCCCTTGACATTCTGGACGTGCTGTCCAGGCCGGGCATCGCCCGGAACTCTGACTTCATTCACGTCTCGCCTCCATGCCAGTTCAACTCGGCCATGAGCAGCGCCAGGCCAGGGTTGGCGGATAAGTACCCAGACCTGATCGGTCCGGTACGCGAGGCGCTGATCGACATCGGCTTGCCATTCGTGATCGAGAACGTCGAGGCTGCCCGGTCGTGGCTGAAGGACCCGGTGATGCTGTGCGCTCAGATGTTCCAGCCGGGCGTCCTGCTTTACCGGCACAGGCTGTTCGAGGCCGGCGGGGGTTCGTCGTGGCCAAGCCGCCGATGCCGCCTGAGAGCCTGCCAGGGCCACGCACGGCATGCGGCTGGCCTCATCCCGTGCCGGCCAGCAGGGCAGGGCACTGGGTACCCGGCACGGCCATCTCAGCGGCCGGCCACGTCGGCAACGTCACCCTCGCCCGCGAGGTGATGGAGATCGGCTGGACGACCCGCGAGGAGCTGGCTGAAGCCGTGCCGCCGTACATGACGGAGTGGATCGGCGGGCAGATCGTGACCTATTAGGCGGCCAATGCTTCTCTCGACTAGCCGAACAAGATTTCGGAGATAATGGCCGCGTGGGAGTCAAGCCGCCATGGTGCCCGCCGCTGGTCGGGATGACCGGCGGCACCATCGAGCACCTGCTGTGCTGGGAACAGCACGAGCGCGACGGCTCCTGGTGGGCCTGGGTGTCGTGGATCAGATCCAGACCAGCGGCGACCGGCATGGGCACAAGGTCGTCGGCGTCCAGGCCAAGTCACTCGCGCCGATCGAGCCGCCCATTACACCGATGTGGCCCGCCGAGGGCTCGCGAGAGCGAAGCTCGCCTCGCTGCCGAACCATGTCAGCGCCGACGACGTTAATGACGCCGTCGTCTGTGTGGCTGGGCTGCAATACACCTGGGAGGACGACCCAGAGCGCCGCCGCCGGCAGGCGTCCAGCAGCCCGCCGACGCCGTCATGGTGTCACGCGCAATCGCGAGCGGGCTATACGGGCGTTTCGCGCCGAGATGCTCCCCGAAGTATCGGCAGGATCTAACTCTCGCTTGGCTCAGCAAGCGTGAAGCTCCGCCCCGTCCTCGCTGACGTGGGACGAGCCACGCCCATGGGATCGACTGTCAGCCTAATTAACGCCGGATGGACAGCCACGACAGCACTCCAGTGATCGGCGGTTCTGGGACAGTCTAAGCTGGCGCGCGTCTTCCCAGCCAGACACATGACGGGTAATCGGGGCGTCGCCAGCGCGACGATCTGCTCCGCGCCTACTTCGGCGACCCCGCCTGGTTCGCCGAACGATCGGCCACTGCCGGTCCTTCGCCGGGTGCCGGACCCTATGTCATCGTGCTTCTTGCCTGACAGCCCTCGTGGGGGGTACCGACCGAGCCTTCTCCTCCCATTCATCGCTTCGCGGATGGCTTGTTGCCGTGGCCGCGCGCGAAATCGCCTGGTCAGATGGTGGGCGGAGCGGCGGGCGGGCTGAGCTTGAAGCCGAACAGCGCGTCCGCCCACTGCCTGGTCAGCTCGGTGTCGGGCGTTGGTATCACGGCTGGTCTCCCGTGGCGTAGAGAACATGTCTCTACTCCTACAGCGGGGTGCCAGCCTTTTCCGCTTGCCAAGGTTGCTGCCGGCTGGTCAATGGTTGCTGCGAGTGCGGTCACGGGTGCCTCCCGGGATGTTTTCCCAGGTCAGCGGCGGTACCCCGCAGCAACCTCCGTGATCATGAAATTCGGGGTCAGCCCAGCCCCAGTTGCGGCTTGCTGCCCGGTCCCTTGGCCGGCCCCTTGCCGGGCCCCTTGCCGGAGCCGTGGCCATGACCCTTACCGTGCCCATGACCAGGCGGCTGGCCATCGGTCGTCGGCGGGCCAGCCGGGGCGCCGCCGGCGTGCCCGCTGTGCGGACGCTGCGCGCCGATCACGGTGATCCGGCTGCCGACCGGCCGGCTGCCACCGGGGCGAACGGCGACGACGATGCCGGCTGGCTGCGACGCCGTCGGGAGCCACACAACCCTGACCTTCAGGCCGAGATGACGAAGCCGCCGGACAGCCATCGCGACCGGGTGCCCGACGAGCGCACGACCGTTGACGTCTGCTGTGGTGATGGTCGCGGCCACCGGACGCAGGCCCTGCGCGCTGCAGTCCAGCTTGCCAGCCTGCGCGGCCTGGCCGGGAGGCTTGCCGGTCGCCTGGCTGGGTTCTTGCGGGCCGGCCTGGCGGGCGGCCGCAGGCGGCTGTGGTCAGGTGGCCAGTACCCAGGCGCCGTTTTGGCGGGCCAGGCCCCTGCCGGTCAGGTTCCGCAGGTTGAGCACGGCGGTGCGGCGTTTGAGCCAGGCGTTGTTCTTGACGGTGCCGCGGTAGCGGAGCTTGAGCCGGCGTCCGCGCCAGGTGGCGACCTGAGCGACGGCGCGTTCCGCGCTGGGCCGGTGTTTCATGTAGTCCTCGCGCAGCCCGGTGCTGGCGGCCCAGTCACGCCGGGCCGCGCGCAGCAGGTCGTCGTGCTCGTGCAAGATAAAGGTCCGCCCGGTCTTGGACCTGGTGCACCGCTCGCGCAGCGGGCAGTCCCGGCAGGCGGCACCGACGGTGACATTGCGGCTGGGAGTGATCGGGCGGGTGACGCCGCCCGGACAGGTGACGGTGCGGCTGCGGTGGTCGACGGTGAAGTCACCGAGGGTTCGCCCGCCCTCGACCGGGGGCCGCAGCGGCCTGGGCTTGATCACCGCCTGGTGCCCGGCCTTGCCGATGGCATCCCGCAGGTCTCCGGTCCCGTAGGCGGAGTCGCCGTACCAGGCGAACTGGCCGCCATCACCGGCTTGGCTGCCCGCGGCGCCCGGGCCGGGGTCCCCGGCCGCGTCCGCGCCATCGGTGCCGTCCCCGGCGGCTTCGGCGGCGAGGAACTCCTCCGCGACCGCCGGGTCGCTGTTTTCCTGCCCGGCGGCCTTGGCCAGCTGCTCACCGGTGATGATCCCGGTCTGCGGGCCAGCCCACGTGCGCCCGGTAGCCGTCCCGGCGGGCCTCGGGTGACTTGCGGGTATGCCGGGCATCGGGGTCCACCGTCGAGACCACCCGGTCGCCGGCGACGTTGCGGGCGATCCGCCACCGCCCGTCAGTCCCGTCACTGCCCTCGGCCGGCTCGACGTCCTGCCCGGCGACCAGGGCCAGCAGCGCCGCCGCGGACGCGGCGGCCTCGTCCAGATCGGCGTCCTCCAGCGCCGCCACTACCGCGCTGGCGTCGCTGACCAGCGCCGAGACCAGCGCGTCTTTCGCTGCCGGGTCGTCCCAGTCGATCTTCGGCTTGCCGGGGGCGGAGTAGTCATGCACGGTGCACACCGCCGCGATCTGCTCCGCCGCACCGGGCACGTCGCGGGCCACCCGCCGGATCGCCGAGATCAGCTGAGTAATCGTGTCCTGGGTAGCCACCGCGTCCGCCAGAATCGTTGAGTCCACCGCACTACGGCGCCGGCCCTTGAGGATCCCGGTCTCCTCCACGATCTTCCTGACCGCGCCGTTGATCCGGTGCGGGTGCCTTGACCTGGCCATCCGCCGACGCCAGTACACCAGCGTCGAGGGATCGAACCCCTCGTCATCGACCGCCAGCCCGCAGGCCACCTTCCACCGGACATCGAAACGGACCGCCTCGGCAGTCTCCCGGCCGGAGTAGTCATGCAGCGTCTGCAGCGCCATCACCGCGGCCATCACCGCGGCCGGAATCGACGGCCGCCCCCGGCCGGAAGGGAACAGGTCAGCGAAGTCCTCATCAGGGAACACCTCGGCCCGGTGAGCGGCCAGGAACGCGAACATGCCGCCCTGCGGGACCAGGTACCCGGCTAGCATCTCCGCGCCCAGAAGCTGGCGGTCCATGCGCTCTTCACCCTGCATGCGAAGATCATCCCAGGATATCGAACAGGATGCCGGCAGACCCGCCTTTGCCTGCCCGGCCTGGCCGGTTAAGCAGAGACTGCCAGCGCGAAGGGGAGGACGGCGGGGGCGCCTGCCTCGCGGAGCAGTTTCGCGGCGACGGTCATCGTCCAGCCGGTTTCGATCCGGTCATCGACCAGCATGACAGGGCCGGTGAGCCGGGCTACTGACTCCGCCAACGGCTCCGGCAGCACCAGGTCCCGCCACAGCGTCCGCAGTCGCTGGGCACTGTTGAACTGGCGCGGCGTCGAGGTGTCGCTCGCGTAAGCCAGGCTGCCCAGGCAGGGAATCCGGCCGATCGCGGCGATCCGCTCGCCGAGACCGGACACGAGGCGGGGGCAGCTTCTGGACGGGACGGAGACGACGGCGGCCGGGCGAGCCGCCCAGTCCCAAGCGGCCAGAACGGTCACGACGGCAGCTAGCAGGTCGTCCGGGATCGGCCCCTCGACAGGACCGGCCTCCGGGTCGACGGCCAGCAAGGCGCGCAGCCGGGCCCCCCAGCCCAGATCGGTAAGCCGTCCGACGGCGCGGCCTGTCTCGGCCAGCAGGTTCGCGCCGATCTTCCCCGAGGCGGCGATTCCCAGATCCGACATCCCGGCAGGCCACATCTTCCGCGGCTCCACCTGCACGCCGGGGCGGGTCAGCCGCTCCCGCGCCGCGTCGGCACCGGATGGCGAGACGCTGACTGGCCAGTGCCGTCCCGTGCAGTTGTCACACCGGCCGCACGGCGCGGCGTCCGGGTCGTCGAGTTCTCGCCGCAGGTACTCCATCCGGCAGCCCTCGGCCGCCAGGTAGCCGAGCATGGCCTGCTGCTCGCGCCGCCGTTCGGCCGCTACCTGCGCATAGCGGTCCGCCTCGTACACCCAGGGCTGGCCGGTCGCCTCCCAGCCGCCGCTTACCCGGCGGACCGCGCCATCCACGTCGAGGACCTTGAGCATCATCTCCAGCCGGCTGCGGGAGAGGTCGACCCGCGTCTCCAGCGCGGCGAGTGAGAGCGGCCGGCCGGCGCCGGCCAGGGCCGCGAGAGTCACCCGTACGACATGCTCGTGCGGGAACGCGAGCGAGCCGAAGTAAGCCCAGATGTTGGCGTCCTCGGGGCCGGGCAGTGCGATCACGTCGGCCCGGGCCACGCCCCGGCCGGCCCGGCCGATCTGCTGGTAGTAGGCGACCGGCGATTGCGGCACGCCGAGGTGGACCACGAAACCCAGATCAGGCTTGTCGAAGCCCATGCCGAGGGCGCTGGTCGCGGCCAGCGCCTTGAGCCCGTTGGCCAGGAGGGAGTCCTCGGCGGCTTTGCGTGCCGTATGGTCGTCTTTTCCGGTGTAGGCAGCGACGTCGAAACCATGCTCGCGCAGGAAGCCGGCCGTCTCGTGCGCGGCGCTGACGGTGAGCGTGTAGATGATGCCAGACCCCGCGAGGTCATCCAGGTGCTCGGCCAGCCAGGCGAGCCGCTGGTGTGGGCCAGGCAGGCTGACGACCGCCAGGTGCAGGCTCTGGCGATCCAGCGGCCCGCGCAGGACCAGCGTCTCGCTCTCCGCTGCAACATGACCAATTGTCAATTGCTCGGCGACATCGCGAGTCACTCGGGCGTTCGCTGTGGCCGTGGTCGCCAGCACCGGCACGCCCGGCGGCAGTTCGGCGAGCAGCGTGCGCAGCCGCCGGTAATCGGGCCTGAAGTCATGCCCCCAGTCGGAGATGCAGTGCGCCTCGTCGACCACCAGCATCCCGGTCGCAGCGATCAGCTTGGGCAGCACGTTGTCGCGGAAGCCGGGATTGTTCAGCCGCTCCGGGCTCACCAGCAGAACGTCGACCGCGCCGGCCGCGACCCGCGCGTAGACCTCGTCCCACTCATGCGTGTTCGCCGAGTTCACCGTCACCGCGTGGATCCCGGCACGGTCCGCCGCCTCGATCTGGTTGCGCATCAGGGCGAGCAGCGGCGAGACGATCACCGACGGGCCCGCGCCCCTGGCCCGTAGCAGTGCGGTCGCTGTGAAGTAGACCGCCGACTTGCCCCAGCCGGTTCGCTGCACAACCAGAGCCCGCCGCCGGTGCGTGACCAGGGCATTGATAGCCACCCACTGGTCCTCGCGCAGACGTGCGCCGGGACCGGCGAGCGCGCGCAGATACCGTTCCGCCTCAACCCGCAGATCGCGTGCCGTGCCCGCGTCGCTTGTCATGCCTTCCTTCGTATCAGGCCGCCACGACCTTCACGCGCAGGACGCCGCTCAGCGCTGCGTTCACCGTCTCCTTCTTAGCCTCCGTCCCCAGAGCCTCCTGCGCAGCAGGGCAGCGAACTATAGTGTGCTGACCTCCTGGCCTTACGGGTGATCAGGATCGGATCTAGCTGCACGACAATCTAGCCTCGACCAATCTATGGAGTTGACACCGTACGGTTACCTCAACCCTCCTGACACCGTACGGTTACTATATATACTTGTAACCGTACGGTTTCACGGGAGGCCTGATGAGAGTTCACTCGACGGCGGATGTCGCAGCCGCAGTCCGCGGGCGCCGCCTGGACCGTGGGCTGAGCCAGTCAGAGCTGGCCCAGCGCAGCGGAATCTCGCGCAAATGGATCTCTGAGTTCGAGGCCGGCAAGGCAACAGCAGAGTTTGCCCTGGTCATACGTGTTCTCGAAGCACTTGAGCTGAGCCTCGACCTCAGCGACGACCCCGGCTCAACGGCCACCATGTCCGCCACTGGCACCCTGTCAGCCTCAGCCACTGTGTCTTCCACCGCCAGCGGGTCATTGGACCTTGATGAGTTGCTAGAGGAGCATCGGGGCGCGTGAACGACTCTCTTGCAGTTCTGCTTGGGGAGACGACAGCCGGGATTCTGACGCGCTTGCGCGGCGGCCAGCTCCGCTTCGACTATGACGACCAGTATCGGGCCCGTTCCAGCCCGACTCCTCTGTCGGTGTCGATGCCGATTCAGGTTCAGTCTCACTCCGACCACGTCGTTACTCCGTGGCTGTGGAACCTGCTCCCCGACAACGACGCGGTGCTAGCTCGCTGGGCTCGCCAGTTTCAGGTGTCGGCATCATCACCGTTCTCACTTCTGGCGACCCCCATAGGACTGGATTGCGCAGGTGCTGTCCGCTTCGTTCCGCCGGAGCTGGTCGAGCAGGCGATCAGCCGACCTGGTGAGATCACATGGCTGACTGACGATGAGGTCGCGCAGCGTCTGCGGGAGCTGAAAGCCGACTCAACCGCCTGGCTCGGCAAGTCGTTTACTGGCCAGTTCAGTCTTGCCGGCGCCCAGGCAAAGACGGCGCCGTTGTACCGCGATGGCCGCTGGGGCATCCCTCACGGAGCAGCTGCGACGACGCACATCCTGAAGCCAGCGGTTGCAGGTCTTGACGACCACGATCTCAATGAACATCTGTGCCTGAACGCCGCCCGTGCGAGCGGGACTCCTTGCTGTACGCACCCACGTCGCCCGTTTGGGCGATCAGAGCGCGATTGTCCGTAGACCGCTATGACCGGCGCGAGGTGGGCGGCCAGGTGATCCGAGTCCACCAGGAAGATCTCTGCCAAGCGCTCGGGGTTCACCCATCTAAGAAGTACCAAAATGAGGGAGGACCAAGGCCAGCACAGATCGTAGAATTGCTCCGACTAGTGATGTCGCCGAGGAATGCGGACCGTGCAGTGGTGCGGTTCGTCGACGCGATGGCGTGGAATTGGCTCATCGGCGGCACCGATGCTCACGCGAAGAACTACTCCCTGCTCCTTGCAGATGGTCAGGTGCGGCTAGCCCCACTGTACGACGTCGCCTCTGCTCTTCCATATGGGACACACGAGCGAGGGCTAAGGTTCGCTATGGAGATTGGCGGTGACTACCGGCTAATTTCCTATCAGAATACCTGGGGGAAAGCAGCCGACGAAATGGGCATTGACAGGGACACGGTCATCGGCAGGGTACACGAACTTACCAGCCGGGTAGCTGACGCATTTGCCGAGGCAGCCTCAGATCCTGACATTATCGCGCTCAAGCGTAATCTACCCAATAAGCTGGTTGATTTGATCGCGGATCGCGCCAAACGCTGCGCCCAGCAGATGTTAGCCGCCGGCCGGCTGCGCCACCGGCAGGAGCGCGAGCCCGGTAGCCGGTGTTCAGGCCAGCGTCGACGCACGGCGTCTCGCTGGCCGAGGAAGGCTTCATCCACTGCTCGCTGCGGCATCCACTGCTCGGTGGCCGAGGCGATCTACGGCGATGCCGACGACCTCGTCGTCCTGGTCATCGACGCCGCGCGGCTGCCGAGTCCGGTGCGGTACGAGGGAACCAGCGGCGGGGAGCAGTACCCGCACATCTACGGCCCGGTTCCGGCCGGTGCGGTGACCGACGTCATCCCGGTCGGCCGCGACACAGCCGGACGGCTGATCCTGCCCGAGCCCGCCTCACCCCCACAGGCGGAGGCGGAGGCGGAGGCGGAAGCGGACGCGGAGGCGGAGCGACCGGACCGCGCCGGGGCCGGGTAGCCTGGCCGGGTCATGAGCGAGCCCGGAAGGAGCGCTGCCCGGGATGGACGAGACTGACGTGGTGAACGGCCCGCCTGCCACCGGGAACCCCGGCGAGCCGACCGCCGGGAGCCCCGGCGCCGGCGAGCCGGCCGTCCGGCCAGGTCCGTGGGCGCGGCGACGGCCGCGCCGGTCTACGGTTGTACTGGCAGTCGTGGCGCTGGTCGGAGGGCTGGCGTTCGCTACCTTGTTCGCCTTCGGCGTGAGCCGGCTGAGCGCCAGGGCGGGATCATCACCGATGCGGCCGACGGGGATCCCGGCAAGCGTCAGCACCAGGCTGGCCGGCCTGATGCAGCTGTCCCCGGTCCCGCCGTCGGCCGCCCCCGGTTTCACCCTCACCGACCAGTCCGGGCACGCGGTCTCCCTGACCAGCTTCCGCGGCAAGACAGTCGTGCTCACCTTCATGGACTCGCACTGCACCGATATCTGCCCGCTGGTCTCGCGTGAGTTCATCGACGCGAACCGGGACCTGGGCTCGGCCGCGCGGAACGTGGTGTTCATCGCGGTGAACGTGAATCCCTACCACCGGCGGATCGCCGACGTCGCCTCGTACTCCAGCGAGCAGCAGCTCGACTCCATCCGATCGTGGTACTTCCTGACCGGCTCGCTGCCGAGCCTGCGCGCCGTCTGGCAGAACTATCAGATCCAGGTCGAGGCACCGAGCAGGAACGCCGACGTGATCCACACCTCGCTGGTCTACTTCATCGACCCCCAGGGCAAGGAGCGCTACGCGGCCGCGCCGATGGTGGATCACACCGCGAAGGGAACGGCGTACCTGCCGGCCGGGCAGCTGGCGTCGTGGGGGCGCGGCATCGCCCTGGTCGCCCGCGCGACCAGCCGCTGACGAGACCTGCCCGCCCGGCTCAGATCGTGTAGGCCAGGTTCGTCGCCAGCTGACGAGCCAGCGCAGGATCGCCGCCGAGCTCGATCCTGCCCAGCGCGGCCTCGGCGTCCTCCCGTCCGCCGGCCAGCCGCATGAACAGGGAGGATGAAAGAGCAAGGCTCGCCGTCGGCTCGCCGTCAATGGCTTCAACGGGCCTCGCCCGCCCGTCGACCACCACATGCAGGTCCCGCTCGACGGGCCCGGTGAGCCGGATGCGGACCGAGCTGCCGTCCGGAGCCCGGCCCCGCTTGCCGACGATGTAGCCGATGGCCGCGATGACCTCTTCCAGCGCCTGCTCGGCTACCGGGCCGCCCTCATGACCTGGCATCGCGACCGCGGCCCTGAGGTCCTGCTCGTGCATCCAGCAATCGAAGATCCGGATCTGCATGAACCGGGCGTACGTCGCCTGGCCGGCCGGGGTCCACGACGGGGCGTTGAACTCCTCCGCCGGCATGGCCCGCAGGCTGGCCAGCCGCTCGGCGGTCACGGCGCGGAAGTCCGCCAGCAGGCCGGCGTGGGGGCGGTCGCGCAGCGCCACGATCCAGGCCTCGTTGACCCGTCCGATGTCGTTGCGGACGTGCTCGCCGACATCGCCGTCCGCCGGGATGTCAGGGTGCTGCGCCCCGGCCAGCGTCCGCTCGGTCCCGATCAGGTGGGCGAGCACGTCGTGGACATCCCAGCCGGGCAGCGCGGGCCTGGACCACGCCTCCTCGTCCAGCCCGGCGAGCAGGTCGGCGATGGCCGACCACTCGCGGCCGAGCAGGTCCACGACCCGGTCCTTGTCGGCGGCGCGCTGGCCGGGGCTGGCGGCGGTCGCGGCGGCCGCCGCGGTCGGCTCAGTCACGGGATGCTCCCTTCCGCGCCAGCCGGGGACGGCGCTGCGACGCCCACGACGGTACCGCGGTTGATGCTGACCCAGTCCCGCGCCTCCAGGTACGGCCGGAACGCCGCCATGATCTGCTCCGCGTCCGCCTTCCCCTTCGGTCGCTGGATCTCGTACAGGTGCGGGAAGGCGGTCCAGGCGACGACGGCGTCCCAGAGTCGCTCGGCGGCGTCCCCGGCGGGCGGGTCGATGAGAACAGGCCCGAAGAGACACTGCCCGTCAGGGAAGAACAGGGTCGGCACGCCGAACCCGCCCGCCTGCGTCACCCGCCGGTGCTCGGCCAGCACCTCGTCGCCGGTCGTCGGGTCGGCAATGGCCGCGTCCACCAGGCCGGGATCGAGGCCCATCCGGGCCAGCAGGTCCATGGCCACCTCACGGCGGTGCGGCTTCTCGCCGTTGACGTGCAGCGCCCGCCCGACGGCGGCGTACCAGGCGTCGAGGAGGTCCATCCCCTGGCGGCGCAGCAGGGCGCCGACCCGCATCAGCGACCATCCGTAGGACCACTCGCGCTCCCACGGATGCTTCTTCCCTTCGGCCCGGTTGATCTCCTCCAGGCTGAAGAAGCGCCAGTTCACCTCCAGGCCCGTGCGATCGCGGACCTCGCGGATCCACAGCGAGGCCTGGTAGGCGTACGGGCACATCATGTCGAGATGGAAGTCGACGCAGGCCGGACTACCGCCGGATGGCACGCTCATGGCCGCACCGTAACCGCTAGCCGCGGCCGGGACAACCGCCGGGCAGTCCTAGATGAAATCGGCGAACTCGCGGAGCAGCGCCGACTTGGACTTGGCCCCGATCACCTGCTTCACGACCTCGCCGCCGGAGAAGAGGCTGATAGCCGGGACCATCATGACTCCCTACTTGCGCATGGATCTGGACAGGACATCGGCCTCGAAGCTCGCGTCGGTGACGGACTTGGCTGCGCTCATCGGAATCTGTTCCCCTCAGTTAGCCGAATCGCCGTGCTGCCGGGTCAGCCTGCTATCCGGGCGCAGGCTGGCTCGTGTTCTGGCAGGTGGAGTGCCACGCAGTCGTCGCGGCTGCCGTGCGCGCAGACCCGGACCAGCCGCCGCAGCCGGCACGCCAGCGCGCTGAGCTCGGCGATCTGCTCGCCGGCCGCGGTGAGCTTCGCCTCGGCCGCTCGCGTGATGTCCAGCGTCGACCGGGCTTCCGCCGGCCCGAGCAGGTCGCCGATCTCGGTCAGCGTGAAACCGAGCAGCCGTGCCCGCCGGATGAACGCCAGCCGCCACTGGTCAGCTTCCGAGTACTCGCGGAAACCCGGGCTGCGGCGCTCCGGCAGCGCGAGCAGGCCCTTGCGCTGATAGAAGCGGACCGTCTCGACGCTGACGCCCGCAGCGGCGGCGAACTTCCCGATCGTCAAACCAGCCATATCGTGAAGCTAGCAGCCGTACTACGGTACGGAGTCAACCCGCGCGTCCGCCCTACCGCGCTGCCTGCCTCTCCCCCGGGCGCACGCCGGCGCTGGATGAACTGCCTTTCGTGGGCCTAGAAAACGGCTAAATCTCCCGGCCCGGCGCACGGTCCGTGGCCTATGATGTGGTGGTTACAGATAGTTAGAGCGCGAGCCGGCGACGCGGCGACGCGGATGGCAGACGACGGTAAGCGAGCGAGCGATGACACAGCCGGGTGAAGTCGTCGCCCGTGATCTGCCCGCCGGTGACCAGGTCAAGACAAGCAATGGCTCGTCGGCCACCTTAAGAGATCGCGCCTGGTCAGCTTTCCACCCGAGTTCGACCACCGTCGACGCCGGGTTCTTCACCTGGGAGATCACCTCCGGCGAGGTCGTCTGCGACCCGGTTACCTACCGGATGCACGGCCTGCCGGAAGACTCCACCGCCACCCTGGACACGTTCCTGTCCAGGGTGCCCGAATCCGATCTGCCGCAGCTGCGCGAGGCGATCCAGCACATGGTGGCGTCGACCGGCACGTACCAGCTCGAGTACCGGGTCACGAGCACGGACGGCGGACTGCGGTCCATGGAGATCCGCGGCCGGGTCATGCCCGGGCCGGACGGTCAGCCCGCCCGGATGATGGGCGTGGTCGTGGACACCACTGCCGCGCGAGCCAGGCGCGAGGCCGAGCAGCGCCGGCTGCGGGATGTCGCCGACCGCGCGACGCGGATGCACGAATTCACCGCGGCGCTCGCGTCAGCGATCACCGTCAACGCGATCATCGATGCCGCGCAGGCGGGCATCAGCGCCTACGGCGCGGACAGCCTCATCCTCGTGGCGGAGCGCGACGACCAGCTCGCGGTGGCGGCATCCTGCGGCCTGGATCCGGACAGCGTGGACGCGCTCAGCGGCCTGACGTCGGATCGTCCGGCCCCGATCTCGGTGGCGATCCAGTGGGGCGCGCCGGTCTTCATCAGCTCGCCGGAGATCCTCGCCGAGGACTACCCGCACGTCGCCGAGCGGCTGCGGGACACCGCACCGCGGGCCTGGGTGGCGCTGCCGGTCCGGGACTCGCGCGGCCAGGTCGGCGCCTGCCTGTTCGGATTCCCCGAGCCGCAGGAGTTCGCCGCTGAGGAAAGAGGCCAGCTCTTCGCCGCCTCGGCCCTGCTGGCCCTGTCCCTCGAGCGCGCGCGCATGCACGAGTTCCAGGGCGCGCTCGCGGCCGCACTGCAGCGCGGCGTCCTCCCGCGCGGCAAGCTCGCCGCCTCCGGCCTCACGATCGCGACCAGGTACAAGGCCGCCACATCGGGGGTGGAGATCGGCGGGGACTTCTACGACGTGGTGCAGCTGGCCGACGGCCGGGTGGCGCTGGTCATCGGCGACGTCGAGGGGCACAACCTGATCGCGGCCTCCCTGATGGGAAGGCTGCGCACTACCGTGCACGCGTACGCTCGCGAGGGCCACGGCCCGGCCGAGGTGATGGCCCGCGCCAATCAGTGGCTGGCCGACCTGAACGCGAACGACCCCGACCTGGCGCTGTTCGCGACATGCTGCTTCGTGGTGGTCAACCCGGCGACCAGGGAACTGGCGGTCTGCCGGGCCGGGCACCCGCCCGCGCTGCTCGTCCCGCCGACCGGTCAGCCCGAGGTGCTCGACTGCGACGCCGGGCTGCCGCTCGGCGTGGACGAGGCCGCCGAGTACTCGACCACCCAGACAACGGTCGAGCCCGGCTCGCTCCTCGTGCTCACGACGGACGGCCTGATGCTGGCGGACAGCGCGGACGAGCAGCACCTGATCTCGCTGCTCGCCATGCTGCGGCCCGGGGCAGCCGGCGATCTCGAGGTACTCGCTGACGATCTGCTGAGCCTTCCTCGCCGTCAGACTCGCCGCGGCGATGACGTCGCCCTGCTGCTCGCTCGCGTGGATCCCGAGCCCTAGCCCGCTGCGGAACCGCCGCGCTGGCAGACTTTCCTGACATGCGGATCTTTATCGCCGGGGCAAGCGGCGTGATCGGGATCAGGCTGCTCCCGCTGCTGGTGACCGCCGGCCATACGGTAGCTGCCATGACGCGCTCGCCGGGCAAGGCCGGGCGGCTGCGCGAGCTGGGCGGCGAGCCCGTCGTCTGCGACGTGTTCGACGCCGGGGCGCTGACCCTGGCCGTCACGGCGTTCCAGCCCGATGTCGTGTTCCACCAGCTCACCGACCTGCCCGACGACGCCGCGCAGATAGCCGCGTTCGCGGCGCGCAACAACCGGATCCGCGGTGAGGGCACGCGCAACCTGATCGACGCGGCCGCCGCCCTGCGGGCACGGGTGATCGCGCAGAGCATCTCCTGGGAGATCCCGGCGAGCAGCACGGCTACCAGCGAGCACGAGCGCATGGTGCTCGGGGCACCAGGAGTGGTCATTCGCTACGCCGAGCTCTGGGGACCGGGCACCTACTACGAATCGGAGCCGCCGGCACCGCCGCGGATCCACGTCGACGACGCCGCGCGCCTGACGCTGCCGGCCCTGGACGTCCCGGCTGGCGTGACGATGGTCATCGACGACCGGGGCCTCGGCGGCTCGGCACGAGGGACGGGAGAGCAGCCGTGACCGACCTGGCGGGCCGGACGTTCCTGGTGACCGGCGCGAACGCGGGCATCGGCTACGCGACGGCGCAGGATCTGGCGAAGCGCGGCGGCCGGGTGCACATCGCGTGCCGGTCGCAGGAAAAGGGAGAAACGGCGGCCGCCGCGATCGCCGCCGACAGCGGTAACGACCAGGTCCGGTTCCTGCACCTGGACCTGGCCGACCTGGCGAGCGTCCGGCGGGCCGCGCAAGGGTTCGGCGCGCTCGGTGAGCCGCTGCACGTGCTGATCAACAATGCCGGGGTGGGCGGGCAGCGCGGCCGTACCGCGGACGGCTTCGAGATCCAGTTCGGCGTCAACCACCTCGGGCATTTCGCGCTGACCCAGGCGCTGCTGCCGCTGCTGACGGCGGCCGCCCCGGCCCGGATCGTGAACGTTGCCAGCGATGCGCATTATCAGGCCAAGGCCATTGACTTCGATGCGTTGCGTAATCGCACGAAAGGCCTTACCGGGCTGCCCGAGTATGCGGTCTCCAAGCTCTGCAACGTGCTCTTCGCCGCCGAACTGGCCCGCCGGCTGGCAGGCACCGGCGTGACGGCCTATTCGCTGCATCCCGGCGTGGTCGCATCGCAGATCTGGCGCCGCGTGCCGTGGCCGGCCAGGCAGCTCGTGACCCGCCGGATGCTGACCATCGAGCAGGGCGCGCGGACCTCGCTGTACTGCGCGACCTCGCCTGAGGTGGCCGGCGAGTCCGGCAGGTACTACGACGGCTGCCGGGAGACCGAGCCGAGCAGGGTGGTCACGCCCGACCTGGCCGCGCGGCTATGGGAGTACAGCGAGGAGTGGACGGCCGTGCCGGGGCCCACTCCGTCCGTCGCCTGACGACCAGCGCGGGCTAGCCAGCTCTACCGGAGGGCGCGGGTCCAGGCGTCCAGGTGCTGCTCGATGTAGTCCGCCGACTGCCCCCAGTGGCCGCCGTGACCTTCCGCGTCAAGGCGCGCCCACGGCTGCCTGCCGGTGAGCGAGGCCTCCCGGAGCAGGTCGAACATGCCGCGGGTGTGCGCCGCGATCAGCGCCGGAAACTCCCTGCGCTGCGCGGTGCCGATGCCGTATCCGTCGGCGAGAGCCCGGAGCCGCGCCCCGTCCCTGGCGGGGTCGCCGTCCGGGACGAGCGGCCCGCCGACCCGGTGCAGGCCGTCGGTGTCCAGCGGCGGCATCGTGTCGGCTAGCTGTCCGGGGACGTACTCGAGGACGTGCCGGCCGTGCTCGTCGCCCCAGCGTGCGCGGCGCCCCGGTGAACCCGGCGTTATCCAGGTGCGACAGGAGTGCCCCCACCGCGGGAGTCTGGGGGCCGGCTGGCTTGCGGACGGTAGCTCCAGCCCGGCTCGCTGGCTGCTCTGCTCATCGCCGGAACCGTGCCAGGCGTGATCGCGGGATCGGTTATCCGCGTCGAACTGCTGCCCGGTCCTCGCCTCTTCGACCTGGTCATCGCCGGGGTCCTGATCCCGCTCGGCAGCTGGCTGGCTCTCACCCACGCCCCGGGTCAGGGCGGGCGGCCCAGACGCGACCGGATCATCGCGGCTCCGGTCCTGATTCTGCTGGCGGCGGCAGTCGGCTGCGTCGGCGGGATCTACGGCATCGGCGGCGGCTCGATCCTGGCGCCCATCCTGATCGGGTCCGGCCGTTCGCCATCGCAGGTCGCTCCCGCTGCTCTCGCGTCGACGTTCGTGACATCCGTGGCGGGCGTCAGCACCTTCGCTATCTTGTCCCTCCAGCAGCACGGCGCGATCGCTCCCGACTGGCCGACTGGCATCGCCCTTGGTGTCGGCGGCCTGGCGGGTGCTTACACCGGAGCACGGCTGCAGTCCCGGCTGCCCGAAGCCGCGATCCAGCGCCTGGTCGGCATTCTCGTGATCGCGATCGGTGCCCGCTACCTCTGGCTGGGCGTGACCTGAACCTCAGGTCTTGATACGGGAACCACGGTGACGAGCTGGTCAAGACCTGCGAAGTCATCGGGATTAGTGGTGAACAACGGTAGCCCGGCGGCGATCGCCGTCGCGGCGATCATCAGGTCGAGGGCTCTCCGCCGAGGCTTACGGCCAGCGGCTACGACCGCTGCGGTCACCCTTCCGTATGCGCGGGCCGCATCAGCATCGAACGGGATGGGGTCGAACTCGTGCTCGGCGCGCTGAAGCACGTCCAGGCGACGGGCACGCTCAGCAGCCTCGAAGTAGACGGCCTGCTCAGCATCCGACCGCACCTCATGCGGACCCGCAGACAACTCGGCAAGGGTCACGGCACTTATAGCCATCTCGCCCGGAAGCTCGTCTTGGGGAATCCACCTACGCACGATCAGGATATTCGTATCCAGAAGGCCCTGCTCTGGCAGCTCAGGCGTCATAGGCACTTCCAGCCCGGTCGGCCGCCGCATCCTGATCAGCTCTGAAGGCGTCCAGGTCGAGCGCGGCAGCGCCGCGCGACATCGCGGCAAATTCCGCCCGGGAGACAAACCGGCGCCGCTGCCGCAGCGGCACGAGTTCGGCGATTCGGTGACCGTCCCGAGTGACCGTGAACGCCTGGCCCCGCTCTACGGCATCCATGATCTCCTTCGACCTCGTTCTCAGATCGCGCTGAGTGATCTCAGGTTGCATGCTCATAGGGGGGACGGTAGCACCTGTTGCTACCCCGTGCTACCGGCGCTGAGCGTCTGGATCTGGAGAGCCTCCTGGCTGGTCCTGACCCTGCCGGCGACCAGCCGAGGCGGGCTGGCGTCGTTCCTGACAGGCAAGCCGGCAGGCAGTAGTCGGGAATGTTGCCCGCGACGGTGGCGCCGTTCAGGTTGACCGTGCCAGCCTTATCTGTGCGGCCCCCTTCCTTTCGCGTTCGGCGGCATACGCGGACTATTCGCTCCTGACCAACGGTCCCTCGTTGTCAGCTGGCATCTGCCGCGGGCCGCTGCTGCCCGGGTCGTCCGGCATGCGGGAGCCTGCTCGGCCCGACCGAATCCGCTGTAGCCATTCAGCCCACGCCGTTGCTCCTCGTCGTCGCGATCCCAGGCCGCCAGCGCGCGGAGCGCTGGCCGGGATAACGGGGGACATCCGCGGCACGATCAGAAAGGTTAGTGCGGCCGCGCTGAGCGTGCCGAGGCTGGCGGCGGTGGCAACGCCAGCGAAATGCGCTGCCTGCGCGAGGAAGGGCCCGGCTACGGCACCGACGAGAGTGGCCGCTGCCTCGCCGGTCAGGAACACCGCGCTGACCCGGCCCAGCACGGCGTTGGGGATCACGCGCTGCATGGCGGTCTGCGGGATCACCCCGGACATCGAGCCGAACATGCCGATGGCTACCGCGGCGGGCAGCCTTAGTGGCCTGTCAAGATAGGAGAGGCGTGGAGCATCCAGCGATCGGGCGCGAGCTGCGGGCCAGGCGGACCGCGGCTGGCCGGACCGTGGCATCGGTTGCCGCGGACGCCGGCCTGTCGGTCCCCTACATCGCCAACCTGGAGAACGGCCGGGGTAACCCGACGATCACGGCGCTGACGCGCCTCGCCGAGGCTCTGGGCATGCGGCTGGTCGTCACGCTCGTACCGGCCGGCGAGAGCCAGCAGGTCGCGGCGTCCGCATCACCGCAGGTGCCGTCGTCGCTGGTCCGGCTCGGACGCACCGCCAGATTCCGGCAGGCAGCCGGAGTAATGGCCACGACGCTGGACCTGGATGATGATGAGTTCTCGGTGCAGCTCGTCGCCGCGCTAGCGACGATGGCACGCGCGATGGGCAAGGATCTCGCCGAGGCGGACTGGTGGCGCCTTCTTGACGCGCTCCTGCTGATCGCCGCTCATCCAGCCGTCTCGTAGCTACGCGGGCTCCGGCCCGCGGCTCTGCGCGGGCTCCGGCCCGCGGCTCTCCCCGAGCGGGAAGGTGATATCGCAGATCAGCTCGTCGTAGATCCGCAGCGCCTTGGCGGTCAGCCGCGTCTGCTGAGCGAATTCGTCGGTGGTGAGCAGCTACCGGCCGGACTCCCGCATCACGTGGCCGATGATTCCCCCTGTCCCAGGGGCACGGTCAAGACCGGGTGATCCCCGGCCCAGGAGCACGACCACGACCAAGCTGGCCGCGACGGCCATCATCCCGCTGAGAATCCTGACGCCTGGATATGCCGGACTCTCGATGAAAGGGAATGAGGAGCGGCCGAGCGCGGCCAGCCGCGTGACGAGATCAGGATGCCTGAGACTGGGCCAGAATCCTGGGTCAGTACATCCAGGGCCGGCGAACGAGGCCGGAGCTCATCAAGCTGGCGTCCGCCGAGGCAGTATGCCTGCCAGCTGCCTTATGTGCGGTCGCGCGGACGTGGCTAGCGCTGGCATGCCCGAAAGCTGCCGACGCCGCGACGCCGAGACCGCCTGGCAGGAGAGCCAGAGCGAGAATCCCGCTCGTCGCCCAGACGCGAACCGTCCCAGCCGAGGGCTGGACGGGAGCGCTGCCCACCGATGCGCTGGTCCGAATGATGACGTGCCGTAACCACCTGTGAGTCTTCATCAGGAAGATCCCCTCATCGGTTGCACTGAAAGTTGCAATGAAAGCAGAGCCTTCAAGAGGGAGAAACTACACCAGAACTCATCTCGGGATATGACGTTCTGGCCAATCCGGGCGCACATCTTGCCAGCTCGGCATCGTCCTGGCGCGCCCAGGCCGGATCGGCCCGGCCGGGCACCGCCCTGGCCCATCGGGGCTCGCTGCGCCCGCCCGGCGAACGGCGCCACTTCTGCCACAAAAGGCTTCTGGAACCCGCTAGCCACGGACACCGCACCAGTGCTGCTACGCCGCGCCCGCCTATGCCGCACCTATTGTCACTCGGCAATTACCGGTCACCGCCAGTCTGGCTATTTCTGCAAAACGCGTTATTCTAGCCAGCAATAAAGGTCGTCGAGCGAAATACTGAAACGTGCGATGCAATTTTCATTGCATCACGCAGCCGAAGGGGCGCGATGATTCGGGATTCCCCATTCTGGCTAATTCCCTGGGGATTCGAGTGGGAACTGCCCGCAACAGGGTATTAACCCGGCGGATGCTTCCGCACATCTCCTCCAGGTACCAGCTGAAGCTTGTGCACAGGCGGTGGAAAATGCAAGGCGATCATGAATTCCGCGCGCTAGGGCCGATTGAGCTGTGGTCGGCTGGCCGGCAATGTGATCTTGGGTCGGCCAGGGCTCGCTGTGTCCTGGCCATCCTGCTGCTGAGTCCGCGCACGATCGTGCCGGCTGATGCTCTTATCGACCGCCTGTGGGATACGCAGCCTCCGCCCAAGGCCCGGGAGAGCCTGTCGGTCTATATCACCCGGCTCCGGGCCTCGCTCCGCGATGCTCTCGGTGACGGCGTGCAGGTGGTGGGGCGGGCCAGGGGCTACCTGCTCGACGTCGATCCTGAATCGGTCGACGTGCATCGGTTCCGCCGGCTGCGCCGGCAAGCGGATGCGCTGGCCGCCAGCGGCGACTACGCTCACGCGTCCTTGCTGCTGCGCGAGGCAGACGGGCTCTGGCGGGGCCAGGCGCTGGCCGGCATCCGCGGCGACTGGGTGGCGCGGATGCGTGACAGCCTCGAAGAGGAGCGCCGGGCGGCCATCCTCGATCGCGTCGAGTGCGATCTGGAGCTTGGCCGGCACGCCGACCTGGTAGGCGAGCTTCGCCACCTGCTCGCCCAGTACCCGCTGGATGAGACGCTGACCGCCCACCAGATGGCGGCCCTGTACTGGAACGGCAGGCCGGGCGACGCACTGAGCCTGTACCGGGAGACCCGGAGTCGCCTGATCGACGAGCAAGGCACCGAACCGGGGCCCGTGCTGTCGGCACTCCATCAGCGCATCCTGGGCCATGACCCGCAGCTTGCCGTCCGGCTCGCCGGCCAGCGTCCTGGCCGGCTGCCACGGCCGGACACCCTTCCGCCCGAGACGGCGGAGTTCGTCGGCCGCAGCGAGGAACTCGGTCTGCTCACCGCGGAGCAGGGGGACTCCCCCGCGATCAGGGTGATTGAGGGCATGCCAGGCGCCGGAAAGACGGCACTCGCGGTACACGCTGCCCGGGTCGTCTCCGGGCAGTACCCGGACGGGGTGCTTTACCTGAACCTTCATAGCCATGACCCTGGGAGCCCCTCGCTCGACCCGGCCGAGGCACTGCACCGCCTGCTCCGGATGCTGACCGTGCCGGCTACGCAGATACCCGATACGATCGGCGAGCGCACGGCACTCTGGCGAGCCCAGCTCAGCCGTCGCCGCGCCATCGTGATCCTCGACGACGCCGGCCGGCATGACCAGATCCGCCCGCTCCTGCCGGTTGCGGGCCGATCCCTGATCCTGATCACTACCCGGCGCAGGCTTACCGACCTCGAGGGCGCCTGCACAGTGACCCTCGACGTGCTGTCCATCGATGACGCGATCACGCTCTTCACGGGCATCGCGAGCCAGGGCAGGACCCAGGACGCGGATAACGTCGCTGCGGCCATCGGACTGTGCGGGCGGCTGCCGCTCGCTATCCAGCTCACCGCCGGCCGGGTCGCGCAGGACCCGTCCAGGCTCGCCGACCTGATCGAGGAACTGTCGCAGTCCCCCGCCCGGCTGGGCGGAACGGGCGCAGCAAGCCCGGCAGTAGTGGCTGCCTTCGACCTGTCCTACCACGCGCTGGAACCCGACCACCAGCGGCTTTTCCGGCGGCTGGGGATGAGCCCCTGCTCTTATGCCAGCCTTCAGGCTGCCGCAGCCCTGGGTGGCTGCACCATCGCCGAGGCCGAGAAGGCCCTCGTCACCCTGCTCGATCATCACCTGCTGGAACGAGCCCCAGCCGGCCAGTTCCGTTTCCACGACCTCATTGCCGAATATGCGGCCGTGCGCGCCGCGCGTGATGACCCCGAACCCGAGCAGAGAAAGGCCGTCGCCCGGCTCCTTGACTACTACCTGTACACGGCCGATCAGGCTGACCGGGTGCTTCATCCGCTCCGGCGCCGGATGTCCGTGTCGGTCACCCACCTGCCCGCCGCCAGCCCGGCGGTGGGCACCCAGGAAGACGCGGCAGGCTGGCTGGAATCGGAGTGGCGCAACATCCTGCAGGCCGCGCAGCACGCGGGGCGGCATGAATGGAAGCGGAAGTGCGCGGACCTCACCCACGTGCTGGCCGACTTCCTCGAGACCAGGGCCTACTGGGACGAGGCCATCGCGGCCCACACACTGTCCCTGCAAGCCTGCCGCGACCTGGCTGACCCGGCCAGGATCGCGCGGGCGTCACTGGAACTCGGCGCCGTCAGCCAGCAGATCGGCCGCCACGAGGCAGCGCTTCCCCTGGCCGAGGACGCGGCCGCGATCTACCGGTCGGCTGGCGACCGGCGAGGCGAGGCCGAAGCCCTCGACCAGATCGGCATGGCCCACCAGCGTGCGGCCCGTTCCCGTGAGGCGCTCGCCTACTTCAACGAAGCAAGAATTCTGTTCCGCGGCACCGCGGACGCCCACGGCGTGGCCAGCACAGTGAGTCATGCCGGAATCGCCTGCTGGCAGCTCGGGCGTTACCCGGAGGCAATGGCTTACCTGAACGACGCGCTGTCTGGCTACCGCGAGGTCGGCGACAGGCGGGGCGAGGCGAAGACCCTTAACAACCTGGGCAGGATGCAGCTGTACTGCGGTTACCACAGAGACGCGCTCGACGGCTACCAGAAGTCACTGGAGATATTCACGGAGATAGGCGGATCGCAGAATCAGGCGATTCTTTATCACAACATCGGGAGCGTCTACCACTACAAGGGTAACTACGAGGAAGGTCTCGCTGCCTGCCGCCGGGCGCTCGCCATCTACCGTGACATCGGCGATCTCCCTGATGAAGCTGACGTACTCAATGACATTGGCGCCATTTACCGAAGCGCCGCGTGCTATGACGAGGCGCTCATTCATCACCAGAAGGCGAGATCGATTGCCGAGGAGATCGGGGACCTGTCTCAGCAGGTGATCGCGCTCCGCGGGATAGCCGATATACGCCGCGGGGCTGGCCAGTACGGTGAGGCGTTTGATCATTACCACACCGCTCTCAGGCTGGCCAGGGAGATCGGCGACCCGTACGAGGAGGCCAAGATCCTCGAGGGAATCGCCGAATCGACGCTCAACACGCAGCAGCCCTATGCGGCGCGGATCGTCTTCAGGCAGGCGCTGGACATCTTCGAACGACTCGGCGTGCCAGAGGCAGAGTCGGCGCGGATACGCATCGAGACCATGCGCCCCTCCTCCGACCGCCGCATCTCCTGACCAGAGCCTGGCCGCTCCTGACCAGAGCCTGGCCGCTCCTGGCACGAGCCTTACCGCGTCCACCGCGCACTTGGCTTGCGCGTCTGACCTGGGATGCAAGGCAGGCGTCAAGGCGGCTGCAAGACGAACGTCCGGGCTGACAGCGCATGCTTGGTCCGCAGTTCCCAGCAGCGGACGTCGCTGGCTGCCAACTGCGAAGGGCGGCTGTCAATGCGGGAGTGGGTGCACGGGCTCCTCGGCCTGGACACGGTAAAGGAACAGACCGTTCGGTATCAGCTAACTGCCCCGGTGGTGGTGCCCGGCCCGGCGACGCCGGCCGGCCGCCGCCCGGCAACGCCCGGCGGCTGCACCCGTAGCCAGGAACCGGGCGGGGAGCCAGGCGGGGAGTCCATGATGTTCCCGGCGCTGCGGGCCCGCCCGGTGGCGACGGACGACCACGAGGCCAGCCTTGAGGCCGGACCGGGCGCGTTTCCTGCCGGGCGATCGCTGGCGGGTGACGACTCGTTCGCCCCGGACAGCCTGCTCGCCAGCGCCGAGCGGTTCATCACGCTGTTCCACAGCGAGAATGGCGCGGGGCCGCCCGGCAGCCGGCTCCGGCATGTCCGCCGGGAGATTGAGGCAACAGGCACCTACCGGCACACTCAGGCTGAGCTGGAATTCGGCGCGCGGGTCGCCTGGCGGAACAGCTCGCGGTGCATCGGGCGGCTGTACTGGCGGAGCCTGCGGGTACGCGACCGCCGCGAGGTCACCGCGGCCGCCGATGTCGCCGCCGAGTCGATCACGCACCTGCGCGAGGCAACCAGCGCCGGCCGGATCCGGCCGGTGATCACCGTGTTCGCGCCGGACGCGCCGGACCGGCCAGGCCCGCGGATCCTCAGCTCGCAGCTCGTCCGGTACGCGGGATACGGGGCCGCCGACGGCACCGTCACCGGCGACCCGGCGAACGTGAACCTGACCCGCCTGGCCCGCGACCTCGGCTGGGCAGGCGGCCGGGCAGGCGGCCGGTTCGACCTGCTCCCCCTGATCGTGCAGGCGGCCGGCGCGCCGGTCACGCTGCATGAGCTGCCCGCTGACGCGGTACTCGAGGTACCCATCGGGCATCCGGAGTTCGGCTGGTTCGCCGGGCTCGGGCTGCGGTGGTACGCCGTGCCGGTGATCAGTGACATGTACCTGGACATCGGCGGCGTCTGTTATCCCGCCACGCCGTTCAACGGCTGGTACATGTGCACCGAGATCGGATCGCGCGATCTCGGCGACACCGGCCGCTACGACCAGCTACCGGTAATCGCCAGGCACATGGGACTGTCGACGGCCAGCGACCGGACCTTGTGGAAAGACAAGGCCATGACCGAGCTCAACCTCGCGGTCCTGCACTCGTACAGCGCGGCCGGGGTCACGATCTCCGACCATCACACCGAGTCGGTCCGCTTTCTCCGGCACCTGGAGCGGGAACAGCAGCAGGGCCGCGCCTGCCCGGCAGACTGGACCTGGATCGTGCCGCCCGCCGCATCATCGGCGACCCCCGTCTTCCACCGCTACTACCACGACTTCGACCAGCCGCCGAATTTCTACCGCCACCCCCAGCACCCCAGCCTGCAACCGCCCAGCTCCTGCTTATCGCTGGTAGGTCAGCAGCAGGACGCCGTCGCCGGATGTCCGTGACTCGGTCAGCGTGAGCGCGGCGGGCTGGCGCATCTGATCCGGGAACAGGCGCTTGCCCTGGCCGAGGATGACCGGGAAGACCATCATCCGATAGTCGTCGGCCAGGCCGTGCTGGATCAGCGTGTGCGCGAGCTGCGCGCTGCCCATTGTCGTCTCGCCCCAGGTAGCGTCGGCGAGCGTGGCTGACACGACGGTACTTCGGTCTCTCTACCTTCGCTACGAACGGGCTGCGCCCCGATCGGCATCACCCGCGGAAATCTTCAAGCCGCCGGTCAGAACCGAACGCGGCTAGCGCGTCGCGGACGATGCTCCGGGCCCGGGCCAGCGCCAGCCGCACCGCGCCGACGCTCGTCCCGGCCAGCAGGCAGCCAGTCGACCAGTTCCGGGCAGCGGGCCAGCGCTGCCACCCCGGCCGGGGTACGCCCGTGCGACGTGCGATACCCCGAGGGACGTCCACCGGGCGTCCAAAACGCGCTGAGAAAATCCGCACCGTGCTCGACCAGGAGCCTGACCCGGTCGCGCGTATCGTGCACGATCGCCCACCACAGCTGACCGCGCACCAGATCCGCCGGCGAGTCCATCGCGTGGCCGAGCCTGGCCCGCCACGGGCCGCCGTCACCTCGGCCGAGCCCGCGGGACAGGAGCAGGACGAGGTGGCGGTCGTCACCGCCGAACTGGCGGCTGTACAGCGCCTGGCCGTCGTTCGGATCGGCGCCAGCGGCTAGCAGCAGGGACGCCAGGGCGAAAGCGTGCGGGTGCTCGGGCTGGTCGCCCTCGCCGCTGCCCAGCGCGCCGGTGAGCACGGTGAACGGCGTGGTCAGGCCATGCCAGAGGTAGCCGGCATTGGGATCCGCCCCGGCGTCGAGCAGCAGGCGGGCCGTCGCCAGGATGGCCGCCTCACTGACCGCCGGGTCGTGGCGGGCGTAGGCCAGGTAGAGCAGCGGCTCCCACTGATACGGGCCGCCTTCGCGGCTGGCCAGGGAAGGACCGGCGTGCAGCAACGCCTCCGTGGCCGCCACGTCAGCGGCGGCCGCCGCGACGTGGATACCAGAGCGCGTGATTTCCGTATATCTGGTGAGGAGCCCGGTCGGGCCGCTACCGACAATACCGCTGACTCCAAGCCTCCGCTATTGTGCCTGCCACGCTCGTTGGCTCGCCCTCAGTCATGGGATCAATATCGGTCGAAGAAGACTTCCGGATTCACAGTCGGCCGCGCTACGTCTGGTCGCGCCAGCTGCATTTCTTGGACTCATCGCAGCGGCATTTGCTAGCTTGCTCAGTCAACCGCCCGGCAGTGGGATAAGACGCTGTTGCTCATGATCCAGCTATTCGCTTTCGCGATGATACTCGGGATACTGGCGGACCGATCCGTTCTGCGCCGCCGCGAGTTGCCGACCGGCCGACTAATAGACCTCCATAACCTCTGGGTTGTCCCGGCTTGGGCGTCATCCGTCGCAGTAGCTGTAGCCACAGGCATCGCGACCATCATCGTCGTCGGCCTTCAACCCTTCGTCATAGGCGTAATCACGCCTTCGACACCGAAACCCCCTCCGGCGGTCGTCATGAACCATTGACGGTCCTGAAGCGTGATCATGTTTGCGCGATGGGCGGCCTGGGTGGTTGTGGCGGGCCTCCGTCATGTTCGCAAGTCCGTTGTGGGTCAGGGCTAAGGATTCCACCTCCGCCAGAACTGAACTGATCCAGGCAGTCTCAGCTCGCTCAGCAAGCCAGTCACGATTGCGGCATAGTCAGTCGCCGCCCGCCTGGGCCGTCGGCTGGCGGATCACCAGCATCGGGTACGGCACGCGGTGCCGCACTGGAACGGAACCCGCTGGACTTGCGCATAGCCTGGCTCCGCTCCGCACCGATCCAGCCCGACAAACTCGCCTGGGCGGCTGGCGTCGGCCGGCCGCGTTAGCTGTACTAGTTACCGCTCGGTGAGCGGGCTGGTTTCGGCCGGGTTGCCGGCGGGTGGCCGGCCACGGGGGCGCATCGGCCCGGTGTGGCGAGGTAGCCGGCCGGCGTCGGCGAGTGCGCGGCGGAGGAGGTATTCGATCTGGGCGTTGGTGCTGCGCAGCTCGTCATTAGCCCATCTGGCCAGGGCGTCGTGGACGGCGGGGTCGAGCCGCAGGAGTACGCCCTTGCGCTCGGTCACCGCGTCACCCCGCCGGCTATCGCCAGCGCTGCCGTCACTGGTACAGGGAGCCGGTGTTGACGACCTGCTGGGTCGCCTGCTCGCTGCACAGCACCACGAGCAGGTTCGACACCATCGCCGCTTTGCGCTCCTCGTCCAGTTCGACGACGCCCTCCTCCTGAAGCCGCTCCAGGGCCAGCTTGACCATGCCGACCGCCCCCTCGACTATGCGCTGGCGCGCGCCCACGATGGCGTTGGCCTGCTGCTGCCGCAGCATAGCCTGGGCGATCTCCGCCGCGTAGGACAGCCGGGTCAGGCGTGATTCGATGATCTGCACTCCGGCCGGCCGGACTCGGTCTGTCAGCTCGGCCGACAGCCGCTCGGTGATCTCGTCCGCGTTGTCGCGCAGGGATAGCTTTCCGGTGCCGCGACTGTCGTAGGGGTAGCTCGAGGCGATGTGCCGGACGGCGGTTTCGGTCTGGATGGTGACGAACTCCGTGAAGTCATCGACGGAGTAGACCGCGCTGGCGGTGTCAGCGACCTGCCAGACGACCACGGCCGCGATCTCGATCGGGTTGCCGTCCGCGTCGTTGACCTTGGCCTGCGCGGACTCCTGGTTGCGGATCCGGGTCGAGACCACGATGCGCTCGGTGAACGGGTTCACCCACTGCAGGCCAGAATCGCGGATGGTGCCGCGGTACCGCCCGAACAACTGGACGACGCGGGCGTGGCCAGGCGTAACGGAAGTGAGTCCGCGCAGCACGAAGACGGCAGCGATGAAGACGAGAACACAAAGCACCAGCACCGCTGTCGCCGCACCGTGATGCAGATGCCCTGTCAGCACGGCCAGCGCCGCACCCGCTAGCAGGAGCACGATGCCCAG
Organism: Streptosporangiaceae bacterium; assembly: GCA_035532775.1. GTDB lineage: Bacteria > Actinomycetota > Actinomycetes > Streptosporangiales > Streptosporangiaceae > Chersky-822. The sequence goes on from DATKQH010000239.1 coordinate 64,869, forward strand.
CACCAGCATGCGCAGTCCGGGCAAATACCGGGCCACGCGCTCGGTCACCGGCTGGCTGGGCAGTCCGGGGGCTGCGGTTGCATCCTGGGTCGCCATCTGACGCCTCCTCCGCTTACGCACCTGATAACACAAGCTTAGCTCAATGATATCATTATATTCGAGCAAGGAATCCGTCGGCTGCGCTCGCAGCGGTGGCGTCCAGCGGCGTGGTTCGTGGCCGCGGTGTTCACGCTGGATACGGCGGCGATGGTGGCCCGCGCCCGCGGCGGGCTGGGCGCCGGTCACCCAGACTGGCGGCATCGGATCGATCACACCCGGCCCCGCACAGACCGGGAATACCCACTGACCCGGCTGCGGACCACCCGCCCCGATCGACGCCGTCGCCGACGGACCTCCGGCCGCGTAGGTGCAGCCGTAGGGCTGGTTCGGGTCGGGTTTGCCCGGCGGCGGGTCGCTGCCAGCCTGCTTCGCCCACGACGAGCCTGTCGGCGGGGTCCAGCGCGTCACGCCCGCCTGCACCGTCAACTCCCCGCCCGACGCTTGGGCATTCGCCCACGTGTCCTGGCCACCACCATCGGCGGCCCACGCTCGGCCCGGGCCGGCCAGCACCGACACCAGCACCGCCAGCACGGCGGGATCACGACCCGGGCGTGCATTTTCCGTACGTCCGTCACGTTCTGCTTGGACACCTTCCACGTCCCGCCTGTCAGCACGAGCGTGGCTTGCACCCCGTCGTTCTCCGCTCGGGTCACCGGAGCCACCGGCTTGCCGGAATTGGCGTAAACCAGCCCGGAGGTGCTGTAGGCGCAGTCCACCACCGTCGCCGTCGTCGCCGACAGCGCCGTGGTCTTCGGATGCAACGCGAGTTCCCCCGCCCCACGATCCCCTGACGCTGATCAGCCAGCAGGTTCGCCTTCACGCCCTGGAGTTGCGGGTCGATCATCGTCGCCGACAGCTCCGGGTCCTCGGGATTGGCGTCGGGCAGCGCGTGGCCGAACGCCGCCCAGGAGGCACGGTAAGCCTGAAGGACGGCAGTCGAGGCGGGATCAAGGGTCGCGGAGGTGGTCGGGATGCTCGTGGTGGCAGGGATGGCGCGTGTCGGCGGAGGGGCGACGCTATGTGCGGCGCCGCAGGCGGACAAGACGAACGACATGCTCCCGACTGCGACGACAACCGTCGTTTGAACGCCTCGCCGACCAATTCGCATAGGCGCGGACCTTCGGGAGGGGGCCGGGCCGTGCGGACACCCGTCAAGGCTGACAGGCCCATGTCTCCACTAGTTTCCACACTTACACCAGGCACAACGGCACTTCAACGAGAGCCTGCTCACCTGTGAGTGCCTACCTTAGGCTGATCGCAGGTGGGCGGTCGATCGTCATTGCATCTGGACCATTGCGTCGGCCGGTCGTAGCCGGGCCGCCCGCCAGCCACCGAACAAGCCAGCGATCAGCGCCCCGGCGATGGCCAGCACGACGGCGAGCAGGATCGCGCTCACGCTGACGTGAGCGGCGAGGTGCACGCCGACCGTGTTGGTGTTCCCGGAGGCGAAACTCGGCGGCACCGTCGCAGTCAGCTTTGGCGCGATGGCGTCGACGAGGGAGGCGGCGCCGAACCCGAGGGCGATGCCCATGATTGCGCCGATGACGGCCGACTCGGCCATGATCTGGGCGATGATCCGCCTGCTTCGCCAGCCGAGCGCCTTGAGCGTGCCGAACTCTCGTACCCGCCGGCCCACTGCGGCCATCGTGAGCAGGCTTGCCACCGCGAACGCCGCGATGAGCACCGCGATCGAAAGCCACTTGCCGAGGTCGCTCGCCAGGCTGGCTGCAGTGGCAAGTGAGCCGCTCACCTCGCTGGCGAGATCACCCGACGTGGTCACCGTGGCCGCTGGCAGCAGCTTGGAGATCTCCTTGTGCACGGCGGGGATGTCCGAGGCGCTGGTGGCTGCCACGTAGATCGTGTCGATCCTGCCGGTGAGGCTGCTCAGGTCTTGGTACTGAGTGAGTGCCTGGGCGCGCCCGAGCGGGATGTAGACGTTCGCCGAGCCGCCGCCTTGTGCTTGGCGAGCGATACCCATGACCGTGAACCGGGTGCTGGCGATCGTGATCGATGACCCGACGGTCAGCCGTTTTGCCGTTGCGTAGTTGGCATCCACGACGGCGACGTTCGAGCCGGTGTCAGAGGCGGTGAAGGACCGTCCCGAGCTGATCTTCGCTGAGGCGAACGGACCGAGGCCGAGATGAGCCAGGTCGACGCCGTCTACACTGAAGGTGGTCGGGATCGGAAAGGCGCCCGCAGGCCGCTCGGCGCCTGAGCCCTGCGACGGGAGGGAGATGCCGGTAAGGGTGAAACCGCCGGCTGCTGCCGCCACGTCGCGCAGGTGGGATATCGATGTGACCGACGAGGCGTTCAGGAGCCCGGCGTCACCGACCGAGAGGCTGTTCTCCTGTTGAGCGTTTGATCCGAGACCGCCCGACCCGGATTTCGGAACAGCTGCCGCGGTGGTGACCGTGACGTCGGTGCCGATCCCGTACAGGGAATGCAGCACGGCGGCCTGGGCGTTGCTAATCCCGGAAGTGGCGGCGGTCACCGTGACGACCAGGCCTGCCCCCACGCCAAGACCGATGGCGATAATGAGCGCCTGGCGCATCCGGTGTCGCAGCTCACGGCGCAGGTAGGTCAAGAAGAACACGGCAGTCTCCCGTCGGGGGTCGCGAGTGGGTCCGCCGTGCACCGCTGCCGTGACGTCGCGCAGGTGACGGGAGCCGACTCAGGAAGCATCGTCGGGTTCGGCTCCCGTGAACAGCCGGCCGTCTTTCATCACCCCGACACGCTGGGCGCGCTCGGCGATGGAGGTGTCGTGGGTGACAAGCACGAGGGTGAGCCCGTGCTCGCGCCAGAGCTTCTCCAGCAGCGACATGATCTCGTCGCGGGTGTCCACGTCGAGGTTGCCCGTGGGCTCGTCGGCGAGCAGGACCTTGGGCTCTTTGACCAGGGCGCGGGCGATACCGACTCGTTGCTGCTGTCCTCCGGACAGCTCCGAGGGAAGGTGCTGGGCGCGGTCGCTGAGACCGACGTCCGCCAACGCCTGTGCAGCGCGTGCTCGCCGCTTGGCGGCGGGAATGCGCAACGGCACCAGGGCGGTCTCGACGTTCTCGATCGCCGACAGGGTGGGTATGAGGTTGAAGGTCTGGAAGACGAAGCCGATCGAGGCCGCACGCACCTCGGTCAGCTCAGCCTCGGGCAATCCGGCGAGGTCTCGGCCGGAGAAGCGGACGGCTCCGGCACTGGGGCGGTCCATGGCGCCGAGCATCTGCAAAAGCGTGGTCTTGCCGCTGCCAGTGCGGCCCTGAATGGCCAACCACTCCCCGTCTTCGATGGACAGGTCCAGGCCTCCGAGCGCGACCACGGTGTAGTCGCCCTTTCGGTAGTTCTTCGTGACGTCACTGAGGGTGTACATCGGTTCCTCTCTCGGTTGGTCTGCGGGTAGCGGTCCCCTGACTGGCCGGCTGTCCATGGGCTTCTCACTCCACCTGGGCCAGCGCCTCGGCGGGACGCAGCCTCGACGCCCGCCAGCCGCCGAACGAACCGGCGATCAGCGCACCGGCGATGGCGAGCACCACGGCGAGCGCGATGGCGGTGACGGTCACGGGGGCGCTCATGTGAACGGCTACGGTGTGCTCGGCGCCGGGGGCTATTGAGTGATGGAAGCCGCTGGCGCCGACCCCGATGTCCTGCGCTGGGGCGGAGCCGGGGTTCTGGGCGACCGTCGCCGTCAGTTTCGGCGCGATGGCATCGACCAGGGCGGCGCCGCCGAACCCGAGGGCGATGCCCATCACTGCGCCGATGACGCCGATGACGGCCGACTCGCCCATGATCTGGGCGATGATCCGCCTGCTTCGCCAGCCGAGGGCCTTGAGCGTGCCGAACTCTCGTACCCGCCGGGCCACCGCGGCCATGGTGAGCAGGCTCGCTATCGCGAACGCCGCGATGAGCACCGCGATGGCCAGCCAACGGCCGAGATCGGTGGCCAGGCTGGCCGCGCTGGCCAGTGAGCCGCTCACGTCGCTGGCGAGGTTGCCGGAGCTGGTCACGGTGGCCGACGGGATCAGCCTCGCGATCTCCTTTTGCACCGCGGGGATGTCGGCGGCGCTGGCTGCCGCAACGTAGATCGTGTCGACTTTGCCGGCGGAGTTGCTCACTTCCGGGCTCGCCGCGAGCGCCTGGGCGCGCCCGAGCGGGATGTAGACGTCGGCGGCGCTGGCGCCTTGGGGTTGGCGGACGACGCCGACGACCTTGAAGGGGATGTGGGCGATCGTGATCGTCGAGCCGACGATGAGCTTGTTGGCCGTGGCGTAGCCGGAGTCGACGACGGCCACGTCCGAGGTGGCGTCGGACATGGCGGACGAGCGGCCGGAGCTGATCTTGGCCGAGGCGAGCGGGCCGAGCCCGAGGTGGGCCAGGTCGACGCCGTCGACGCTGAAGGTGGTCGGGGTCACGGCGCCCGGGGGCGGCTGTCCCTGCGGACCCAGCTGCGACAGGGAGGGGACCGTCAGCTTCGTGTCGGTGAGAGTCAGCACGCCCGCGGCCGCCGCCACGTCGTGGAGCCGGGATATTGATGCGACCGATGAGGCGTCCAGCACGCCGAGGCCGGGCGGATAGCCGAGCAGGTCCTCGTGCTGGGGCGTCTTGCCAGGTGAGAACCCGAACTTGGCCGACCCCGACGAGCCGGTTCTCGCCGGCGAACCGGGGTTCGGTGCCGGTGCTGCCTTGGTGACCGTGACGTCATTGCCGATCCCGTATAGCGAGTGCAGCGCCGCGCCTTCGGCGTTGGTGACCCCGGCGGAGGCGGCGGTCACCGTGACGGCCAGCCCGATCCCGACGGCAAGGCCGACCGCGACGAGGAGCGCTTGGCGCTTGCGTCGTTGCATCTCGCGAGCGAGGTAGATGAGAAAGAACGGGGCAGCTCCTCGTCGGCGATCGTCGGGTGCTGGAGTCTCCCCCATGTGCGGTTCTCCTGTTCGGATGGTGTTCTCGGTGTGCTCGTGCTCGGCGCGTGCTGCTGCACCGGGTGGCGTCGGCCCGCTCGTCACGACCCACCGCCCTTGGACACCGTTCCCGAGGACACCCACGCGGGCGGTGCGAGCGACCTACAAGGCCCATTGATGGCGGCCTCGAACGCCGGTGAAGCGGGATTGATCCCGCTGCCCGGCCCGAGCTGACCACCGTGGCCGTTGGGGTTGGGGGAAGTTCGCCACGCCATGGGCTCGCATGCACTGGGCGAACGCGAGGGTGAAGGTGCCTACCGATTCCTGGCCGCTGCCCGAACCCGAGCCCTGCCCGGGTCTTGTGACGACACCCCCTCCCTGGGTCGAGCTGTGGCTGTGGGTCGCGGTCGATCCAGACTTGGCTGCCGGGTCAGCTGAGCTACCCCCGCAAGCCGCAGCCAGAAAGGCGAGGCTCGCCAGCGTGACGAGCACGAGCATGGCCCTCCGCCGCCGGGTTCCCCGTTGCTTGGTTGTGGTCGCTGATGCGATCGGCGTCGTTGGCATCTCGTGGTCCTTCTCACCTCGGTGAACATTCAGTCCGAGGTCGTTGTACGCCCACCACGGTTGCGGTTCTGTAACGCCGTTACCGTTTTGCAACCGTCGATCGGGCATCCTGGGTACGGACCGACCTGGGCTTTCCGGGCCGGACCGCTAGGTTCGGGAGAGACGATGAGGGTGCTGCTGGTCGAGGACCACCCAAAGCTGGCCATGACGGTCGCCACCGGCCTGCGCCAAGCGGGCATGGCGGTCGACGTCGTGTTCGACGGCCACGACGCCCTCGCCCACATCGCCACTACTGCCTACGACGTCGTGGTATTGGACCGCGACATTCCCGGAGTGCATGGCGACGAGGTCTGTCGGACTCTTGTGGCCGAGGGTCATGCGAGCCGGGTGCTGATGCTCACCGCAGCGGGCGCAGTCGAAGACCGGGTGGAAGGTCTCGGCCTCGGTGCCGACGACTACCTGCCCAAGCCCTTTGACTTCTCCGAACTGGTTGCCCGCGTCCGTGCCCTGTCTCGCCGCTCGGGACCTTCGCTACCGCCAATGCTGGTCCACGGCGACCTGCAGCTCGACTCTGCCCATCGGCTCGTCACCAGGGCGGGGCAACATCTCGAGCTCAGCCCGAAGGAGTTCGCCGTCTTGGAGCTCCTGCTTGGCGCGAGGGGCGCCGTCGTGTCGGCCGAGGAGATCCTCGAACGGGTGTGGGACGAGGCAGCAGACCCATTCAGCCAGGCGGTCAAGACGACCATGAGCCGCTTGCGTGCCAAGCTCGGTGATCCTCCGGTCATCGAGACGCGGTCCAAGTCTGGCTACCGGATCGGACGGTGACTGTGGCGATCCGACACCGGTTCGCCTCGCTGGTGTTTCGTCCGCACCTTCCTCGCCGCACGGTGCGCCTTCGCCTGACCCTCCTCTACGGAAGTGTCTTCCTCGTATCAGGCGCCGGCCTGCTCGGCATCACCTATGTGCTCGTCGACCACCGGATCAGGGGCCCGTTCCGCACGGGGGGATCGCTCCCGCCAACATCTCCTCACCCGAGCACCGCCGCGGGAGTCGTTCACAGCCCGGGCGCCGACAGCCTGCAGGCTCAGCACGCGGCCGACCTGCACCAGTTCCTTGTCCAGTCCGGAGTGGCGCTCGCCATCATGGCGGTCGTCTCCATCGTCCTCGGCTGGATCGTCGCCGGCCGGGCGCTCCGACCATTGCGGACCGTGACGGCCACCACCCGCCGTATCTCCGAGCAGAATCTGCACGAGCGACTCGGCCTCCGAGGCCCGAGCGATGAGGTCAAGGAGCTGGGCGACACGATTGACGGGCTGCTCACCCGGCTGGAGGGCGCGTTCGACGCCCAGCGACGATTCGTCGCCAACGCCTCCCACGAGCTGCGCACCCCGCTCACCTTGGGCCGGGCGATGCTCCAGGTGGCTCTCGCCGACCCCGCCCTCACCCTCGACTCTCTCCGCACCACCTGCGAGGAGGTCCTCGACGCCGGGAAGGAACAGGAACAGCTGATCGAGGCGCTCCTCACCCTGGCCCGCAGCCAGCGAGGACTCGACCACCGAGA